>JAQVSN010000056.1 GCA_028700515.1 Candidatus Omnitrophota bacterium
GGCAGGTCCGGCCAATCTGACTCGAAACCTATAAGGAGCCTTGCCGTTATGCACGGAGTACCGTGCATAACCACTTTGCAGGGTGCGCAGGCCGCGGTCAGCGGGATGGGTGCCAGGGTAAAGGGAGAACTCGGGGTCAAGTCGATCCAGGAGTACCATAAAGGGGTAAAGGGGTAAGGTGACAGATCACGGACATCAGATATCAGAGGGCAGATGCAGGATGCAAGATTCAAGATGCAGGATGCAAGATGGCCTCGTCCGGAGGCCTCGGCACTTCCTCGCACATTTCGCGCTCGGTCGCAGGATGTCTGATGGCAGATGTCAGAGAGCAGTAAGCAGGGGTTTGTTGTTGGTAGTTTGTTGGTTGTTGGTCGAGGGGCGCCCCGCAGATGGCGAAGAATATTGGTCATAGGACAATTGCCATTGGTCATGGGCAAACTTAGTCGTCAGTCGGTAGAGGCCAGTCGTCAGGGAGTCATGGGTCACTGGGAAGGTAATTGCACTCACGACACACGACCCATGACATTCGTTCCGTGCTTTACGGACGGGACGCACGACGCAAGACACGCGACGCATAACGAAAGCACGCATCAACCCATTAACCCTTTAACGCATTAACACAACAAACAGACTTTGACACTGACTTGAGTATAAGCTGGAAACAGGGGGGCAAGTATGACCAAGTACATTTTTGTTACCGGAGGTGTTGTATCGAGTTTGGGAAAGGGCATCGCCTCGGCGTCCATAGGAAAACTCCTCGAATCCCGCGGACTTAAGATCTCCATCATCAAGTGCGATCCCTACATAAACGTCGACCCCGGCACGATGAATCCTTACCAGCACGGAGAAGTGTATGTTACCGATGACGGCGCCGAGACTGATCTGGACCTTGGGCATTACGAGAGGTTCACTAACGCCAGGCTTGGAAGAGAAAACAACATAACTACCGGCAAAGTCTATCATTCCGTCATAATGAAGGAGCGCCGGGGAGAATATCTCGGCAACACCGTCCAGGTGATCCCCCATATCACTGACGAAATAAAAAGCGGCATAAGAAAGGTCGCCAGGACCTCAAAACCGGATATCCTCATTGTCGAGATAGGAGGTACCGTAGGCGACATAGAGGGACTCCCATATCTTGAAGCCATCAGGCAGTTCTCTTTGGAGGAAGGCCGCGAGAACGTAGTGTTCATACATCTCACCTTGATCCCTTATATTCGGAGCGCCGGGGAGATCAAGACAAAACCGACCCAGCACAGTGTCCAGAAATTGAGGGAGATAGGTATACAGGCCGACATCCTTCTGTGCCGTTCAGAATTCCCGATAAGCAAAGAAGCCAGGGAGAAGATCGCTCTTTTCTGCAATATGGCCAGGGACATGGTATTTCAGGCTATAGACGTGGAGACCGTGTATGAAATACCCCTGATATTCGGTGAACAGGGCCTGGATACGCAGGTGCTCAAAAGGCTCGGGATCAAGGCTAAAAAAGGCGATCTGGGCAAATGGCAGGAAGAGGTCGTTGACCGGATAAAGTCTCCGAAAAGAAAAGTGAAGATCGCGGTAGTGGGCAAATACATCACGCTGCAGGACGCTTATAAATCCATATACGAGGCGCTCATACACGCGGGCATATATCATAACGCTAAGGTAGAGATAAAGAGGGTGGATTCGGAGGATGTATCGCGGATAGGCGCGGCCTCGAACCTTGAAGATGTTGATGGCGTGCTTGTTCCCGGAGGTTTTGGGTCCAGGGGGATAGAAGGAAAGATCGATGCCGCAAAGTTCGCGAGGGAGAATAAGGTGCCTTTCCTGGGTATATGTCTTGGCATGCAGACGGCGGTCATAGAATTCGCGCGGAACGTTTGCGGAATGAAAAAGGCCAATTCCACCGAGTTCGACAGGAAGACAAGGTACCCCGTCATCAGCCTTATTGAGGAACAAAAGAAAGTGAAGGACATGGGCGGTACGATGAGGCTCGGAGCTTATAATTGTTCCCTGAAAGACGGCACAAAAAGCCGCGAAGCCTATAAGAGATCCGAGATCCCGGAACGGCACAGACATCGTTACGAATTCAATAACAGGTACCGCACGGACATGGCCAAAAAAGGCCTCATTGTATCCGGGACTTACAAAAAAGCCGATCTTGTGGAGATCGTGGAGGTCAAGGGACACCCCTGGTTCGTAGCGTGCCAGTTTCACCCGGAGTTCCGGTCAAAGCCCGACAAACCGCATCCCTTGTTCAGGGACCTTGTCGGAGCGGCGCTTACGCGCCAGTTTTTGCGGGATAAAGAGGAATAGAGCTGTGAGCAGGAGTTTGTTGTTGGTAGTTTGTCGTTTGCTTGTCGAGGGGCGCCCCGCAGATGGCGAAGAATACTGGTCATGGGTCAATTGCCATTGGTCATGGGCAAACTTAGTCGTCAGTCGGTAGAGGCCAGTCGTCAGGGAGTCATGGGTCACTGGGAAGGTAATTGCACTCACGACCCACGACACACGACCCATGACATTCGTTCCGTGCTTTACGGACGGAACGCACGACGCACGACGCAGGATACGAGATAGTCCACGGTTCACCGAGTTTGTCTTCACTCGTCAAGGGTTATGGAGGACGTTAGATGGTCACTACCGGGATCAAGGGGTTGGACGGGATACTTAACGGCCTCAGGGATGGAGACAACGTAGTCTGGCAGATAGATAAGATAAAGGACTACAAGGACTTTGCCGTACCATTCGCCCGTGAAGCGCTCGCTTCAGGCAAAACACTCATATATATGAGGTTCGCGCCGCACAAACCGCTGTTAAGACCCGAGGAAGCTACAAGAATATACGACCTGGACGCCTCCTCCGGGTTCGAGGCTTTTACCTCCGAGGTGAGCGAAATTATCGGGAGAGAAGGCGCGGGGGCCTGTTATGTTTTTGATTGTCTTTCCGACCTCCTTTCGGCCTGGGCGACCGATCTCATGATAGGTAATTTCTTTATGGTGACCTGTCCGTACCTTTTCGAACTTGATACCGTAGCGTATTTCGCCATACTGCGTAACCGCCATTCCTTCAAGACGGTAGCCCGCATACGCGAGACCACACAGCTTTTAGTGGATATCTACTGTTGCGGCAAGAAATATTACGTCCATCCCCTGAAGGTATGGAACCGGTATTCTCCCACGATGTTCCTCCCGCACGTACGTTCGGGCGCCAAATTCCTTCCCGTCACCGACAGTCTTAATATTTCGAAAGTACTCTCCTGTATAAGCGGCATAGGGAGCGCTTCGGCTCCCAGGAGGAACCTGGATAACTGGGATATACTTTTTATGCAGGCGCAGGAAATGTCCGGTTCAGGCTTTGAGACCAAGCGGAAAGACGAGATGGTGGACCGGATCTGCCGGATAATGATAACGCGCGACGCTAAAATAATGACTCTCGCCAAGACCTCACTGACGCTTGATGCACTTCTTGCTATTAAAGCGCGCATGATAGGCACGGGGTTCATCGGAGGGAAGACCGTAGGCATGCTGCTGGCAAGGAATATCCTTTTGAACGACAGATCCAGTGACTGGAAAGAAATATTCGAGCCGCACGATTCATACTACATCGGGTCAGATGTTTTTTACAGCTACATTGTCGAGAACGGATGGTGGCGCCTCAGGATGAGACAAAAGACCGCTGAAGGGTACTATGACGCGGCCGCCGATCTTCGCGAAAAGATGCTTTACGGCGCGTTCCCTGAAGAGATGATGGAAAAATTCCAGCAGATGATAGAGTATTTCGGGACAAGCCCCGTGATAGTCAGATCATCAAGCCTTCTTGAGGATAGTTACGGCAGCGCTTTTGCCGGTAAATATGAAAGCATTTTTCTGCCGAACCAGGGGCCTCCCGAGCAGAGGTATATTGAGTTCGTTAACGCGGTAAGAAAGATATACGCCAGCACCATGAGCGAGGACGCGCTTGTTTACAGGCATCAGAGGGGACTTGACAAGCTTGATGAGCAGATGGCGCTTCTTGTCCAGAGGGTATCCGGTGCCTATCACGGAAAGTACTTTTTCCCGGATGTTTCGGGGGTGGGGGTCTCCTACAATACCTATGTATGGCAGGAGGAAATGGACCCCAGGGCGGGCATGTTGAGACTCGTGTTAGGCCTTGGGACCAGGGCGGTGAACCGCGTCGAAGGGGATTATCCGCGCATCGCCGCTCTTGACCGTCCTCTTCGTCGTCCTCACGGGAACATGGACGACCTTGTGAAATTTTCACAGCACGATGTTGACCTGATCAATGTTAAAGATAATTGTTTCCAGACCATGGACCTTAAGGAGCTTCTGGCGGAGGTCGATGTGGAAGAAATGAAGATAGCCCGCGTTGCCGACAGGGAAATGGACCTTGCCGGCGGGGCGGAGGCTCCGCCAGTGTCATGGGTGGTGACCTTTGACGAACTTCTCTCGGCGGGGGGGCTTGCTGACCGCATGCGCGGCATGATGAAGAAACTTGAAAAAGAGTATAACTACGCGGTCGATGTCGAATTCACGCTTAACTTCATGAAAGACGGGGGATACCGGATAAACCTTCTGCAGTGTCGACCGCTGCAGACCAGAGGTTTCGGTAAAAGGGTAGAAATGCCGGCTAAAGTCCGACCCGGGGACGTGTTCTTTTCCACGAAGGGGCATTTTTTCGGAGGTAACATATCACAGAGCGTAGATAAGATCGTTTACGTCAGGTCTAATGAGTACATTTCACTGGGCATTCCTGAAAAGCATGAGGCCGCGCGCATTATCGGGCGCGTGAACAGAAAAATAGCCTCTGATAAAGGCGGCGTGACCATCCTGCTCGGGCCGGGAAGATGGGGGACCGCGATGCCTTCCATGGGTATTCCGGTCACATTTTCTGAGATCAATCATATGTCGGTCCTGGGCGAGATAGCCTTTCCCAAGGGGAACCTTATGCCGGACCTGTCATTCGGGACGCATTTTTTCCAGGACCTTGTGGAAACGGGCATATTTTATCTCGCGATCTTTCCGGACAAAGAAGATGTGGTTTTCAGCGATAAAAGATTGGGCGAGATGGAAGACATATTCCCGAAGATGTTCCCGGAATTCCCGAAATACAAAGGGGTCATAAGTTTGTATGACACCAAAGTAAAGGGGCTTAAGATAATGTCGGATGTAGTATCACAGGGAGTGATCTGCTTTTTTTCATGAGAGTTTTACGGCCGGATAGAATTGATTTGATTTGGGCCGCTCTTTGACGTAATATATCAGTGATGTAGGCCCCGGTAGTTAACTAATCCAAGGAGGAATAAAATATGAGAAGGCTTGTATATCTTTTGGTCCCGATCCTTGTCCTTTCGGCGGCAGGCTGTGCCTCGACGAAAAGCGCGAAGCCCAAGAAGGACCTCAAGACCAGAGTTACTGAACTTGAGGCCAGGGTAGATGAGATGGAGAGCCAGTCGAGCGCTTCCACTCAGGCGGCTTCCGAACAGTATGCCTATTCCCAGCCGGCTGTCAAGGCTTCTCCGGTGGTACAGGCAGAGAAGTACCTTTCCGCGGGCGTTGCGATGACCAAGAAAGAGATACAGACAGCTCTTAAGAATGCCGGGCACTACGCCGGAGCCATAGACGGCGTATTCGGTCCAAAGACCAAGCAGGCGGTAAAAGATTTTCAGGCGGACAAAGGTCTTAAGGTGGACGGTATAGTAGGTCCCCAGACAGAAAAAGCTCTCCAGAAACATCTGTAATAACTTTTCCGATCTTGGCCCGGAGCTTTCAAAGCTCCGGGCCTTGTCGAATTCCCTTAAAATATCCACCAAACCGGGCCACTATGTCCGGTCCCACCCAAGGGGAGAGAACAATGCTCAATTTTGATTTTCATATACCAACGAGAGTGTATTTCGGTAAAGGACGGATATCTTGCCTGGAGGATGAGCTTAGAGGGGGATCAGGCAGGATACTCATTGTCTCCGGCACCGGGAGCGTTAAAAAGAACGGCATTTATGACGCGGTCCTGGGACAGGTCCGTGCCGCCGGGAGTACCTTTATTGAGCTTACGGGTATACTTCCCAACCCCAGGCTTGAAAGCGTATATAGAGGTATAGAGATCTCCAGGCGCGAGGGAGTGAACCTTGTCCTCGGTGTTGGGGGCGGGAGCGTAATAGATGCCGCCAAGGCTATAGCCGCGGGTGTTGTGTACAAGGGGGATGTCTGGGACCTCTATGAAGGAAAGGCCGAGGCCGAAGGAGCCGTCCGTTTGGGTACGGTCCTTACTCTAGCGGCAACGGGTTCGGAGATGAACTCCAATTCGGTCATCACGAACGTGTCGGCCGCAAGGAAACTTGCCTTAAGCTCGCCGTTCATTTACCCCTCTTTCTCTATAATGAATCCCGAATACACGTATACAGTACCGCCCTACCATACCGCCGCGGGCGTAGCGGATATCATGGCTCATATCTTTGAGCATTATTTCGTTCCGATACCGGCCGCGGACGTCCAGGAAAGGATATCGGAGGGCCTCCTCAAAGTGTGTGTGAAATACGGACCGGTAGCATGTAGTGATCCCCGGGATTATGACGCCAGGGCGAACCTGTTATGGGCGTCGACGTTGGCCCTCAACGGGACGTCCGGCAAGGGGAAGACGGCCGACTTTACATGCCACATGATAGAGCATGAGATAAGCGCCATAAACGACATGAGCCATGGAGCCGGACTGGCTATACTTCTCGCGGCTTTCATGAAAGTTTCCGCCGGAAAATACGGGCCCGAACGGCTCGCGAATTACGGACGGTCGGTCTTCGGCATCTCAACGGCCGACGACACCAAAGCGTCTCTGGAAGCGGCTGACATGACACGAAAATTCTTTTCTTCCATCGGTCTTCCGGCCCGACTTGAAGAATGCGGTATCATGCCCTCCATGTTCGGGGATATAGCCGACAAGGCCGTCCTGGCCAGGGGCAAGAACCCCTTATATCCGCAGCTTACCCGCGAAGACATAATGTCTATCCTGGAAATGTCGGCGTGATGCGTTAGTGCGTTGATGGGTTGATGCGTGCTTCCGTTATGCGTCGTGCGTTCCATTCGTAAAGCACGGAACGAATGTCATGGGTCGTGTGTCATGGGTCGTGAGTGCAATTACCTTCCCAGTGACCCATGACTCCCTGACGACTGACCTCTACCGACTGATGACTGAGTTTGCCCATGACCAATGACAATTGACCCATGACCAGTATTCTTCGCCATGTGCTCTTAAACCCTCGACAAACGAACCCCCGGCTATTTTGCTCCGCTTTAGAGGAAGGCCCTCTATGCTCCCGCAAAATGAGCAGCCGGGATAATTCGGCCTTTCGGTTTGCGTTCACTTCGTTTCGCAAACCGGGGCCTCATTAAACGATAAACGAGCCTGCCTGCTTTTTCTGGAAAGGTTTGCGTTTCTCTCAATACAGGGTATACTTTTTACGAAAACATGATCGGTTAAAGGGCATTAACAATGCCTTTGGTCGTTTATCGCTTTCCGCGCAAGGAGGAAAGATGGACTTATTTTCCGAAAGGCACAGGGAAGACATAGAAAATGGAGGGGTGTGCGTGAGCATGCCTTCTGTAACAAGGCTTAAACTGATAGATTGCATGAAGAGGTATAACGTGTGGGACGGCATGGCTGTTGAGGACTCTCTCTTTTTCGGAAAGTTAAAGCAGGTCGTATCGGACTGCCACAAAGATTATCCGCAAAAGTTCTATATTGAGGATACAATGAAAAGGGCCGGGAGCATGGACCAGTTCATGCTAGAGATACGCGGGGAATACATGTTCGACGCGATGGAGCTTTATTCCAGGTTGATCGATCCGTTCCGCAGGGACCTTTTTCATGAAGAGTGCAACTACATACTCTCGTCCGGGAACCTCCCTTACAAGTTCAAAGATGGTTCCCTGTCCTGCGTCGGGATAGACCGGAGGACGGAACCCGATGAATATGGTTTTCGAGGACCGTCATCCATAAAGAGGGTAATAAGGTTTTTTGATTAATGTCATGCCGCCGATAACGGAGCGTCAGGGGCCTGTCAAGTCCTCCCGCGGCAGACTTACCGGTAAATGCCCGGATCCGGGGATGGGATGAAAGCCGGTCCGTGAGTTGATGCGGCCGTCTTCGAGGAGGGGAATATGGATAGTAACGTGTCTTTCGGTATAGCTTTCGCGGCCGGGATATTTTCCTTTCTTTCGCCATGCGTGCTTCCGCTCATACCGGGTTATATATCTTTCCTTTCCGGGGTTTCCCTGGAAGAGTTGAAAAAAGGGACGGGAGGGAAAGGCGCGG
>JAQVSN010000057.1 GCA_028700515.1 Candidatus Omnitrophota bacterium
CAAGAAAAGCGGAAAGGTTAAGAGCTCAGAGATCGTGGAGGCCGAGAAGGACCTGCTTAGAGGACAGTGCAACTGTGCCTATTGGCACGGGGTTTTCGGCGGCCTGTATCTTTTCCACCTGAGGAGAGCAATATTCCACCATCTCATAAAGAGCGAATCCGCCATGGATGCCGCCGTGTACGGCAAAAAACAATTCTGTTCGGCTGTCGAACTGGATATGGACTCGGGAGGGTCGACCCAGATCATACTGGAGAATAGAGACATATCGCTTCTGGTCTCGCCGGCCGAGGGCGGAGCTATAAGAGAACTGGACTCGAAAAAAGTCTGCCAGAACCTCACAAATACTCTTACCCGCAGGAAAGAAGCCTATCACAAAAAGATCATAGATAAGCTGAGAGATCAGGCCTCAAGGGGAGAGGGGGCTGGTCCAAAGACGATCCATGACGGCATTCAGACCGTATCGGAGGGGATAGGGGAGCATCTTACCTATGACTGGTACAACCGGCTTAGTCTTCTGGACCATTTCATAGAGGTCGATTCGGATATTGAATCGTTCTCCCGCTGCTGTCACAGGGAGCCCGGGGATTTTGTGCTTGAGCCTTATTCTTACGTTCTGAAGCGCAGTGAAGACAGCGTTGCTCTGGTGCTGTCAAGGAACGGGAATGTGGGCGGGGTCCCGGTGAAGGTCGAGAAGACCATAACGGTCCCCAGAAAAGGGGCCAATGCCGGCATCAGATATGTCATCAGGAACCTTGGTGATGTCCCTGTCGAGACGGTATTCGCTCCGGAGTTCGGCATTACAATGCCGGACGGAGCATCAAAAAGGTACTCGATACTTTTCGACGGTGAAGGAGAGGGGTGCCGATTGGACGAAAGCATTGAGGCACAGGATACGGTGAAGGTGGAGATAGCCGACAGCGAGAAACATCTTTCATGGAAGCTCGAGATCTCCGAAAAGTGCCGGGCATGGCATTTTCCGATACAGACCGTATCCCAGTCCGAGAAAGCATATGAGCTAAACTATCAGGGGTCTTGCATTGTCCCCTGCTTTTCGCTGATGCTTGAGCCCGGGAAGCTCCGCGAGATATCGCTTAAGATGAAACTGATCGGATAGGGCAGCTGTATCCGTTTTGTGTAAAATTTCTGTGTATAACATGGAGGAAAGGGCCAGCTGCAGGCGAACAAACTCATAAAGCCTTAAATATAAGCAAGTTATGAGCGTTCACCCCTTCCTTTTCCACGATCTGTAGAGATCCATTGTTCGGGGAGTTGTAAAGACTTCCACGCAAAGGCTGTATTGTTGTTTTATTATTGACATTAAAGCTTGAGTGGAGTTACAATTCTCTATACGCCTTTCTTGGAAAGACGAAAAGGTTTTTTTGTTGTAAACCCTTTAAGAAAAAAAGGTATCAAGATGGTCAATCCCACTTCTAGCCAGGAGTCTTTCAGCAGTGATGGCCTTTCCAGGTCTACGGCTCCGGAGGTTGCCCCCAGGATAGAAAGAAAGTATCATGTTCCCAACGGATATAATGATAATAAGGTCGTACTGCTCATCAGGGATCCGTGGACGTTGTTCTCGTTCTGGGAGATAAAAAAGGACATTGAGGACAAGGTCAGGGACCAGATACGCCAGAAGGGACTTATCCCGGAAAAACTGATCCTGAGGGTCTATGACGTTACCGGAAAGGACCCTTCCGAAGGGGTAGCCCCGGCTTTTGATTTTGAGGTCAGGGAATGGGTGAATACCTGGTATGTTCATACCGGTAATCACGGCCGGAGTTGGATGGTGGATGTTGGTATACTCTGTACCAACGGCGAGTTCTTCTGTTTGGCGCGGTCCAATGTTGTTACAGCCCCCACGTATGGTATGTCAGAATCCACCGACGAACAGTGGAAGTGTCCGGAAGAGTTATACTACAAGATGTTCGCCGTGGCCGGAGGTTGGAATGTGGGAAAAAGCTCGCTCATGGTCAAAGAGGAGTTCGTCAAAGAGAAGATGGAAAGACACCTGAAGGAATGGCTTTTTTCCGGTGAGAGAGCGGTGGGGCTCGGTATTGGAGTGAGTTCAGGAATGTTCGGGAGCGCAAGCTTCCACTTATTTAGAAAGTAAACGATGGCTAAAGGTTATCTCGCGCTTGTTCTTCACGCGCATCTTCCGTTCATAAGGCATCCAGAACATGACAGCTTTCTCGAAGAGAACTGGCTGTTCGAGGCCATAACGGATACGTATATCCCCCTCATCGAGATCTTCGACAGGCTGATACTGGATGGAGTCGATTTTAACGTTACGGTATCCTTAAGTCCCACGCTCATCAGCATGCTGAAGGATGAGCTTCTGGCCGGCAGGTATGTCAGGCACCTGGACAGGCTTATAGAGCTTAGCGGCAAGGAGATCGAACGCACCGCCCATGACGGACGTCTTAACGCTCTCGCCCGCATGTACAATGAACGTTTTACGCGTTCAAAGAACGTGTTCGTAGAGAAGTATGGCAGGGACCTGACGAGGGCGTTCAAGAAGTTCATGGACGCGGGAAACGTCGAAGTTATAACGTGTTGTGCTACCCACGGTTTTCTTCCTCTAATGGACCTGCACCGGACCGCTGTCCGGGCTCAGGTGGCGGTGGCCGTACAGACCTTCAAGGAGACATTCGGTACCATACCGAAGGGGATATGGCTCCCGGAATGCGCGTATCATCCCGGGCACGAAGCCGTGCTTCATGAGTTCGGGATACAATATTTTTTCGTGGAGACACACGGTATCCTGTTCGGTACGCCGAGGCCGCGTTACGGGGTTTACAGCCCTTACATGACCAAGTCCGGTACGGCTGTCTTCGGAAGGGACATGGAAAGCTCCAAGGCCGTATGGAGCTCTAAAGAAGGTTATCCGGGGGACCATAACTACAGGGAATATTACAGGGATATAGGTTTTGATCTCGATTACGACTATATCAAACCATATGTGAACGATTGTGGTACGCGGATAAATACCGGTATAAAGTATCACAGGATAACCGGCGAAGGCCACGACAAGGACCTTTACGACAGAAGAGCAGCTATGGATGCCGCTGCCTCCCATGCTGGGAATTTCATGTTCAACAGGGAGAAGCAGGTCGAACATCTTTGCGGAATAATGGACCGCGCTCCTATAATCGTGTCGCCGTATGACGCCGAACTTTTCGGCCACTGGTGGTTCGAGGGGCCGGAGTGGATGGACCTGCTTTTCAGGAAAATACACTATGATCAGGACACCGTAAAGACCATAACCCCCAGTAAGTATATGAAGCTTTACGATGTTTTCCCGGTCATGACGCCTTCAATGTCGACTTGGGGATACAAGGGGTACAACGAGGTTTGGCTTGATAACTGCAACGACTGGATATACAGGCATTTGCATAAGATGGCCGAGGTGATGACCTCCGCGGCGAACGACTATAAGGCCCCGAGCGAGATAGAAAGGAGGATCCTTAACCAGATGGCGAGGGAACTTCTTCTCGCCCAGTCGAGTGACTGGGCTTTCATAATGAAGACCGGGACTTTTGTCAGTTACGCCGTTAACAGGACGGTAGAGCATGTAAGCCGTTTCCATTCAATGCATGACCAGTTAAGGCGCGGCAGTGTAGACGCCGAAATGCTTGTAGAAGCGGAGCAGAAATATAATCTTTTCAGGAATATAGATTACAGGGTGTACGCGGACAATTGAGGATATCACGGGACGCGCCACAGGTATGCGCGGCCCGATATCGTAACATTAAAGAGTGTTCAAGGAGGTGTAGTGATGGCTATCAAGAGGACCACGAAGACTTCCACGACCGCCAAGAAGAGTTCCGGAAAGGTGCTGAGCAACATGAGCCCCGCGGAAATTCAAGGCTTGATCGCGAAGAAGGCTTACGAGATCTATGCTCAGCGCGGCTATTATCATGGCAACGATCAGAGCGATTGGTACGAGGCCGAGAAGTCAGTAAGATCCATGCTGCGCTGAACGAATGGTCTGCGCAGCCCGAGAGGGGAAGGGCCGGCAGCCCATTTTTGTCCGGCCCTTCCTTTTCGTTTATGGTTCGGCAGCGGCCGGGGTCACCGGAGTGCCCCGGAGACATAACAGAAAAAATAACCTGAAAGGTCATAAATGAAGGAAGTATTGTGCGTGATCCTGGGAGGCGGAAGAGGGACGAGACTTTTTCCTCTGACCAAGGAACGTTGCAAGCCGGCGGTGCCGCTTTTTGGGAAATACCGCCTTATAGACATACCTGTTAGCAACTGCCTGAATTCAGGGTTCAATCGTATATACATACTTACCCAGTTCAATTCCGAGTCGCTCAATAAACACATAAACAGGACGTATAAACTTGACGCTTTCACGAAGGGTTTTGTTGACATAATGGCGGCTGACCAGTCTATGGACGACACGAACTGGTTCCAGGGCACGGCTGACGCCGTGAGACGCTGTCTTAAACATTTTAACGATCCGGCCATAAAATACATATTGGTGCTTGGGGGTGACCACCTTTACCAGATGGACCTGATGGAGATGTTCCGCCATCATCGTGATACCAAGGCGGATGTCACTGTGGCCTGCAACAGGATAACCACTTCTGAAGCTCAGCAGTTCGGTATAATGGGGATGGCCTCAGACTCGAGGATAGTCAAATTCGTCGAAAAACCCAGGAAAGAAGAGGAAATAAAGGACCTTCTTTTGGAGGACGCGGGCGGTAAATACCTGATGGGGTCGATGGGAATATACATGTTCAGGAAAGAACCCCTGATAGACCTCCTCACCGAGAACAGCGGCAAGGTAGATTTCGGCAAGGAGATAATACCGATAGCTATAAAGAACGTAAAGACCCAGGCATATGTTTATGACGGATACTGGAGGGACATAGGAACGATAAAGACCTTTTATGAGGAGAACCTTCTTCTCACGGAAGATATGCCTCCGATGGACCTTTTTGACGAGAAGTGGCAGATATACACTCGTGCCAGATATCTTTGTCCCGCGAAATTCACTAAAGCTTCCGTAGAAAAAAGTATAGTTTCCGAGGGGGCCATAGTCCTGTCCGCCAGGATAGTGCACTCTATCATTGGTCTCAGGTTCAGGGTCGGAGCAGGGACCACAATAGAGGACAGTGTGGTGATGGGATGTGATTATTACGAGACCGTGGAACAGCTCCACAATGACAACGTGAAAGGTCTTCCTCATCTTGGTGCCGGAAGGAATTGTCTTATCAGGAAAGCTATCATAGATAAGAATGTCAGGATAGGAGATGACGTTAAGATAATTAACGAGAAAGGTCTTGAGGAGTTTGACGGCCCCAATTTTTATATAAGGGACGGTATAGTTGTCATACCGAAGAACTCGATGATCCCGTCAGGAACCGTGATATAAAAGTTAAAGGGGTAAAGGGGTAATGTGTTTAAAGGGTAATGGGAGGAAGGTTAGATCTTGCATTGTATAGTAGCTATTTGCCGGTCGCTCGTCGCTAGGGAACGCATGGGGAATAATGACTGTCTTTATTATTCGGGGCTATTATCCCACGCTAACCCCTTTACCTCTTTACCCCTTGAACGCTTTAACCTATCAACGCATTAACCCATTAACCTTTGAACGCATTAACCCATCAACGAAAAACGATAAACGAACAACGGATCAACCCATTAACCGCAACGGAGGACAACATGCTTTCGAAAAAGATGAAGCAGGCCATCAATGAACAGATAACCCGGGAGATATATTCCGCGTACCTCTACCTTTCGATGGAAGCCTATTCGATAGCTTCTGGGCTCAAAGGCTTTGCCAATTGGTTCCGTGTACAGGTGCAGGAAGAACTTTCTCATGCGGGGAAGATGTATGACTATATCAATCAACAGGGAGGACGGGTGATATTAGAAACCATAGACGCCCCTCCGTCGGAGTTCAAGTCCCCCAAAGATCTTTTCAAAAAGACCCTGGACCATGAGAGGAAAGTTACCGCGTGGATCAACGGCATTGCTGACCAGGCGAGAAAAGAGAATGATAACGCCACCGGGATCTTTATGCAATGGTTCGTTACCGAACAGGTAGAGGAAGAGGCCAATGCCTCGGAGATGCTTCAGAAGCTCGAACTTGTGGGTGACAATATGGGAGGGCTTTTCATGCTGGACGCTGAGCTCGCTAAGAGGGTGTTCACCCCTCCGGCCCCGGCGGCCTGAAACGCATGAAAGATACTGCCATGGTATCATTTTGCTTGACCTCGTAAGCCTGACCCGATATAATCCGCATAAAGGACATTTGGGATCCCGGCGTGCAGGGCGATAGGGATCAAAACACCTGGCCCTCCCGTTCCGGGAAAAAGCCATCAAAGGAGGCAATCATGATGACAGAGATAAGACAGGTATACTTTTGCACTGTCTGCAAGCACGTAGTAGAGGTAGTGTATGAAGGCGCGGCGACCCTTGTTTGCTGCGATAAGCCGATGGTGAGGCTGGAGTCGGGCACGGTGGACGCGTCCAAGGAAAAGCATGTGCCGGTGATGGAAGCCTCGGCTAAAGGGATAAAGGTCAAGGTCGGCAGTGCTCCGCATCCTATGGAAGAGAAGCATTATATAAAATTCGTTGAGGTGATGACAGATTCCAAAGTTTGCAGAGCGGAGCTCAAACCGGGCATGGTCCCCGAGGCTGAATTCTGCATGGGTATCGCTGATGTGAAGGAAGTCAGGGAATATTGTAATGTACATGGGTTGTGGAAGGCGTGAAGTAAAGGTTGAGAGAAAGGATACGGTAAAGGTTAAGGTGAAGGGTAAGAGAGCTTTGCCTATGCTTTCACCTCGGAGACGGGATAATAACAACTATCATGAAAAGGAGCAACAAATGGCAAGTATTAAGGGTACACAGACGGAAAAGAACCTTTTAGCGGCATTTGCCGGGGAATCGCAGGCAAGGAACAGGTATACTTATTTCGCCGGGGCGGCAAAGAGAGCCGGTTATGAGCAGATTTCGGCGATCTTTCTTGAAACAGCCGACAACGAGAAGGAACACGCGAAAAAGTTCTTCAAGTTCCTGGAAGGCGGTGACGTTGAGATCACAGCGTCATATCCTGCCGGTATTATCGGAGATACGGCCAAAAATCTCGAAGAAGCGGCCGACGGCGAGAAACTTGAATGGACTACTCTGTATAAGGATTTCGCCAGTGTCGCCGAAAAAGAAGGTTTTAAAGAGGTGGCGGAGCTTTTTCGTGAAATATCAAAGGTAGAGGCTGAACACGAGAAGCGTTATAGGAAGCTTCTGGCGAATATAAAAAACGGCAAGGTTTTCAAGAAGGACAATGTCATCAAGTGGAAGTGCAGGAATTGTGGTTATGTGTTCGAGGGGAACACCGCTCCTGACAAATGCCCGGCATGTACCCATCCACAGGCTTACTACGAGGTCCTTGCTGAGAATTATTGAAAGGACGCGTGAGCGAAAGGCGGTCTCTAATTGCTGATAGTAGGAATAAGCTCCAGCCCCAGAAGGGGCGGTAATTCCGAAACGCTGCTTGACAGGGCTCTTGAGGGCGCGGAAGCCTCAGGTGCCCTGACGAGAAAGATCGTTTTGGATGATCTGGAGATAGCCCATGTCAGCGAAAAAGAGTATGGAACGGTGGATGATCGAGGTCTAACGGTCGTCAATGACGATATGAGGGATCTTGTGGGTCTCATCAGGGAAGCCGGCGGGGTCATTATGGCCTCGCCGGTCTTTTTTGGAAGCCTTTCCTCTCAGGCCAAGACCATGATAGACCGTTTTCAGTGCGTTTGGCTTGCCAGGAATGTAATGAAGATGGACGTTTTTTCCACGAGAAAACGAGGAGCGTTCATTTCCGTTCAGGCTGCCGGGAGGAATGATTTTTTTGAAAACTCAAAAGCGGTAGTAAGACATTTTTTCGCTACGATCAATACGGAATATTACCGAGAGGTTGCGGCCTACGGGCTTGAGGAGAAAGGGGCGGTCCTCTCCCGGCCGGACCTTCTCGAGAAGGCGTATGAGCTGGGGAAGAGGCTGGCTGCTCACGGAGAATAGCCCACGGTTCGTCAACAGCCAACTTTCAACCCGGAACTTAGTCGTGGGTCGTCAGTATTCAGTGTGGATCATGGGCCTGACGACTGAAGACCGACGACTGGCAACTAAACAACGGAGGCGCAATGGAACGTTCTTTTTCGGGGTGCGAGATAGCCGAGATGGGTGTCCAGATAGAAAAAAACGGCAAGGGGATATTCGCCGGGCTTTCTCTTAAGGCCAAAGATCCTTCGGCGCGGGAGGTGTTCAG
>JAQVSN010000058.1 GCA_028700515.1 Candidatus Omnitrophota bacterium
ATAGTCCACAGTGTAACACATCCTGCGTTCGAGCGCAAAGAAGATCGTGGGCAGGGGGTATTTGTTTAATGGTGTGCCTGGCAGGATTCGAACCTGCGACCAACGGCTTCGTAGGCCGGTACTCTATCCAGCTGAGCTACAGGCACGCGCAAATACTTAAGGGTCTTTATTTTATCATATCCGGAGCATTAGTCAACGCGGGCTTTTGTCTCTTACCAGGACATAGCAGCTTTAAGCTGTCCGGACCGGGAGCGGAGGATCCGCTCCCGGTCCGGACAGGATCACCGACGAATAGATAAAACAATTTCTTGCCCCCGACATTATGCACTTAATCCTTAAAATCTTACGGACACAGTGTTATAATAAAAAATAATATTATGACAAAAATAGGAGACGTATAGATTTGACGGATAAGATCACAGATGCTTTTAAGGATGTAGGTCGTTTGATAGCCGCCCCGGTCCAGGCCGCGCTGGGACCGAAATTCACCGATGAACAGCCCTTAAGGGCTGAACTATTCAGCATAGAACAGCTTGAACAACACGCCATATCCCTCGCCAGTTGGCATGAGATCGACCCAAGAAGCAAGAAAGACAAACTTTTATCGAGACTTGCCGATAACGAGATCATGCTCGTAAGTACCTATGAGCTTCTCGCTGCGGCGGTCGAGGAAAAGAGAAGAATAGCTCCCGCCGGAGAATGGCTGCTCGACAATTTTTATCTCATAGAAGAACAGATAAGGACAAGCCGTAAGCACCTCCCAAAAGGATACAGCCGTGAGCTGCCGCGTCTTTTGAACGGCCCTCTTGCGGGATTCCCAAGAGTATATGAGCTGGCCCTTGAGCTCATATCCCACGGTGACGGTAAGGTGGATTCGAAAAGCTTATGCTCCTTTGTCGCGGCTTATCAGACTGTTACCAAGCTTAAAATAGGCGAACTCTGGGCCATCCCGATCATGCTGAGACTTTCCCTGATCGAGAATCTGAGGAGAGTGGCCTCACGAATAGCGTATGGGAGGAATGCCAGGAATACGGCCAACTATTGGGCCGACAGGATAATAGAGGTGGCCGAGAAGGCCCCCAACGATATCATTCTTGAGATGGCGGATATGGCAAGGGCCAGGATCACCATGACCCCCGCTTTCGTGGCCGAATTCGCGCGCCGTCTGCAGGGGCAAAGTTCAGCGCTGGCACTGCCGCTTTCGTGGCTTGAGCAGCGTCTTTCTGAACAGGCCACGGATATAGAACATATGGTCCAGACCGAAAGCCAGCAGCAGGCGGCGGACCAGGTATCTATCGGGAATACGATCGGCAGTCTGCGTTTTCTGGGAATGATGGATTGGCGGGAATTTGTCGAGCCTATGAGCGCTGTCGAGAACATCCTGAAGGATGACCCGTTGGGCGCTTATCCAATGATGGACTTCGCGACACGGGACAGGTACAGGCATGTCATCGAGAGTATTTCCAAAAAGTCCGGAAAGACCGAAACTGAAGTTGCAGCCAAGGCCATAGAATTATCTGGTCAAAAGGCTAAAGACCTTGGCTCCCGTTCAAGGAGCGCTCATGTAGGATATTTCCTTATAGACAAGGGGCTTAAGGACCTTGAAAAGGCTTTTGGTTTCAGGCCTTCCTCAAAAGAGTTATTAAGGAGGATAGCCCGAAAGGTGCCTCTTCTCGCGTACGCCGCGCCAATTGTCTTCCTGATGGCGCTCGTTACCGCGGCGGGATCGACGAGGGCCTATGCCATGGGTGCCGGGAACGGACTTTTGTGGACTCTGGGAGTTCTTCTTTTGGCTTCATCAAGCCGGTTCGCGGTAGCGGTAACGAATTGGGTGATAACCTTATCCATGCCGCCCGCTCCGCTTGCCAGGATGGATCTTTCTTCCGGGATACCCTCAGACAAGCGGACCATCGTGGTAGTACCGGCGATGATGAAGGATGAAAGAGGTGTTGACGCGCTGATCGACGGCCTCGAGGTGCGATATCTCGCGAACAGGGATGAGAACCTTTTTTTCGGGCTTCTTACCGATTTCTACGATGCCTCGCAGGAAACGCTTCCAGGTGACGCCGAAGTTCTTGCCCACGCCGGAAAAAGGATAGAAGCGCTTAACAAGAAGTACTCCTTGGGAGGCGATAAGTTCTTCCTTTTGCACCGTCCGCGCCTCTGGAATCCCGAAGAAGGTTTATGGATGGGGTATGAGAGGAAAAGGGGGAAACTCACTGAACTTAATGCCCTTCTCCGTGGAAAGGTGTTCGATAAGAAAGGCTACGCGGTTTTCGGGGACCTTTCCGTGCTTGAAGGAATAAAGTACGTTATCACGCTGGATAGCGATACGCATCTTCCGCTTGAAGCGGCGCGCAAACTTGTGGCCGCGATAGCCCATCCGCTTAATTCCGCCGTGTACGATGAAAAAAGAGGCAGGGTGACCGAAGGATACGGCATACTTCAGCCCCGAGTCTCGGCGAGTATGGCCGGAGCCAGGAGGTCATGGTTCGTTAGATTGTTCGGCGGTGAACCGGGGATAGATCCTTATACCCTCGCGGTATCTGATGTTTACCAGGACCTGTTCGGGGAAGGGTCGTTCATAGGAAAGGGGATATACGATATCGACGCTTTCTCCGGGGCTCTTGACGGACGGTTCCCTGATAATCTGATACTCAGCCACGACCTTCTCGAGGGTTGTTATGCCCGTGCGGGGGTCGTTAGTGATGTAGAGCTTTTTGAGGAAGATCCTTCCAGCTACATAGCCGATGTGAACAGACGCCACAGGTGGATACGGGGTGACTGGCAGATAGCCGCATGGCTTTTCCCCAGAGTGCCGTCTTATTCGGGCAAGTGGGTGAAGAACCCTATTTCATTGTCCTCTAAATGGAAGATATTCGATAACCTCAGGAGGAGCCTTGTCCCGTTGTCTACAACCCTGCTGCTCGTTTTGGGGTGGATATTTACCAAAGATCCCTGGTTCTGGACGGCTTTTGGGATCGGCCTTATGGTCATACCACAGATAGCAGTGTCTGCCCGGGAACTCCTGATGCGGTCCAAAGACGCGCCCCTCAGGGCGCATATAAGGGCTTGCGCGAATGCCGCCGTCAAAAGGATGGTCCAGGCGGTCTTCATGGCAGGAACCCTTCCCTATGACGCTTTTTTCAGTTTAGACGCGATAGTCCGTTCGCTTGTCAGGACGCTTATAACAAGGAGAAAAATACTTGAGTGGGTCACCTCAAGTGATATGAAACGTCTCGCGCACGCGAGCCTGTCCGGATTTTACGGTTCGATGTGGATATCTCCGGTATCGGCCGCGGCCATAGCGGCGGCGCTTGAGTATATGAACCCTTCTGCTATGTCCGCGGCCATGGTTTTTTTGGTGCCTTGGTCGGTTTCCCCGGCCATTGCCTGGTGGATAAGCCAGACGAGACCGGAGAAGAAAGAAAAACTTACGTCTAAAGAGCGGTCTTTTCTGAGGGTATGCGCAAGGAAGACCTGGAGATTCTTCGTGGAGTTCTCCGGAGCCGACAACAACTGGCTTCCGCCCGACAATTATCAGGAAACCCCGGTACCTCAGATAGCGAAAAGGACGTCACCGACCAATATAGGGATGTACCTTCTTTCAACGCTGGCGGCCTATGACTTCCGGTATATATCGGGCACACAGCTCCTTGACCGTGTAGGGAACATTTTTCGCACTATGGAAAAGATGGAGAGATATCGCGGGAATTTTTATAACTGGTACGACACCCGTACACTGAAACCGCTGGAACCTCTTTATGTATCCACGGTCGATAGCGGCAACCTCGCCGGGTCTGTGGTCGTGCTTAAACAGGGGCTTGAGTCTTTCGGGGATCTTCCTGTAATACCCATGAACATGATAGAAGGCCTTAGGGATACCGCGAACGTGCTCATGGACGCGGTTGAAAAGGCGGAGAAAGTCCCCCAGGAAGTAAAGAACACGGCCGGAGATATACTCAAGATACTTTCTTCTGCGGATAATTCGCCCCGCGGGATAAGGGAGGTTTTGAACAGGACGGTCTCTCTGGCCGCGGGCATAGGGGCATGCGGATGGTCCGACAGGAAAGGAGAAGTGTCCTGGTGGGCGGGAGAGCTTGAAAGGAATTCCACGGCATGGATATCCGATATGGATCTATTTATTCCCTGGGCCAGCGGCAAGTCTGACGCGGATCAAAGGCCTCTGACCGGTGTGCCGGGCCTTAAAGAGATCCCGACCTTCAGGGACCTTGCCCTTTTAAAAGATGACATTCCGGACGTTCTCCTGGTGGACGCCGCCTTGAGGGCCCGGGAGATGCTGTCACGCGCCGCGAAACTGGCCGCTGAATGCGGACAGTTCACTGCGCCTGAGTTCGAGCTCCTTTTTGATAAGTCCAATGATCTTTTGACCATCGGGTACAACGTGTCGGAGCGAAAAGCCGATCAGGGGTACTACGATCTTCTTGCCTCGGAGTCAAGGATAGCAAGTTTTGTGGGGATAGCTTCCGGGCAGCTGCCTCAGGAACACTGGTTCGCCATGGGTCGTCAGCTTACAGCGTTCAAAGGCGACCCTGTCCTCATCTCCTGGAGCGGGTCGATGTTCGAGTACCTGATGCCGCTCCTCATAATGCCGACCTATGATGGAACTTTGCTTGACGCTACTTACAAAGCGGCCGTAAGGGGGCAGATCGCGTACGCTTCCGAACGGGGTGTTCCCTGGGGGATATCTGAATCCGGGTATAATACGACCGACGCGCAGATGAATTACCAGTACAGGGCGTTCGGCGTACCCGACCTGGGGTTTAAACGGGGACTCGTAGACGACCTGGTCATAGCCCCTTACGCTTCGGTGCTCGCGCTGATGGTAAAACTCAAGAAAGCGTGCGCGAACCTGGTAAGGATGGAAGAAGAAGGGTTCCTGGGTAAGTATGGTTTTTATGAAGCGGTCGACTACACTCCCACAAGGTTACCGCACGGGCAGTCCATGTTCGCCGTCGTAAGGTCTTTTATGTCGCATCATCAGGGGATGAGCCTTTTGGCGCTCGCGTATTCGCTTTTGGATAAGCCTATGCAGCGCCGTTTTCTGGCCGACCCCGCTATGGCGGCGGCGGAGGTGTTATTGCAGGAAAGGGTACCCAAGGCGCGCCCGTTCCATCCGCGTTCGAGCGAGTCATATGCTCTGATGAGGTCACAGGGAGAAAAAGAATCACTTTTCAGGGTTTTCACTACGCCCGGTACTCCGGTGCCGGAAGTCCATTTTCTTTCCAACGGAAGGTATACGGTACTGGTCACGAATTCGGGAGCGGGATATTCCCGCTGGAATGACATGATGATAACCCGTTGGAAGGAAGATACCACGTGTGATGCGGCGGGTATGTTCTTTTACGTAAGGGACGCTTATTCGGGAGAGACATGGTCGGTAGGTTATCATCCGACACGCAGGATGCCGAGGCACTATGAAGCTATCTTTTCCCAGGGAAAAGCTGAATTCCGCAGAACGGACAGGGATATGAATACACATGCCGAATTCGCTGTTTCTCCGGAGGATGATATAGAGCTCAGGCGTATCCGGTTGACCAATCGGTCGCGCGCGCGGCGCGTGATAGAGCTTACCAGCTATGCCGAGGTCGTCCTGGCGGCAGAGGGAGCGGATAACCTTCACCCGGCGTTCAGCAAGCTATTCGTCAGTACGGAAATATTGTCCGAGAAACAGGCGATCATGTGCCGCAGGAGAAAAAGGTCAAAAGAGGATCCATCCCTGGAAATGTTCCAGCTTGTCGCCATACACGGAGTGACCGAGGGAGAGGTTTCGTACGAGACAGACCGCGCCCGTTTTCTTGGAAGATGCAATACTCCGGCTGAAGCGGAGGCGATGAAAGGTCCGAGCAAGCTTTCAGGGTCTCAAGGCTCGGTGCTTGATCCCATAGTTTCCTTAAGGTGCAGGGTCGTTCTCGAACCCGATGAGACCGCGACCGTGGATTTTGTAACGGGTATCGGTGAAAGCAGGCAAAAGGTGTTGGAACTCATCGAGAAGTACAGGGACAAGAACCTTGCCGACAGGGTCTTCGATCTTGCCTGGACGCACGGGCAGGTGGTGCTGCAGCATTTCAACGCGACCGAAGCGGATGCCCAGATCTTCGGCAGACTGGCGGGATCGATAGTTTATCCCAGTCATTTGCGAAGGGTCGGCCCGACGGTCATCGCCAAGAACCGCCGGGGGCAATCAGGCCTCTGGGGTTACGGCATTTCGGGTGACCTGCCCATCGCCCTTGTAAGGATAACCGACCAGGCTAATATCGACCTTGTGCGGCAGATGATAAAAGCGCACGCGTATTGGAGGATGAAGGGCCTTAAGGTAGACCTTATCATATGGAATGAGGACGCTTCCGGTTACAGACAGGGACTCCAGGACAAAATAATGGGGATGGTCACTTCCGGGACCGAAGCTCATCTTGTGGACAGGCCGGGCGGGATATTCGTAAGGCGTCTTGACCAGATCTCCGATGAAGACAGACTGCTCATGCTCGCTTCATCAAGGCTTATTATCAGTGATACCCGCGGCACGCTGGATGAACAGGTGGATAGAAGAGGTCACGCGGAATTGAACGTGCCAAAACTGGAACCGGTGAGGCAACACGCGATCCATCAGATAAGCCTGAAGATAGCTCCGCGGCGCGACCTTGTTTTTTATAACGGGATAGGAGGGTTCACGAACGATGGCAGGGAGTATGTCATAACCGTAGCTCCGGGGCTCTATACTCCCGCCCCATGGGTGAACGTTCTGGCCAACCCGGAGTTCGGGAGCGTCGTAAGCGAGAGCGGATGTTCTTATACCTGGAGCGAGAACGCGGCGCTTTTTCGTTTGACGCCATGGAATAACGATCCGGTAAGCGACATATCGGGTGAAGCTTTCTACATAAGGGACGAAGAGACCGGGAGGTTCTGGTCTCCGACTCCGCTCCCCGCGCCGGGAAGTATGCATTACGTCGTGAGGCATGGGTTCGGATATACGGTTTTCGAGCATGAGGAAAGCGGCATCGAGACCGAGTTCTGGGTATACGTAGCGCATGACGACCCGGTTAAGTATATGGTACTTAAGGTAAAGAATTCTTCGGGAAGGGCCCGGCGCCTCTCGGCCACGGCTTATTTTGAGGCCGTGCTTGGTGAGTCCAGGCAGAAGACACAGATGCACGTAACGACCGAATTGGACACTAAGACCGGGGCACTGCTTCTTAAGAACCATTACAACACGGATCTTGCCGGCCGGGTGATGTTCGCCGATATAAATGTTCCCTCAAGGACTTTTACGGGGGACAGGACCGAATTTTTAGGAAGGAACGGCGTTCTTTCAAAACCTGCGGCCATGGGCAGGACGCGGCTTTCAAACAGGTCGGGAGCCGGTCTTGATCCCTGCGCGGCTTTGCAAGGCCAGTTCGAACTGGCCGACGGCCAGACAAAGGAGATAGTTATAACCATCGGCGCGGGTAAGTCCGCCGACGAGGCAAGGGGAATAGTTTCACGGAGCAGGGGAACAGGCGCCGCCGCCCAGGCCCTCGAAGAACTATGGGAGTATTGGAACAGGACCCTTGGAGCGGTGAGCGTACAAACCCCGGACAGATCTTTCGATTTTCTGGCCAACGGGTGGCTTCTCTACCAGACGATATCCAGCCGTATCTGCGGGCGGAGCGGTTTTTACCAGTCGGGCGGGGCGTTCGGGTTCAGGGACCAGCTCCAGGACGCTATGGCATTGGTGCATGCCGACCCCGGCGCGTTGAGGGACCAGATATTACGCGCGGCTTCAAGGCAGTTCAGGGAAGGCGATGTCCAGCATTGGTGGCATCCCCCTTCTGGCGCCGGAGTAAGGACGCGGATATCGGATGATTATCTCTGGCTTCCGCTCGCGCTTGAACGTTACCTGAAAGCCACCGGAGATCGCGGACTGCTTGACGAAAAGGTATCTTTTCTTGAGGGAAGGCCCGTAAAGGATGACGAAGACGCATATTATGACAAGCCTGTGAGGTCGGAGGGATCGGCCAGTATTTACGATCACTGTACAAGAGCTATCTCTCGGGCTATCTCCCGGAAAGGAGAGCATGGTATACCTCTCATGGGCACGGGCGATTGGAATGACGGTATGAACCTTGTGGGTTCGGGGGGCAGGGGTGAAAGCGTTTGGCTTGGATTTTTCCTCTTCTATGTTCTTACCGGTTTTAAAGACGTGGCCGCGATGGCCGGGGACGAAGCCTTTTCTCTT
>JAQVSN010000059.1 GCA_028700515.1 Candidatus Omnitrophota bacterium
AAAGATGATAAAGAACGCACTGGGACCCGATTTTATCGTTGTGACCCCAGGCGTACGTCCGGTATGGGCAGAGAAAGGCGATCAGAAGAGGATATTATCACCTTCCGAGGCGGTCCGGCAAGGCGCGGACTATATTGTTGTGGGAAGGCCGATAATTGAGTCTGATGACCCGGCTGGGGCGGCTGCGAGGATAGTAAGAGAGATAGAAGAAGCGTGAGACAAGAAAGGAAAGCATCCGCTCATATTAAGGAGAGGAAAATGGAAGAAAGAGAAATAATGACCATATTCACCAAGACCGGAGCATATCATCAGGGGCACTTCAAGCTTTCAAGCGGGCTTCACTCTCCGGCTTATTTGCAATGCGCGATCATATTGGCCGATCCCATTCTCGCTGAAAGGCTTTGCGGGGTTCTCGCAAGAAAGATCATAACGGAAAAGCCGGACATAGTGATCGGCCCGGCGATGGGGGGGATAGTATTGGCGTATGAGCTCGCGAGAGCTGTCGGAGCAAGGGCCATGTTTACGGAAAGAGACAAGGATGGAAAGATGGCCCTGCGGAGAGGTTTCAGGATAAGGCCCCAGGACAAAGTAATAGTGGCCGAAGACGTGATAACTACCGGCGGATCTGTCAAGGAGGTCATAGCACTGCTAAAAACGATGGACGTCGAAACTCGAGAGATAGCTTGTTTTGTGGACAGGGCCAAAGGAGCTGTAGATTTTGGTGGAATCAGCGTGAAAAGCCTGTTAAAATTGGAAGTGCCTACATTCACCGAAACGGAATGCCCCCTGTGCCAGGAAGGCATTCCTATCCAGAAACCGGGATCAAAAAAATGATTTTCCCGGGATCCTTTCAGGGCGAGGCCGCTCCGAATAGGATATCCAAGCAAGGAAGCCGTGGCGGCAGGGCCCGCGCGAAAAAAAACAACCCATAGCTAAAGGGGGGCGAGAAAGCCCTGAATGCCGAAGAAGGCAGCTGCATAAAAGCGGCTGCGCTTTTCTTTTTAAGGAGGACAAGATGGAAATGGACCTGAAGACGATAATAGAAAAGATAAAGACAGAAGGCGTGTCTGAGGCCGAGAAACAGGCCGGAGAGATGATAGGAACGGCGAAAAAGAAGGCGGAGGAGATCCTGGCCCAGGCTGTCGCAATATCCGAAGAAAAGAGGCGGCAAACGGAAAAAGAAACAGAGCGTTTCAGGAAAAGCGCGGAAGAAGCGGTAAGACAGGCGGCGAGAGATACCCTTTTGGGCCTTAAAGAGGACATCGTGAGGCTCTTCGACAGGATAACAAAAAAAGAAACCTCGGGCGCGCTTTCTTCTGCGGCCGTGAACGATGCCGTGGTGGCGTTAATAAGCAATTTTAGAAAAGATTCCGGGGCTGACATAGAAGTTCTTACGTCCCAGGCCCAGCGTGATTCCCTGGAGAAAGGGCTTATAAAGGCCCTAAAAGATGAAATTGCCAAAGGCGTGGTCATAAAGGCCTCCCCGAACATTGAAAACGGTTTTCGCGTCGGCATCAAGGGTGAGAATTACTATTACGATTTTGCCGATGATGCTGTCGCCGAAGCTTTTAAAAACTATTTGAACCCCAGACTCTCTGGCATCCTTGAAGGTTCCGGGACAGACGGGAAGTAAAGCGATGAACGAAAAGTATTACTATCTGGTATCATCCATGCCGACCCTTAAGTTCGGGGAAAAGCCGCCAATGACAGTGGATGGGTTTTTATCCGAGTGTGAGAGATGGATGGGAGAGAAAGAGATGGCGGTTCTTCTCTCGTTGAAGGGGCAGGATCCCCGGGGAACAGAAAAGTATCCGGTCATATCGGAATGGGTGCGGTTCGATCGACGTATCAAGCGATCTCTTGCCGAAGCGAGAGAAGCCGTGAAAAAAGGCGCCAGCTATAAAGCCGGCGAAGAGGTCAAGGACATTCTCGCCGCAGAGACTCCGCTGGAAGCGGAAAAAATGATCGAACGATACAGATGGGACTTTATGGAAGACAAGGTGCTCCATTATAATTTTGACGTTAATTGGGTGATCCTATATATGATGAAGCTCAAGATAGCCGAAAGGCTGTCGAGATTCGACAAAGAAAAAGGTGAAGAAGCGTTCTATAAAGCATGTGAGGTAAAACATGAGCAGGTTATCGGGAAAGATAGTATCAGTTAACGGCAATATGCTGGGGGTCGCGTTCGAAGGCGACACCATGCAGAACGAGGTGGGATATGTCATTTCGGGTGATCATCGGCTAAAGTCAGAGATCATAAAGATACAAGGAAATGTCGCTTTCATGCAGGTCTTTGAATACACCAAAGGATTGAAAGTTGGAGATCCGGTAGAATTCTCCGGAAATATGCTCTCGGTCGAACTTGGACCGGGGCTATTGTCACAGGTTTACGATGGACTCCAGAACCCCCTGCCCGAGCTTGCTGAAAAATTTGGGTTTTTTCTTCCGGTCGGCGTGGAATTCCCGCCTCTTCCGGTCAATAAGGAGTGGGAGTTCACCCCCCAAGTAAAAAAAGGGGACAGAGTAAAGGCGGGAGACCGGTTGGGTAGCGTTCCCGAGGGCATTTTTGAGCACCGAATAATGGTCCCATTTTATTACAGCGGAGAGTTCACCGTAGAGGAGGTCGTTGTTCCGGGGAAATATAAGATAGGGAATAAGGTCGCGGTCCTCCGAGACGAAAAAGGAACGCTCGAGAATGTGACTATGTCCTTCAAGTGGCCGGTTAAAATACCGATAGAAGCCTATAAGGAGAAACTTGGACCCGAAGAACCCCTTGTGACGCGCATACGTCTTATAGACACTATGTTTCCGATAGCCAAGGGAGGAACTTATTGTATCCCGGGACCTTTCGGGGCAGGGAAAACAGTTCTGCAACAGATAACCTCGAGGCACGCCGAAGTCGATATTGTCATTATTGCCGCCTGCGGGGAAAGAGCAGGAGAGGTGGTTGAGACGCTCAAAGAGTTCCCGAAGATCAAAGACCCCAGGACAGGAAGGTCTCTCATGGAGCGGACCATAATAATATGCAACACATCTTCGATGCCTGTCGCAGCCCGAGAAAGTTCTGTTTATACAGGAGCGACGATAGCGGAATACTACAGGCAGATGGGGCTGAACGTGCTTCTTCTTGCGGACTCAACCTCCAGATGGGCCCAGGCTATGAGGGAGATCTCCGGAAGGCTTGAGGAGATCCCGGGCGAAGAGGCTTACCCGGCGTATCTTGAGTCGAGGATAGCCAGTTTTTATGAAAGGGCCGGGCTAATCAGATTAAACGACGGGTCCAAGGGAAGCCTCACGATCGGGGGAACGGTGAGTCCCGCTGGTGGGAATTTTGAGGAACCCGTGACCCAAAGCACACTAAAAGTAGTAGGTGCCTTTCACGGTCTTTCAAGGGAAAGGGCGGAAGCAAGGAAATTCCCGTCTATATCACCGCTCGAAAGCTGGAGCAAGTACAAAAGTTTCATAGACGAAGAAGACATCGTTACAGCCAGGGCCGTACTGGACAAAGGAGAGAAGGTCAATCAAATGATGAAGGTCGTTGGGGAGGAAGGCACCAGCGTAGAGGACTACGTGATGTACCTCAAGAGCAATTTCCTCGACAGTGTTTACCTTCAGCAGAACGGATTTGACGACGTAGACGCTGCTACGACCGCTGAAAGGCAAAAATATGTCTTCGGAAAAGTAGTTGGCGTGCTTAAAGCCGATTTCCCGGTAAAGGACAAAAAACAGGCCAGGGGTTTCTTCTACAGTCTTCGGCATAAGTTCATAGACTGGAATTACAAGAGCTGGGGAACGGATGATTTCAGAAAGCAGGAAGCGGCAATAGATGAGGCTTTGCAGAGAGGGCCCACCGCCGAGGATGAGCGGACCGCCGAATAAAATCAAAACAAAAAGACCGGAAGGAAATAATATGAGGAAGGTCTCTACCAGGATACTCAACATAAGCGGCAATGTTGTTACCGTAAGGGCTGACGGCGTTGCATACGAAGAGCTTGCTGAAATATCAGCCTCACGAGGGAAGTCTCTCGCCCAGGTCATACGTCTTAACAAGGACCTGGTCTACCTGCAGGTGTTTTCGGGGGCCCGCGGTGTTTCTACGGGAGATGAAGTGCGTTTTCTCGGTGAGCCGATGAGGGTCGGATTTTCCGACAAAATGATGGGACGGATCTTTAGCGGGAGCGGTGAACCCCGTGACGGTGGTCCGGCGATTCTTGAGAACCTCACGGAAATAGCCGGGCCGGCCGTGAATCCATCCAAGAGGATCATCCCGAAGAATATGGTTCGAACCAATATTCCCATGATAGATGTCTTCAACTCTCTTGTTGAATCCCAGAAATTGCCGATCTTTTCAGTTTCGGGAGAACCCTACGACGAGCTTCTTGCCCGCATAGCCCTGCAGGCCGAAGTTGACATAATAGTTATCGGCGGAATAGGCCTTAAGTATGATAAGTATCTTTACTTCCGCAACACCCTTGAAGCGGGTGGCGCGCTTTCAAGGAGCATTTTTTTTATACATACCGCAGCTGACCCGATAGTTGAAGGGCTTATGGTACCGGACCTTGCCCTAGCGGTAGCTGAAAAATTCGCACTTTCAGGGAAGAGAGTGCTGGTGCTCCTTTCGGATATGACGAATTACGCGGATTCTCTGAAAGAAATAGCCATAACAATGGAACAGGTCCCGTCTAACCGGGGATATCCCGGGGACCTCTATAGCCAGCTCGCCTCAAGATATGAAAAAGCGGTGGATTTCGAGGGAGCCGGATCGATAACGGTCCTAGCTGTTACGACAATGCCCGGGGACGACATTACGCATCCGGTGCCGGACAACACCGGATACATCACAGAGGGGCAGTTCTATCTCAGGAACGGCAGGATCGAACCGTTCGGGTCACTGAGCCGGCTAAAACAACAGGTGAACAAGGATACGCGCAAAGATCATCGTGCCATCATGGATGGCATGATACAGTTGTATTCGCAATACAAGGAAACAGAAGAAAAAAGGTCAATGGGATTCCGGATGAGCGATTGGGACAAAAAGCTTCTTAAGTATGGAGGGCTTTTCGAGAGCCAGATGATGGACCTTAAGGTGAATATTCCGCTGGAAGAGGCGTTGGATAATGGCTGGAAAATACTCGGAGAGTGCTTTAAGCCGGAAGAAACAAACTTCAGGACGGAGTTGATCCAGGAGTTCTGGCCCAAATAGGACACGGAAAAAGGATCGTTGTTCGTTTTTGGCAGAAGATAAGCGGAAATGAATGGCAGAAAAGGCGATGGCAAAATTAAAACTTACAAAGAACGAACTTAAACGCCAGAAAGACGAGCTTAAGAGATACACACAGTATCTGCCCACCCTTCTCCTTAAGAAACAGCAGCTCCAGGGAGAGATGCTTAAGATCCACACGGCGATGGAAGAACTAAAAAAAGAAAAAGCTTATACGAAAGCTATGGTGTACAAATGGGCGGACGTGTTCGCTGAGGACGTAGGGATACGAGAGCTGGTGAGTCTTAGAAAAGTCATTATTTCCAGGGGAAATATCGCGGGGATAGACATGCCGGTATTCGAGAATGCGGAGTTCGAGGAAGAGGAATACGATCTTTTTACGATGCCTCTTTGGGTGGACAAGGGGATAGAGGCCATCAAGACGGTCATGTCCGAGAATGCCCGGATGGAGATACTTGAGGAGCAGGAGAGACTGGTCCAGGAAGAGTTGAGGACCACGACACAGAGGGTGAACCTCTTCGAGAAAGTTAAAATACCCGAAGCGCATGAGAATATACGAAAGATACGGATATGTCTGGGAGATATGCAGACTGCTGCGGTAGTTACAGGAAAGATAGCCAAGGCAAAGATCCAGGCGCGGGAGGCGGAAGAATAAATGATAGCCAAGATGAAGAAGATGACCTTCCTTGTCTCCGAAAAAGAGAGAACAGGTTTTCTCTTCCATATGAGAAAAGCGGGAGTCCTCCACTTGAAGCATGTTGTCTCCCCCCTCTCCCACGAGGTTACTTTCGTAGAAGACAAGATATCAAATCTGGAGAAAATGATGGCGATCCTTACTCCGTATTCCGGTAAGGCGACGACCAAAGTGATGCCATGCTCATCGGACGACCTGCAGTATATGGCACAGCAGATAAGCGACGCTTGCGGTGAAAGACAGGACCTAGTCTCCCGTAAGACGGAAGCTATGAAAAAAATCATCTGGTTCAACGAGTGGGGGGAATTCGATCCCCGCGATCTTAAGAGGTTCGAGGAGAAAGGGCTCTACATTAAACTTTACAAGTTAAAGCGAAAAGATGAGGCGGAGATCCCGGAGGGGACTGCGTATGCGCAGATCGGGAAAGGGAAAGGATATACGAACTTGGCGGTGTTCTTTGATGATCCGGAGAAAGAGCTCCCCTTCGACAGAGTAATACCACCGGAAGAAAGTCCTTCGGAGGTAAAAGCTATCATAGATACAATCGATGGTGAAATATCGGGGATAGACCAGTTCCTCGCTAAAGAGGCCGAAGCGCTTGAACTGATGAAAGAATGCAGGGATGCCCTTGAAAAAGAAAAAGACTTTTTCGCTGCAAAAGCAGGAATGAAGCAAGAAGGCCGGTTCTGCTATATGGAAGGGTACTGTCCCGAAGCTAAGGTTCCCAGGGCGCTTGAAGTAGCGGGACGCATGCACGCAGGATATCTCATAGAGGATGCGTCCGATGAAGAAGAAACGCCTACGCTTATTGAAAACCCGGCGTGGCTCAGGATAATACAACCTGTTTTTGATTTCATGAGTACGATACCGGGGTATAAGGAGTTTGATATCAGCTTTGTTTTTTTGGTTTTTTTCAGCGTGTTCTTCGCGATGCTGATAGGGGATGCCGGATACGGACTTTTGTTCCTTGTTGCTACCTTTGCAGCGGCAAGGAAATTCAAGGCCGCCCCAAAGGAACCTTTGATATTAATGTACGTTCTGTCTGCTGCTACGATATTTTGGGGCGCAGTCAACGGGAGCTGGTTTGGTTTGCCGCAGATAGCCGGGATCCCTGTTTTTAAGAAGATTATGATACCGGCGCTCAATACGGCGACATCCGACGGGCAGAATTTTGTTATCTACCTTTGTTTTGTCCTTGGGGCCGTGCACCTCACGATAGCACATATCATGAGAGCCGTAAGAATAATAAATTCATTGAAGGCCCTGGCTGACGCAGGGTGGGTAATGATCATATGGGGAATGTTTTTTGCCGCCGGAGCGCTTGTCCTTGGAAAACCTTTTCCGGAGTGGGGCATGTATCTTTATGGTGTCGGGATCCCATTCGTACTTTTCTTTACTAACCCGACCAAGAACCCGATAAAAGGCGCTCTTTCCACGTTGACCCAACTGCCGCTTACGGTCATCAGCTCCTTTGGGGATATCGTTTCTTATTTGAGGCTTTTCGCCGTAGGATACGCTTCAGCGATGCTTTCAGGAACTTTTAACGAGATGGCGTTCTCGCAGGGGAAGGGTTTTGGAGGAATGATCGTGGCCGCGGTCATTCTTTTCATAGGGCACACACTGAATATTATTCTGGGATTTCTTGCCGTTGCAGTGCATGGCATAAGGCTTAATATGTTGGAATTCTCAGGACACTTGGGGATGAGCTGGTCCGGGAAAAAATACGAACCGTTCAAGGAGCATTGATCTGACAGAAGGCGGATTATGGACCGTTACCCGGATAGAGGGTAGTTCTTAGGGCGGGAGAATACGAAGAAGGGGAGGACTGATATGGTACAGGGTTTAGGAGATATGGGACTGTCGTTGTCGATCGCGGCTGTGGGATCAGCTCTTGGCACAGGTATAGCCGGTATGGCGGCTATTGGCGCCTGGAAGAGGGCATACGTGCAGAATAAAGTTGCGCCGTTCATTATGCTTGCTTTCGTAGGAGCGCCTCTGTCGCAGACGATATACGGCATGATACTGAGGAATGCCGTTAAGACGGCTAACTGGCCGCAAGGATCGGAAATGCAGCAGCTTATTCTGGGGTTGGTGGCCGGATTGGGCTTGGCGGTATCTGCCTGGTATCAGGGTAAAGCCGGAGCAAGCGCTTCAGATGCCCTCGGGGAGACAGGGAAAGGATTTGGTAATTACATAATGGTCCTGGGCGTTGTAGAAACCGTTGCGCTTTTTGTTTTAGCCTTCACGATGACCGCGTTGCCAAAATAAATGAAAC
>JAQVSN010000060.1 GCA_028700515.1 Candidatus Omnitrophota bacterium
GTCCGCACGCGCTCGGTGTCCTGAGACCCGAGGGTTCTATGTACCTATTCTCGTCGGTGGGAATGATATACATTATGTTCCTTGCCGGACTTGAGATAAACCTCCACGAATTCGCGAGACAGAAAAAGTTCAGCCTTATTTTCGGGTTCCTGACTTTTTCCATCCCCATGGTAGTAGGGACGTTAGGGTCAAAGGGTTTGTTCGGCTTTTCATGGCCGACAGCCGTGCTTCTCGCCAGCATGTTCGCCTCGCATACCTTGATCCCCTATCCGATAGTGAGCCGGCTCGGGATAAACAGGGAAAGATCGGTGGTAGCCACCGTTGGAGGGACCATAATAACGGATACGGCCGCTCTTCTTGTTCTGGCCATAACCGTAGAATGGTTCACCACGCGGCTGACGGCTGTCTTCATGGCCAGGCAGCTTTTATTTTTGCTGGCTCTGGTCTGGTTCGCGCTGTGGGTCCTGCCCAGGGCGGCATACTTCTTCTTCAAGATATTCCCGCCTGACGGAAGCATGGAATTCATATCGATATTGTCGCTGGTGTTCTTCACGGCACACCTTTCATCCCTGGCAGGTGTTGAGCCGATAATCGGGGCATTTTTCGCGGGATTGGCTTTAAGCAGGATAATATCCGAACAAAGTCCGCTTATGAACAGGCTCGAGTTCGTGGGAAATGCTCTTTTTATACCGTTCTTCCTTATTTCCGTAGGTATGCTTGTGGACCTCAAGGTCCTGTTATCGGGGTGGGATGTTTGGGCCGTAGCTGTCTTTATGGCCGTAGCCGTTATAGTTTGTAAATACACGGCGGCGTTATTGTTCCAGCGTTCAATGAAATTCACGCGTGACGAGAGGAACCTAATTTTCGGGCTCAGCGTGAACCAGGCGGCGGCGACCCTGGCGGCGGTGATCGTAGGTTTTCGTATAGGCATTTTTAATGAGGCCATACTTAACGGGACTATCATAATGATACTGGTCACGTGCCTTATCGGCCCCTGGTTCACTGAAAAATACGGACAAGTAGTAGCGAGAAACCATAAAAGGTCCGGAGAAGGGGCTAAGAAAAGCGGAGAGAGGATAATGGTAGCCCTCGGAAGGAGCGCGTCAGCCGAGCATCTTACGGATGTCGCATTGAGCCTGAGAGATAAGGATTCCAATGAGCCGGTGTTCCCGCTTTTCGTCGTCCAGGACGGTATAGACATCGACAGACGTATAGATTTTGGTGAAAAGATATTGAGCCGGTCAGTGACCCGGGCGGTTTCGGCCAGCATACCCATTTCTCCCATAAGCCGGATAGACGTGAACGTCGCCGGAGGGATACTCCACGCCGTCAAGGAGTGGCATATAGATACCCTGGTGATGGGAGCCGTGCCCGTACAGGAACTTAATTTCAGGTCCATGCTTTTCGGGGTATACGATAAAGTGTGCGATGAAAGTCCCCAGATGCTGCTCACATGCCACATAATACACCCTTTGAACATGGACAAAAGTCTTTTTGTCCTTGTCACCCCGATGTTGGAGTCCCAGCCCGGTTTTAGGAGGGCTTTAGGGGCGGTCAAAAAAATAGCGGCCGCCAACAAGATGAAACTCCGGATAGCCGGGATCCCGGAAACGATAAAATCCGTCGAAGGGATGCTGAAAAAAAATAAGGTTGTTGTAGAGACGGAACTCGTTAAGCTTGATAAATGGAAGGGGTTTCCGGAGCACTTGAAGGGCGAGGGTATCCACGAGACCGACGGTATCGTTATCATGGCCGCGAAGAAGGGGCGTTTGGCCTGGCATCCTTCGGTGAGGCACATATACCATGTCCTCCGTGAGGGATTCCCCAGGAACAATATGATGATGATACATCCGGCCGATGAAGGATGCACGGGAGGGGAAGATGAGCCGGGAGTATGCGGTATTGAAAACCCGGAAACCAAGCCGCTTTTGACGGGTGCCATGACGACGATAAAAGCGGCTTCCCCCGAGGAAGCCGTAAAGGAACTCATGGGGGAACATTTTCCCAAGGGGTCGAACGCGGTTTTGGATGTAATGAAAAAACTTTTTCCGCTCGAACCTCTCGAGTTGACTCCGGAAATGCTGCTTTTGCATACGCATTCCGAATATATAGAGAGTCCCGTGATACTTCTGGGGATCCATAAGGACGGTATGGTTTTTCCAAGGGTACACGGCAGGGTACACGCTTTTTTTGTGCTGGTAAGCCCTAAAGACCGGACCAGTGAGCATTTGCAGGCGTTGACCAAAATAGCGCGTATGGCCCGCGACCTGCAGCAGCAAAAACCCTGGGAAGCGGAATAAGGGTTGCCGCGAGGCGTTACAACGGCCTGGAGCGGCCGGCATGTTACCACGGCGAATGAGTATGTAAACCAACTAAAGGGAGGCATAATGGGTACCTTCTTTCTCGGAATGCTGGTTTTTGCGGGGCTGGCTTCTATTTGGGCAGCGATGACCTATAACGTCCTTATAAGGATGAAGCTAAGGACCGATAACGCCTGGTCACAGATCGATGTACAGCTGAAGCGCCGGCATGACCTTATACCCAATCTTGTTGAGACCGCCAAAGCTTATATGGGATATGAGAACAAGACCCTGCAGGAAGTGATAAAGGCCCGGACCCAGGCCACGCAGGCCGCTTCAGTGAAGGATGTGGCGTCTTCAGAGAACCTGATAACAAGTTCCTTAAGGTCGCTCTTCGCGGTCGTTGAGAGTTATCCCGATCTCAAAGCCAACCAGAACATGCTGCGTCTTCAGGAAGAACTTTCATCCACGGAGAACAGAATATCCTTCGCGAGGCAGAATTATAACGATGAGACCGCCAACTACAATACCGTCGTCAGGTCTTTCCCGTCGAACCTCATCGCCGTGTCATTTAATTTCGGTCAACGTGAATTTTTCGAGATCGAGGATACCGCACATAGAGAGACGCCGAAAGTGGCTTTTTAAGAGAGATGATAGGCCAAAAGGTTGAGGTAAAGGGTAAGGTTAAGAGCAAGGTCTCTCAACCTTATCCTCAACCTTAACCTTTATCTTTTAGCACAGAGACCGGTGACGACGCTATGCCTTACACTTTCCGCGAGGCAGAAGAAAAAAAGACAGGAGCCGTGAATTTTCTTTTCGGCTTCCTCATGATCTTTTACATCCTGTCGCTCTTTTTGATATGGCAGGCCGCTAAGGCTGTTCTTTTTCTTTCTTTCTTCCGGGGAACGGTTCCGTCGCCGACGGGTGTTCATCTTATGGAGTTCGCGGTCATATCCATGATCTCCGTGTTAGGGGCCTTTATCCACTGGAAGATCTCGACCGCCGGGATGATAGAAAAGGTGGCCCTGGCGGCGGGGGCAAGGCCTCCCGACATGGATGATGAATATCACCGGAGATTTGTTCACATAGTGGAAGAAGTCGCGGTGGCTTCGGGGCGTATTCGTATCGAGCCTTTCCTCATCCCGTCACATTCCCTGAACGCCGTTTCCGTGGCGGACACCGGAGGAAGAGCCGCGATAGGAGTTACCGAGGGGCTTCTCGCGGCGCTCGATCGCGCCCAACTCACGGCGGTGGTCGGCCACGAAGCCGCGCACATAATTTCGGGCGACAGTCTTGCGAATTCCATAGCATGCTCCCTTTTCGGGGTCTACGCGGCCATGCTCTCTGGTGTAGGGCGGGGGCTCAAAGCGGTATCAAGTACCGGCCGTGGAAAGGGAGCCGGCAGCGCGATCATCGCGATGATAGTTATCGGGACGATCCTTCTTGTTGTCAGAGCATTTGCCTTTCTCGTGAATATGCTTATCTCCCGGCAGGCGGAATATCGCGCTGACGCCGCCGCGGTGAGACTTACCCGGGATCCCGTTGCCCTTGCCGAAGCCCTTTACATCATATCGCGCGGATGGAGGGGAGGAGGTCAGATCCCCGGGGGGATAGCGCCCCTTTTTATCATGGATCCCGAAAGAAGGGCCCTTGACGAAAGGGATGGTCCGGCAGCTGATCTTTTTTCAACCCACCCGCCCGCCGAGAAAAGGGTCCGTGCGCTTCTCGATATGGCCCGCCAGGACCTTTCGATCCTTGAAAGTCCGAAAAAGATCAGGATGAAGGTACTCTATAATAAAGGGATCATGCGCGTATCCGCTTCCCCGGCCGGGGACAGGAACCCCGGAATGACATGCCCCGTATGCTCAAGCCCTCTTGCCGAAGCCTTCTACGAAGGGGCCCCGGTTCATACGTGCTCCTCCTGCGGGGGCATGTTGGTAAGGGAAGATGTAGTTCCGAGGGTGCTCGTGAGGGATGAATATGATTTTCCGGAACAGGTCAGGAAAGCCGCTGGAGTGATAGCCTCGAACCGCATGCCGGACGTTTATAAGAGGCAGGCTAAGGGGGCCAATGCGCCTTTCGCTTTTAATTGCCCGGTGTGCAACGGCAAAATGAAAAGGGGTTTCTTTTCCAGCGCCTACCCGGTCGAAGTGGACTTTTGCGAGAGTTGCGGGTTATACTGGTTCGACAAAGAAGAGCTCGAGACCATGCAGTGCGTGTATGAACTCAGTAAGCATGGCGCATAGTGCAAAGCGTTGTTCGTTTGTCGTTTTTCGTTTATCGAGGGGTGTGTCAGACAGCAGATATCTGACAACTGATATCAGATGGCAGATGGCAGATGGCGAAGAAGTAGTGAGCAGTTTGTTGTTGGGGGCTTTAAATAGCACCAATAACCAATACACCAATAACAGATATGCAGAGAGCATAGCGCTAAAAAGTTGATGGGTTCAGCATTAATGAAGAAGGAGTAAGTATGGCGGACATAAAACAGCTTCTGGACAACAATAAAAAATGGGCCGAGAACATGAAGAGAAAGGATGAAAAGTTCTTTTCCCGGCTCGTGGACCAGCAGTCCCCCAAATACCTTTGGATAGGCTGTTCTGACTCGAGGGTGCCGGCGAATGAGATAGTGGGACTCCTTCCGGGCGAGATATTCGTTCACAGGAATATCGCCAATATGGTCATACATACCGACCTCAATTGCCTCTCGGTCATACAATACGCCGTGGATATTCTCAAGGTCGAGCACATCATACTTTGCGGGCATTATGACTGCGCTGGAATAAACGCCGCTTTAGAGGAGAAAGAACACGGCCTTATCGATAATTGGCTCAGGCATATCGATGACATACACCGCTATTACCGGAATGAATTGGATGCCCTTACGGATGTCCGGGCCAAAAGGGCCAGACTTTGTGAGCTTAACATCATTGAGCAGGTAGCGAATATCTGCAATACCACAGTGGTTAACAACGCCTGGCGGCAGGGGCAGAGGCTATCGGTCCATGGGTGGATATATAACGTCGGGGACGGGATAATGCACGATATGGGGGTTACCGTGTCGGATATTGCCGGAGCGCCGGGGATAGCGCCGAGAAAGAGAGCGTAGAGCGGGCCCCCTGTCATTTCTATCCCGCATAGCAAAAGCGGAGTTTGTGGAGTTTAATATAATAGGTTAAGGTTGAGGTTGAGATAAAGTGGAAGCTTGAAGCCAACCTCTGGCTAAAACCACTTAACCTTAACCTTAACCTTAACCTTAACCCTTCAACGCATTAACCCCTTTAGCCCTCTGACGACTGACGACTTCCCTTAGCCTTCTGAATATGATAATATTACTCATACGCAGTTCAAAAGGCATGACACAAACGGCTTTTTGGCCGGGGAGGACATAAGATGAAAGATATACTTGAGATACTTGAAAAAGACGCCAGGATAACACCCCAGGAGATCGCCAAGATGGTGGGGAGGTCGGTGGAGTCCGTCAAAAAGGCCATAAAAAAAATGGAAACGGACGGCATTATACTCAAGTATAAGACGGTCCTTAATTCCGAAATGCTGCGTGAAGAAGGTTCAGGGGTAAGAGCGCTCATTGAAGTGAAGGTCACTCCGCAGAAAGGTCTGGGTTTTGATAACGTCGCGGAGCGGATCTACCAGTTCCCTGAGGTGACCAGTTGTTATCTTATGTCCGGGACATACGACCTGCTTGTGGTAGTTGAGGCTAAAAGCCTGCACGCGATATCTGATTTTGTCTCCGAAAAACTTTCGTCTATACAGCATGTACGGGGTACGGTAACGCACTTTATCCTCAAAAAATATAAAGAGAACGGCGACCTCCTGAAACAGCCGCCGCAGGACAAAAGGCAGGCGATCTTGCTGTGAAGAGAAAATTCAATATCAAAATTAATAAAGCCGTAGAAGAGATGCCGCCTTCCGGGATAAGGGCTTTTTTTGATCTCGTCCTGGGGATGAAAGACGTTATTTCCCTCGGCGTAGGGGAGCCTGATTTTGTGACTCCCTGGAACATCATAGAGTCGGGGATAAGCTCGCTTGAGAAGGGATATACCTCGTATACCTCGAATAAAGGTTTGGCTGAGCTGAGGCGCGATATATCACGGTACCTGAAGAACAGGTATGGGATGGATTATGATCCCGAGAAGGAGATCCTCATAACGGTCGGTGTGAGCGAAGCTGTGGACCTGGCCATGAGAAGCCTTCTTGAAAAAGGCGACAAGATGCTGGTGCCTGAACCCCATTATGTTTCTTACAACGCGCTTCCTTCACTTTCCGGAGCGTCCCCTGTCCTGATAAAGACCGATCCTTCGGATGGGTTCAAGATAACCCCGGACGATATAAGGTCAAACTGCGACAGCAAGACCAATTCGATAATACTCAATTATCCGAATAATCCCACGGGAGCGTCCTATTCAAGGAAACAGCTTAAGGATATTGCCGCTGAAGTGCTGAAGAGAGGGCTTGTGGTCCTCAGTGACGAGATATACGCAGATTTGACCTATGACTACGATCATGTTCCTTTCCCGACGCTTCCGGGAATGAAAGAAAGGACACTGTACCTGAACGGTTTCTCGAAGAGCTACGCGATGACCGGATGGAGGATAGGATACGCGTGCGGCCCCGAAAAGCTGATATCCGCGATGACAAAAATACACCAGTACACGATCATGTGTGTCCCCATAACCGCCCAGATGGCGGCGCGCGAGGCCTTGAAGAACGGGGACAAAGCGGTTTTGGAGATGAAAAAGGAATATAAGAGAAGGCGCGAGTTCATAGTATCACGCCTTAACGAGATCGGTCTTTCATGCCACAGACCGGAGGGGGCATTCTACGCTTTCCCGTCGATAAACGGGACCGGACTTACATCGATGGAATTCAGCCAGGGGCTTCTTAAGGAAGAGAAAGTAGCCGTAGTTCCGGGGACGGCGTTCGGGGTTTCGGGGGAAGGGTACGTAAGGATGTCTTACGCTTCGGCATTCGAGAATCTCAAGGAAGCGATGGAAAGAATGCAGAGGTTCGTAGAAAAGAGAAAGCAATAACCGCTCCTATCGATGACTCGGAGGTATGGTCACGGAAATGTCGAATGGTAATTCCGGGAGAAATTAGAGGGAAAGAGGTTTTTCCCGGTTTTTGAGTGATATTCGGAGAAATAGCAGTTTTTTGTTGACTTAAACAGCGTTTGGGTGTAATATGCACAGTGCATGGGTAAGGGAGTACAGTTCTTGTGCCGCAAGGTGAAGATGTCTCGCCTTGCGGTTTTTTATAAGTACGCCCGCCTATGCGATTCAAAGGAGGAAGCAGTGGAAAGAGGTAAAGTAAAGTGGTTCAACAATCAGAAGGGTTACGGTTTCATCACGCTTGACAATGGTGGGGATGTGTTCGTTCATCACTCCGCTATTCAGGGCGACGGCTACAAGTCTTTACAGGAAGGACAGTCTGTAGAGCTCGAGGTCACAAAAGGACCTAAGGGCGATCAGGCCTCCAACGTTGTGAAGATGTAACCATAGACGAAACAACCAGGGAACGGCCCGGCTTGAAAAAGCCGGGCCGTTTTTCATGGGGCCCAAAGACTTGCCGCGCCGCTTCGAAGGGCTCGCCTGTTATTGCTCTTGATGTTCCCGTTAGTTGTAAGCTATAATTTATCGACATGTTCAAGCAATTCGTTACAAATAACTTCTGTCTCAAATGCCGGTTGTGTTGCCGG
>JAQVSN010000061.1 GCA_028700515.1 Candidatus Omnitrophota bacterium
AGGAGCGACAGCATCCAGAAGACCAGGATACCGTTAAAAACATGAAAGAAAAGATTTGTAAGATGATACCCGAAAGGATCAAAGCCCCAGACAGCGTGATCCGCAAAAAAACTCAATGTAACAAGAGGCCTGTATGTAGCCTCTTTCGATCCCGCGAAATACTCCGGGCCGAAGAACTTGCTCAAATTTCTCCAGTCGGTAAGGAAGGAATTCCCCACCACCATCTCGTGATCATTGTAAATGAACTCGTTGTCCAGCATTGAGCCATAAATTACTATGCCCAATAGTACTATGGCCGCTATTGATATGATCCTTACTTTTATACCTGCCCGACCCAGGCCGTTCAATTTCATGGGATAACCTCTTCCAAAGTCCTTAGGATCCGTCTGATGTCACGTTCCTTAAGCCCGTCGAACATGGGCAGTTGAAGGTTTCTTTCAAAAATCTCAGACGCGACCGGGCATTCGCCCTTCTTCCCGAGAAAAAGGGAACAATCGTCGGTGATCTCTTCCCGTATACCGCAATCAACTCCTCTAAATAGCATGCGTCTGCGAACGTCCTCGATCGCGTCCGGGGAGTCGATACGTACCACGTTAAAATATTGCACTCTGCGGGCTTTATCGGGAACCTTCTGCGGAACGACCGACCCCCGAAATCCTTTCTCCATAAGAGCCGCGATCCGGGCCCTTTGCTCATTCTTAATATCAAGTATCTTCATCTGTTCAAGCCCCATAACGCCTTGTAAAGAGCTGTATCTGGAACGCCCTACCCTCGTCCTGTTCCGAAAAGACCAATAGAACCTCACAAATGCTTTATTCTTAGACGCCAAAAGCCACATCAAGGCGGTGAAAACCGGCCCCCTCAAAAGTACATCCTCGACCAGCGCGAGACATATCTTCTTCGTGACAGCATGCCCGTTGGGAAGATATCCTGTAACCGCCTTCCTTACCTTTGCAGCCAGATCATGATCGCGGGAAACGACCATTCCTCCTCCGAAAGTGTTCAAAAGTTTTATTGTTTCCATGCTGAAAAAAGCCGCGTCCCCGAAAGAACCTGCCTTTTTCCCAAGATATGTGGCACCCATGGCGTGGGCCGCGTCCTCGATCACTTTAAGCCCATGCCGCTTAGCTATCTCGACTATCCTGTCGATCTCGCACGGCACGCCAAAAATATGTGTAGCTATTATGGCCTTCGTCAAGGAGGTTATCTTCTCTTCGATCTTCCCTGGATCGATGTTGAACGTTTCAGGATCCACATCCACAAGAACAGGGGCTATCCCTTTTTCCATCATCATTTCGGCCAGGTCCTTGAGCGTATACGCGGAGATTATCACCTCGTCACCCTCCTTGATCTCCATGGCGTCCAATATGAGCTCCATGGCATTCCTGCCGGAGCACGTAGCTACCGCGTTTTCTGTTCCGATGTACGAAGCGAACTCCTTCTCGAAGAGCCGCACACTTTCAGAAGACGCGTATCCGAAACCTCTCGCCATCCCGGCCAGATCCCTCCACTGCCCTTTGTAGTATCTCGGTCTTCTTCGGGGTATCGTCATATTCCCCCTGTTAGTTTAAGAACCCTTTCAACCATGATCCCCGAGGAGAATTTATCCCCCCAGCAGGAAGAACATTTCTTCAACTTCCTGATATTACTCCTGAACTTCCTGGCCTCGGGCGAGCTCCAAACTCCCAGAAATCCCTCCCGGATCACGTTCCCGAGCTTTGATCCGTATTCCGTACACGGATGAAGATATCCTTCACGGTCTATGTCGGCGAAGAAAGTACCGGCGAAACAATATGTTTGGGCTCCGGGACAATTACCGAAAAGATACTCCGCAAGATGCCTGTGGTACGGAGTATCCAGTTTTGGATGATCTCGAAGTATGTCCGCGAAATATGCAATGAATTCAGCTTTTCTCTCCGGATCCGGCGCCATCTCCGGCGGGATCAAGAACATACCGTCCGAACTGGAACATACGGGTTTAAACACTATTTCATCCACTCGTCCGGACCAGTGCTCAACATATTCTCTCAAGGAGAACCAGTTCTCTCTGCTTACAAGGCATCTCGCGGCCAGCCAGGGACTTTTCCCTTTTCTGGAACACTTTAAACCGTCGATCCCGATGGACAAGGCCTCGAAAAGCCCCGGGCTATTCCTAAGTCTGTCATGCACGGCCCTTGTGTGGCTATCGACGCTCACAGTCACTGAATCCACCCCTGATCGGAGGATAGAAGACGTCTTTTCAAAAAGTCTGGACCCGTTGGTGGAAATATTGACCAGCATTCCCGAGCTTTTTGCCAGATGCATAAGGGCATCTATCTCTTCGACCAAAAGCGGCTCCGCTCCGCAAAAACTAAGCAGCCACACTCCTGCCTTAGCCAGGCCTCGGATCAATTCTGACTTTTCGGAAAAGGAAAGCTCCGTTCCGTGTTCCTGCCCCGCTCTCCAGTATCCGCAGAACGGACATTTCGCGTCGCATTTGGCGCTCAAGTTGTAAACGACCGCAAGGGGCCCCCTGCGTGGGGTTGCGTTAGTAAGGAACACTCTCCTGTTGTCCAGAAAAGTCATGAAAAAACGCGGCAGGTTCTTACCGAACTTCGCGTATAACCCGGCGATATCCATGGAACTCGATCGCAAAGTTCCCTCCGTAAGACCTATTTTTTGGCGGCTATATGAGCCGCGAAAAGAGCTATCGCGGCTATGAAAAGGGTACTCCCGAAATGGGCGAAACTTGACGGTGTAAGCCCGGAAAGCGGCATGTATTTAAGAGGTTCATCGTATATCCTGAAAAACACCCCGGCGGCCAGGAACAGCCCCCCAAAAGCCAGAACCGCGTTACCTAATGTCCTCACGGGAACCTCCGTTCGTATGACCGCTCAAATAGTTCGATTTTTCGCTGTCTGGGAAGTTCAGAAAAGCCCTTTTTCAACGCGGGGTCTCTTCCCAAGATACTCCAACGCTTCCTCAGTAAGCTCTCTTCCCCGGGGCGTACGCCTCAAATAACCTATCTTCAGAAGATAAGGTTCCACCACATCCTCTATGGTGTCAGACTCCTCGTTCAGGGATGAAGCCATCGCCTCTATACCTACCGGGCCTCCCTTGTAAGAAGTGTATATCATCTCTAAAAGCCTCCTGTCGATCCTATCGAGGCCTTTTTCATCTATCCCATGGGTAGCAAGAGCCTTAACGGCAGCGCCCAGAGTTATCTTTCCGTCGGACTTAACTTCGGCCCAGTCGCGGACACGTCTCAAAAGTCTATTCGCGATACGGGGGGTCCCTCTGGCCCTAGATGATATCTCTTCTGCCGCGGTATCTTCTATTGATATACCCAAAAGTCTAGCCGAGCGTTTAACTATGGTAAACAATTCATCCGGGGTGTAGAATTCAAGGTGGAAAGATATGCCGAACCTGTCGCGGAGAGGGGCGCTCAATAAACCCGTACGGGTCGTAGCTCCCACCAGGGTAAAACGTTTTAAATTGAATTTGATGGTCTTAGCGTAGGGCCCCTTATCTACCAGAAAATCTATCTGGAAATTCTCCATGGCCGGATAAATGAACTCTTCTACTGTTTTGGAGAGCCTGTGTATCTCATCGATAAAAAGGATGTCCCCATCCCCGAGGTTCGTCAGGATCCCGATCAGGTCGCCGGCCCTGTCGATAGCCGGACCGCTGGTGGCGGTCAACTTGGTGCCTCTTTCATTCGCGATGATATGGGCAAGCGATGTTTTTCCAAGACCGGGCGGTCCGGAAAGAAGCACATGTTCCAGGGGTTCATCCCTCTTTTTGGAGGCCTCGAGAGCGATCGCCATGGAATCTACCACCGAACCCTGGCCCACAAAATCGCCAAGGAGCCTCGGACGAAGAGTAAGGTTCATTACAAGGTCGTCCTCTGTTTCCCCCTTGCGTACGATCTCCTCGCTCCTGTCTACGAACTTTTCTCTTTTACTATCGCTCATCCATCTCCTAGATTTTACACCACTCTTACAACCGACGACTGACGACTCCTTATAGCGTCTTCCTATCCCTGTAAACCTCGTTAAGAAGCTCTTCGCTTGTCTTTATTCCGGGTTTTCTGATAAGGGCTTTACGTATCATTTCCTCGGCCTCTGTCTTTTTGTACTGAAGACGTAAAAGGACTTCGAGCGCTTCTTCCTTGACGTCATCCACGCCCTCAACCGGACCCTGAAACCCCTCGTCTTTGATCAACCCGTATTTTCCTACCTTCCCCTGTAGTTTGGCTACAATAAGTCTGGCGCGCTGATCCCCTATGCCCGGTAAGGTCTTGAGAAAAGCTGCGTCCCCCCTGTCAATAGCTCCGGCTATCGAGGAGAATGACTCCGCTAGAGCCCTGGCGGCCGCTTTCGGGCCTACGCCCGAAACAGTTATGAATTTTTCAAAGAACTCCCTCTCGACCTCGTTCTGGAAACCTATCAGGACAGGAACGCTTTTGGATGGCTCCGTCTGATAATAATGGTGTGTAAAAAGCGTTATCCTGTTCCCCGGGACCATGTCAGATCCCATTGCCTTCATGACCGCCTGCGGGACCATTATCTCATACGTTATCCCTCCAGTTTCAAGAAGGACTTCTGTACCGCTTTTACCTGCTACAATACCCGTTATGCGTGATATCATATCATCCTTAAGGGCCAAAGACCTGTCTACGGGGCGTACATACTGTTTTTTCTCTTTTCCGGGATCGTCTCTCTCTGGACATGGATAGATAAAAAGAAGGAATATTTCTGCCCCATCCCGGGGCTTCCTGCTCTCCATGAGTTTACGCGCTCATGACCCATGTGCTTCAGATCCACAGAACCGGTTACCCTTCCCCCGAATATACACGTAGCTTATGGCCATTGCAAGCGCGTCACTCACGTCGAACGGGCTCGGGGGAACGCTAAGGCCAAGAAGCGTTTTTACCATCCTCTGAACCTGTTCCTTTTTTGCCTGTCCGTTACCGGTTATGACCTTTTTTATCCGCGTAGAGGGGAGGCTCAAAAGTTCTATGCCGCTCATCCCAAGGGCAAGACAGACAACACCCCGGGCATGTCCCATGAGTATCGATGTAGCGGGATGTTTGTAATGGGAATAAAGCTTTTCAAGCACAGCGACCGAAGGGGCATGCTCTTTGATCACATCGGAAAGGTTCTCGTAAATATCCCTGACCCTTTTTGAAATACCTTCTTCGGAAGAGGTTTTGATGATCCCTGCCTCTATGAGTTTCATTCTCTCCGGGCCGGAGGCCTCGATCACCCCATAGCCCGTCCTTATAAGCCCCGGATCTATCCCAAGTATTCGCATGTGGTCCATTTATCGTTTGCCGTTTATCGTTTATCGAAAAACGAACAACGATAAACGATAAACGATAGATCAACCTTCTATCTGCTTAAGTATCTCATCCGGAATATCGAAGTTGGTGTAAACGTTCTGCACGTCGTCATGATCCTCGAGATCGTTGACCAGGTTCATCACTTTCTTCGCGGTCTCGGGATCTTCGACTTTCACGGTGTTCTTGGGCATCATCCCAAGCTCACTGGATTCCACCTTTACCTTGGCCTTCAAAAGCCCTGTCCGAACCTTGTCAAAGTCCTGAGGAGGGCAGGTAACTTCGTAAAATTCTTCATCTGAGGTCATATCATCGGCCCCGACATCGAGAACGATGTTAAAAAGATCTTCTTCTTTGAAATCACTCCTCTTCACCATGAAAACACCTTTTTTCTCGAACTGGAATGCGACTGATCCGGCACCGGCCATGTTCCCGCCCCGTTTGGTGAATATGCTCCTGACCTCGCTTGTGGTCCTGTTCCTGTTGTCTGTCAGGACATCCGCTATCACTGCAACGCCCCCGGGTGCATACCCTTCGAACGATATATTCTCATAGCTCACGCCTTCAAGTTCGCCCGTTCCCTTCTTTATGGCGCGGTCTATATTGTCAGCGGGCATGTTAGCGTCTTTTGCCTTCTGCACAGCAAGGCGCAGCCTGGGATTGGCATCCTGATTCCCTCCTCCTTCTCTCGCCGCTACCGTTATTTCACGGATTATCTTGGTGAATACTTTGCCTCTTTTGGCGTCAAGAGCGCCTTTCTTATGCTTGATCGTCGCCCATTTCGAATGTCCTGACATTGTGCCTCCTGTTGATACTTCCAGATATCCGATCTCCGATATCTGATACCAGCTTTCAGATACCAGCCGCGTCTGTCAAACACTGACAGCTGACGACTGGGTCATTCTTCCTCTTCCTTCTTGTGTCTTTTCGGACCCGCTTCGATCACCTTCTGAGCGATGTTCCCCGGAACAACATCGTAGTGAGAGAAAGACATTGTGTAGGTGGCTTTGCCTCCGGTGAAAGACTTGAGCTCATTCGCGTACTTGTACATTTCCTCAAGCGGTACCTGCGCTTTCACTACCTGCTGCCCCACCTCGATATCCATCCCCAATACCCTTCCGCGGCGCGTACTAAGGCTGCCAGTGACATCGCCCATATTCTCCTCGGGTACCGTTATTTCAACGTTCATGACAGGCTCCAAAAGCACCGGTTTGGCTTTTTCACATGATTCTTTGAACGCGTGCGAGGCCGCTATCTGGAAAGCAATATCTTTCGAATCTACCGGATGCGTTTTGCCGTCATACACAGTGACTTCAAGATCTACCACGGGATAACCCGCGAGGACACCTGCTTTCATGGAATTTTTTACGCCTTTTTCACAGCTGGCTATGAACGGTCTCGGGATAGCGCCCCCGACCACCTCGTCGACGAATTTAAAACCTTCACCTCTTGTGAGAGGAGCCACCCGCATCCAGACTTCCGCGAACTGGCCTGCGCCGCCTGACTGCTTTTTATGCCTGTACTGGGCGTCCCCATTGGACGTTACGGTCTCCCTATAGGCGATCTTAGGCGTGCCCATGTCCACATCCACGTTATAGCGGGACCTCATCCTGGATATCATTGTCTTGATGTGCAGTTCTCCCATTCCGGAAACTATAAGTTCGTGAGTCTCCTCATCGCGTGTCATAAGGAACGCCGGATCCTCAGCTGTAAGCTTATGAAGTACGTTGGAGATTTTATCCTCATCGGCTTTCGTCTTGGGCTTTATGGAAAAACTTACCGCGGGTTCCGGAAAAGCTATCGGCGCCATCTTCAGCGGACGCTTGTCATCCGCTAGCGTGTCATTCGTATCCGTGTTCTTAAGTTTAGCGACCGCAACGATATCACCTGCCACCGCTGAATCGGTGGGAACTTGTTCCTTTCCCCTAAGATACACAAGCTGTCCGATCTTCTCGGATGTGTCTTTTGTTGTATTCTTCACTGTTTGATTGGTGGAAAGTTTTCCTGACCTTATCCTCATCAGGGACACCTGTCCCGCGTAAGGGTCGGATATCGTCTTGAATACCTGCGCCGCAAACGGGGCATTCACGTCGGGCCCCAGGACGATCCTTTCCCCATCCGGCATTTCCGCCTCCGGGGCGGGCTCATCAAGAGGAGAAGGAAAATAGTCATGGATGATGTACATTATCTCCTCTGTCCCTATCCCTTTAGCTATCGCCGCGGGTATTATCGGTATTATCTTGGCTTCGTCTATACCGGCCCTGAGGGCCTTGGTCAACTCCCCCTCCGGCAATTCACCGCTCTCCAGATACTTCTCCAGGAGAGCGTCATCCGATTCGGCTACTCCCTCGGTCAGGTTGGCGGAAAGTTTATGGGCGGTCTCTTTATCCTCCCCCGAAAGTTCATCAAGCCCGTCTTCCGTTAGGAGGTTCTCGAGTTTTTTAAATGAGGCGCCTCTGCCTATCGGGTAGAACATCGGCACGCAATTCTTTCCGAAACGTTGGGTGATGTCACCGACAACCTTGAGATAATCCGCGTTCTCCTTGTCCATCTTATTGATTACTATGAGGCCCGGAAGGTTCTTCTCCCTGACGATCTTCCAGAACTTGCTGGTCCCTACCTTAATGCCTCCCACAGCGTCGACAAGC
>JAQVSN010000062.1 GCA_028700515.1 Candidatus Omnitrophota bacterium
CGCCAGTCATCGGACATAAATAAAAAACACTATCGTGAGAAACGCCACATTGTGATCTCCTCCGCCTATCCATCCAAAATGAATATATCATATATATCGCATTTTACCACAACACTTTCGCTGACAACTGACGACCCACGACTGACAACTATTTCTTATTCGGCGGCTGGTTCAGTAAAAGCCAGTAAAAACCTGCCTCATCCAAAGAATCGATGAATTCCTTAAAATCAACAGGCTTCACTATATAACTGTTAACGCCAAGCTCGTAACTCCTCACCACATCGTTCTCCTCGCGTGACGACGACACCGCGACGACCGGAATAAGCTTCGCTACCGGGTCGGACTTAAGCGCTTTAAGGACTTCAAGACCGTTAACCTTCGGAAGCTTAATATCGAGGAATATCACCTTGGGCATGATATTCTTCGATCTGGAGGAGTATTTCCCCCTCGCGAAGACAAAATCCAGAGCCTCTTCTCCGTCTATGGCAACAAATACTTTATCGGCCAGGTTGTGTCTGCCTAATGCCCTTAAGATAAGCTCTACGTCATTGGGATCATCTTCGACAAGGAGTACATCTACATTGTTAAGGTCTGTCATCGTTGACCTCCCTGTACAGCTTTAGAATATTGGTTGATCTCGAAGATTTGACTTAACAGACGATCTTCAGATTGCAAAGATTGAGTTTAATTGCCGGTTTTCTCTGGAACTCTTAAAAATCGTTCATAAGATAGAAACCTACGCCCCCAGGTCTGCCCAGTGTTCTTATAATGCAGCGAGCCGTTCAACGATGATCTCCGCAATCTAAAACCCGGTTCTCCGCTGTGAAATCTTTGCAATCTTACAGATCTTACTCTTTCTTCTTCGGCAAGCTGAAGAAGAACGTCGCGCCTTTATTCACTTCGCTTTCGGCCCATACCCGTCCACCGTGTTTGGAGATAACTCTTTTGACTATAGCCAGCCCAACTCCGGTCCCTTCGAACTCGCCGGCTCCATGCAGTCTCTGGAAAACTCCGAAAAGTTTCGAAACATATTTCATGTCGAACCCGACACCATTGTCCTTTACATAATAGACATATTCGTTTTTTTCGGTACGGCTCCCGATCTCTATTACCGCCTTTTCGCGGGGTCTTGTGAATTTTACGGCGTTCGACACCAGGTTCACAAACACCTGTTTCAGCATTGCCCGATCCCCGACAACTGAAGGCATATCCTTTAAAATGAATTGGACGTTCCTCGAAGGTTCCGTTAACCGGACCTCTTTTGTGACTTCTCCGGCAAGTTCTACCATATCCACGGGGAAAACCTCAACATTCCGCCTCCCCAGACGCGAAAAAGCAAGAAGGTCATCTATGAGAGATCTCATGTTCTCCGTGCTCTCTATCACTACATCGAGGATACGGCATCCCTCCTCTCCGAGCTTAGAGGCGAAATCCTCCTTGAGAACGCTTGAGAATCCGGCAATAGCCCTTAGTGGAGCTCTAAGATCATGCGATACCGAATATGAGAAGGATTCAAGTTCCTCTGTTCTATCCTTCACGATCTCTTCCAGGTGATCTTTATGTCTGGCGAGTTCTTCTTCGGCGTTCTTCCTCTTTGTGATGTCGGTCGCCATCTCATAGCGGACAAATCGCCCGTCTATCCATGTGATCGCCCGGTCAACACACCAATACCACCGTCCGTTAACCTCGTTGCGGAACTCCCATTGGTAGATCTTCCCCAGATCGGGACCGAATATCTTGTCGTTCGTGCAGAACGGACAGGGTTCACTGCGGCCCTGCAGTTGCTCGTAACATTTTTTGTGGCATACAGCTCCGACAGATGCTTCAAGCGCCTTGTTGACATAAAGCAGCTCATATGTATCTGGGTCGGCTACATAGACCGGACTTATACTGGCGTCCAAGACCGAAAGAAGTCTCTTGTGGCTTTCTATAAGTTCTTCCTGGGCTTTCATCCTGTCTGTCAGGTCAAGGGCAATGGTAGCGAACTTCTCAGGCGCCGGAGAAAAGACCGAAACGCTGAAATATTTTTTCAACGGTTCAAAAAAGACCTCCATGCGCTCCGGTATACCCGTCTCGGTTACCCGGGAATAGACATCGAGATATGGCGCGTGGTCGGTCTCGTACACGAGCGTAGCGGGTTTCCCGACGGCTTCATCTCTTGATATCCCCGTCACGCGGCTGAAGGCCGGATTACAATCTATTATCCTGTAATCCACGGGCCTGCCTGATGCGTCCCGGACCATCTCGTGAAGCACTACCATTTCGTTCATAGAGTAGAAAAGGTCATGGAACTTCTTCTCGGACCCCGCGAGAGCCTCTTCTGCGAGTCTCATCTCGACGATCGCTCCTATAAGCCGCGCTGAAGCCGCAAGCCGGATTTTAGCCATTTCGATAATATATTTGGGCCTTGAATCGTAGGCCTCGGCCGATCCCGCGAGGTCATCCGCACCGGCCCTGTAGAGGACGGCCAACTCTTTAAGTTTTTGGGGATCCTTCGGAGGGTCTCCATAACCGAAATTTATCGCGCCTATCACTTCCTCTCTGGCTATAATAGGTACGGTATACAGGAATATCCCGCCGTTACACGGGACATCTATGACCTGTCCTGTTTCAATGGCTCTTTTTGCCGCTTCCGTCCAGCATGATTCATGACATAGCCATTTTCCCGACCGGAGGGCCTGTGCATCATCTCTGGCGTCACACAGGTTACGGGATGCTTTATCCAAATGCCTGCACCATTTGGACGAGAATATCCCGAAGGCGTAATCGCCGTTCTTTTCGTATATGGCCGAAGAGGTTCCGAGGAGCGCAAGATAATCGTTTGCTATATCCGCGAGAAGTTCTTTGCCTACATTCTTCAGGATAAGGCCATCCTTGTTCAGCGCCGTCAAGTCGCCGTGTCCGATCTCACATAAGGGGCCTTTGTCCATCCCTTCCACTTTTCCCGGCGAAAGCATCCACTCGATCTTTTTCAGTTCTTCTTCAGCCTTCCTGCGTTCGGTTATATCCATAGCTACCGCGAGCAGGCTCGTACAGGAACCGTCTTTTTGGATGATGGGGGTTTTTATCGTGGATAGCCAGTGGACGCTTCCATCGGCGAATGTGATCTTTTCTTCCGGTATCCTGACGGTCTCTTTGCCCGATATGACTTTCATATCATCCTTGAGAAAAGCTGAAACCTCATCCGCGGCGGGAGAAAAATCGCTGTCACAGCGCCCTTCGAGAACTTCAATCGTGGTCCCGTAGGCGCCGGCCAGCTCCTTGTTGGCAAGCAGGTACCTTCCCCACATATCCTTCACACAAACAAAAGCCGGTATGGCGTCTATGGTTTGTCTTAAGAACCTTCTCTGGGCTTCCCTCTCCTCTTCGTCCTTTTTCCTCTCCGTGACATCGTCATATACCGCCACAACCTCCCCTGAAGGAAGTTTACATATATAGTTCTCCCTCCATCCGGATATCCTTACGTCTTTATATAAAGAAACCGGCAGTCTTTCAGGCGTCCCGGTCCTGAAGACGCGTTTAATGACATCTAAAATCCCGAACTCTTCGACGCCAGGGAAAACCTCCCGGAGACTCTTTCCCAAAACGTCATTTTTGGATACATTTTCTATACGGCATAAGGCCTTATTTACATCCTTGAAAACGAAGTCTTCCCCCTCCGAAGCCGCCTCGTAGATAGCCACAGCGCTCGACATGCTCTCGAAAATTTCGCGGAACCTGGCCTCGCTCTCCTTGTGTGCTTTCTCTAAAGCCTTTTGACGCGTGACATCAAGCGCGATACTGGCAAAATAACGTATCTCCCCTGTCTTTTTATCCCTTATCCCGAAACTCATAGCGTAGACCTCGGCCGTTTTCCCTGTCTTCGCGTTCGTGTAACGAAGGTCTCCCTGCCAGACAATATCCTCTCTGCACATGGGCAGGAATATCTCTCTTCTCACCTTGGCTTTCAGGTCATCCGGTATAAAATCCATTATCTTGGATTTTCCGGGGTCAAGAGGGTCTATCCCGAGCATTTCGGCGCCGGCGTCGTTTATGAACATGATCGTTCCGTCGCAGGCGGCAAGGATGACAAGTTCCGCGGAATGTTTCACTACCTCAGCGAGATTGAATAATTCCTCTTCATCTTTCTTTTTTTCTGTAATATCTTTCACGGTATGCACAAAACTTGATATTTCTCCGGATCCGTCGAACACAGGGTCCACGGATATCTCCAGCCAGATCTTTCCCTCCCCCCCAACGGCTATCTCAGATCCTTCACTTTTACGGCTTTCGAGGACTTTTTTGATTGGAAAGAACTCCGGGCCTACACCGAGAACGCTCATAAGTTCATTGCAGTGTTTCCCCACTACATTCCCCGTAGCGCGATCCAACATTTTCGAGGCCGCCAAATTGGCCTTCATTACCCTCCTGTCCTTTCCTATGAGCATTATCGAGTCATGCGAAGCGTTAAATGTCGCGTCCCATTCAGCGATGGACATCCTGAGTGCTTCTTCAGCCTTCCTGCGTTCTGTTATGTCATTCCCGATCGACAGCATTTCCTTCAGACGGCCATCATCGTAGTTTATGGCCTTGTTGCTCCAGGACAGCCACAGGCGCTCCCCGTTCTTGCCGATGTTCTCATTATCGACGAATTCATACCGTTCGGGGTCAGCCGCAATTTTAGCGGCCAGGTCCCCTATGTCCCGCCCGGCACTATCTACCCTGGGCACGAGCGTCATAACGTTCTTGCCTTCAAGCTCTCCCTTTTCGTATCCGAACTTTCGCCGCCCCAGATCATTAATAAAGATGATGGTCCCGTCCGGCCTCCACCGGATTATTACGCTGTTAGCGGCTTCAAGAAGGGTTTTTAAGTCTTTTTCTCTTTCCCTGATAATCCTCTCGGCGGACTTCTGTCCGCTGATATCCCTGATTATGGATTGATAGAACTTCTCCCCCTCTATGTCTATCATACGCGTGCTGATCTCTACAGGGAATACAGTGCCGTCCTTCTTCAGATGTTTTGTCTCATAGGTGGCTCCCGCCAGAGTATCGATCTTTTCAAATTGCGTCCGTATCTTTGCCCTTTCTTCCGGCGCTCTTAAACTCCATAGAGTCATACCCACAAGTTTAGAGACCGGGTATCCGTAACATCCTGCCGCCCTGTCGTTCGCCTGAAGAATAGTAAGATCCTCATTTATAAGGATTATTGCGTCATTGGCGTATTTAGAAAGAAGGTTATACTGCTTTTCCAGTACAAGTCCTTTTATCCTGCTCTCGTATTCGTTCCTCTTTATCCTGATCCTGGCGGTCTGTACTGTGACAGCGAGCATGGATAGAATTGAAACAGCCAGCAAGAACATAAAAAGGATTATCCATCGCAATTCACCGCTTACAGGGAAATAGATCTCTTTTAAGTCTTTTTTACACACAAAGTACCAGGATGTCCCGGGTATCGAGTAAACACCCGCCAGGACCCTCTCGCCGCGGTAATCCTCCCCCTCGACAACGACCCCAGACCGGCCGGAACCCATGGCGGAAATGATGATCTCTTCGCCCTGGGAAGAGGTACCCAGCGGTGGTATATCCTTTGAGAACTTAGTCCCATTCAAATAAAGCACGTGTCCATCCCGGAGGCTCACAAGCATATTCTCGCCGCTGGCGCTTGTGGTCGGCCACTCATCCAAAAAAGGAAAGAGGACCTTCCAGGGGTCTATCCGAAAGAATAGTCCTCCGATAATCTCTGTTTTCCCCGGGGCTTTTAAAGGAACAACCATATCCAGATGGACATATCCTTCACCGCCATACTTATGAAGGTCGGAGAATACCACCTCCCCCGTAAAAAATGCCTCCTGGAGCATCTTTCTGCCGATGTGGGTGAAGTCTTCTTCTTCCGGCACCGAAACCACCTTCTTTAGGTCGCGGTCTACCAGAAGAACGCCCATATACCCCAGATCCTCTTTTACCGAGGCCATCCACTCAATGACTTTATCTCTTTCTTCCGGGGCCTGTTCTTCCATGAGGTCTTTTAAATGCCCCGCCAAAATGGGATCGGATTTGATATAAGCCCCGTCATCGAGTCTCTCGCGGTACCAGGCGGCAATTTCACGGATCTTAAGGCGACCGATGGAAAGGAGTTCTTTTTCAGCGTGACCTTTAACCCGCTCAAGTTCGTTAAAATAATGGGCTTGTCCAAAAAAGATGATCAAAAAAGCGGCGGCGGCGAGGAAGGGGATGATCCCAAAAGAGAGCAAACGATATTTGACTTTTTTACCGATCTTTCCCATCAGGGTCCTCTCGGTGTGGAAGGAGCGTTAAGAATAGCTATAATAACATCTTACGTTAGTTATTCTATCACCGCCCCTCCCCATTGCCAATAAGTATTACTATCATATCCCCCCGCAACGTCTCGGCCCGAGGAAGTCCCCCGGACTCCTGCAGAGAGCGAAGCGGCCGTGAATTGTGAATGGTAAATTGTGAATTGCTGGACCCGAAGCCACCATTCACTATTCACAACTCACAATTCACATGCGTGGCAGTGCCACGCTTTGCGATCCACGAACCACGAATCACGAACGACGAAGAAGCTATCCCATGTCCTCTAGCGACGATCTACGAGCGACGAGCGACAAGCGACTAATTTGCCTTTCTCCCTCCCCTGCGATATAATGTCCCGATCATGAAAAATAACAGCGTAAGGATAGACATCATCCTGCTCACCGCGACAGCGGCCCTCCTTATCCTCTGGCGGCTGGGTACGGGAAGTCTCACTTCATGGGATGAGGGCTTTTACGGCGGCGTCTCACTTGAGATGATCAAAAGCGGGGACCTCGTGAACCTGAAATGGGGCGGGGCCGCCTGGAGCGATAAACCTCCTCTTTACATGTGGTTAACAGTATTCTTTTCGCGTTTTTTCGGTCTTGGAGAACTATCCGTTCGCCTTTTTTCAGCCCTTTGCGGCATTGGAACCATCCTTGTCACATACCTGCTCGGCCTCAAGCTGTATTCGCGCCGTGCGGGAATCGCCTCGGCGCTAGTTCTTCTTTCAACATGGCACTTCATATGGTCATCGAGGGTCGGCATGCTCGACATACCGCTCACATTCTTTACCTCTCTTTCCATACTTTTTTTCGTCCTTGGAAGCCCAAAAAACCGTCTTTTATTCTTTTCCCCTATCGCGTTCGCGATGGCTTTCCTCATAAAAGGTATGGGGGCCATTACGATCCTTGTCATAATTGCTCTGTACGCGGCGATATCCGGGAATTTTCGTTCGCTGAAGGAAAAACCGCTGGTCCTGGGTATATTCATCGCTCTCATCGTCCTGGCAGCCTGGCATATTTCAATTTACGCCTCTTACGGACAGGATTTTTGGAACGGCTACGTTGTAAAGCATCTCCTTGTCCGGACAACAAGTTCCCTTGACGGACATACAGGGGACATCTTTACTTACTTCGGCGTTATCCCTAACAAAGGCCGACCATGGTCGGGAGCGGGGCTCGCGCTCATCCCCATCCTTCTTTGGCGGGTCATTTTTTTAAAAGAAAGGTCCCATTATCTTCCGGTAATATGGGCGATCACGGTCATTGGACTCTTTAGTCCGGTGCAGACAAAACTGCACTGGTATATAATGCCCGTATATCCGGCATTAGCGTTAATGACCGGCTGGGGTATCACATGGATACTGAAAAAATATACCCTCCCCGTGGCCTTTTTACTGTCAGCGGGCTCGGTGATATACCTTGGGGCCGACAAACAGATATTCAACCTCGATTATTCCCCTATGGTCAAATCCGTCTCGGTCATGGCACGTGAAGCGGCCGGAGCCAAAGGAGGAAAAGAAATACTTCGTTCGGTGAAAGATATCCGTTTTGCCGCGGATCAAAAACCCCTTGTATACCTCTACGATACCGGCGACCCGGATATTCAGTTCTACCTCGGCGATATCGCCGCTAACATACACGGCGAAGAGG
>JAQVSN010000063.1 GCA_028700515.1 Candidatus Omnitrophota bacterium
GCTTCAGATGCCCTCGGGGAGACAGGGAAAGGATTTGGTAATTACATAATGGTCCTGGGCGTTGTAGAAACCGTTGCGCTTTTTGTTTTAGCCTTCACGATGACCGCGTTGCCAAAATAAATGAAACTATAACATACGCGAGCCCAAATAGTTAAAGTATTCGGCATGCCGCTTGTTCGATTCCTGATGAGCTGAAGTTCCCGATGAGAAAGAGAAATAAAAAAGGGGAACCATTTAGTTCCTATTTAAGGATATTCGGCGCGGCAGGGGTCGGCGTCCCCGTTCAATCCTCGCCATCAAAAGGATGACTCCTCCAATTCTCCGATAAGGGAAGGAAAATTTTTGAAAGGGAACCGTAGGGTTCCCTTTCAAAAAAATCCGGCGAGCCGCAAGGCCGCCCGAGCCGCCGAAGGCGGAGAGGGTGCAAAGGCGGCGCAATCCAACTAGCGCCGGCCGAAGCACCGGATTTTTCAAGTGGTGGGCGCGACAGGGATCGAACCTGTGACATCTACCTTGTAAGGGTAGCGCTCTAGACCAGCTGAGCTACGCGCCCCTTAATGTGTATGGACGATTATAGCCCAGGCACAGCAAGGGGTCAAGCCTCAAATCCCTCTTAAGAGGGACGGCGCAAAAGGATTGACGAAGGTTTTATTATATGCTATAAATGATAGGCAATTTCCGCTTTTTGGGGTGGTAGTTCAGTTGGTTTAGAACGTCGGACTGTCGATCCGAAGGTCGCGGGTTCGAGCCCCGTCCACCCCGCCACTATATACAAAGCCCGTCAGAAATAACTGGCGGGCTTTGTGTTAAATCGGTTTTTCATAGGGGGAACCTCTGGTTCCCCCTCTTGACGCTTCGCTGTCACCCCCTCCGGATAGGTTCAATAAAATATGCGATATTCTCTATTTAAGGAAAGAAGAAAGCTATCTATTCTTAACTCCCCACAGGGAGAAGCCTTCCCATTTGCATAACACGCTGATAGGACTTATAATAACCCGTATATAGAGGAAAGGACCCTTTTCTGGGGAGCCAGAATGGATAGGCAAGATAACAATTTCTTGCATTGAAACTTCGGAGAAGAAAAATGTCTCACTTGAATATAGCGGCGATCATTTTTATAGCGGCGTACGCTCTTTTTGCCGTTTTGCCGGAAAAAAGGACGCTCGTTGCGGTTGTTGCGGCCTCACTCACGGTCTTTCTTGGTGTAATATCTCCCAAGGAAGCTTTTTGGGCCGTAAACTGGAACGTCATGGGAATATTTGTCGGAACCCTTGTTGTTGCTGAGATGTTCATGGAAAGCCGTGTGCCGGCATACCTCGCTGAAATAATAGTGAACAAAATATCGAATGCCGCCTGGGTCCTGCTTTTCATATGTGCGCTCACTGGGGTCATTTCAGCCTTTGTGGAGAACGTCGCGACGGTGCTCATCGTAGCGCCGATAGCCCTTTCATTATCAAAAAGGTTGAAGATGAATCCGGTCAAGATCATGATCGCTATAGCCATATCTAGCAACCTCCAGGGAGCTGCTACCTTGATAGGAGATCCGCCGAGCATGCTTCTCGCTGGTGCCGCAAAAATGAATTTTATTGATTTTTTCTTTTTCAAAGGGAAACCAAGCATTTTTTTTGCTGTTGAACTGGGAGCGATAGCTTCGTGCATGGTCCTGTATTTGATCTTCCGAAAACAAAAGGAAAAACCCGCAAAAATAACCGTAGAAAAGATCAAAACGTGGTTCCCGACTGGAGTTCTCATAGGTCTTATTCTGATTCTGGCCGGAACATCTTTTCTTGACACGGATTTTTCTTACATGGCGGGGGCCGTCTCAATGCTAGCCGCGGCAGTTTGTTTTGCGTGGGCCGTTTTTGAAAAAAAAATGCCATTGGTAAAAGGTATCAAAGCACTTGATTGGGACACGACATTTTTTCTTGGTGCGGTATTTATCATTGTGGGGGCGGTTACCAGGGCCGGCTGGATAAATATTATGGCCGAAAATCTTGCCCGCGTGATCGGGGGTAATCTTTTCATGGGGTATACACTTCTTGTGATCGTGGCGGTGCTGGTGTCGGCCGTGGTGGATAATGTCCCTTTCCTGGCCGCAATGCTTCCGGTAGCGATCTCCGTGTCAGAGAAGATCGGGGCCCCGCCTTACCTCTTGCTTTTTGGGCTCCTTATAGGCGCCAGTCTGGGGGGAAACATAACTCCGATAGGAGCATCGGCGAACATCGTAGCCTGCGGTCTGCTGAAGAAGGAAGGCTATAACGTAACATTCCCCGAATTCATGAAGATCGGAGTACCTTTTACTCTGGCGGCGGTCAGCGCGGGGTATATCTTCCTTTGGATGGTGTGGAGATGAAGAGAAGGATAGCGGAAGGAACCATACTTTTACTTGATATCGTTAAATGGGTCGTTGTTGCCACAACGGTGGGCGTGGTCGTTGGGCTCTCTTCCGCTGTTTTTCTTAAAACGCTTTTTATTTCCAGCCAAACGGTTCACGGGATACAGCTCTACTATGTTTTTCTTCCGGCCGCTTTTTTCTTGAGCACGCTAATGATCTCAAAGCTCGCGCCCGAGGCCGAAGGACACGGTACAGAGAAGGTCGTGGAAGCGATACACCGCAGGTTCGGAAAAATAAATATTGCAACGGTTCCGGTGAAGCTTGCGGCTACCGTCGTCACTATAGCCTTTGGGGGATCAGCGGGAAAAGAAGGCCCCTGTGCCCAGATCGGGGCCGGTCTTGCCTCGGGGATGGCCGATCTTTTTAGGTTCAATAAGCATGATCGAAGAAAAATAGTGATATGTGGAATAAGTGCGGGATTCGCCGCGGTCTTCGGAACACCTATAGCGGGAGCTATTTTTGGAGTTGAGGTCGTGTTCATCGGAGCGATGTTATATGATGTTCTGTTGCCTTCTATAATAGCCGGTACGATAGGATATCAGGTCGCTGCAACTCTTGGCATGGAGTATATGTACACTCCAGTCAGGGGTATCCCTGTATTCGCACCCTCTCTTTTTTTTCAAGTGCTGCTCGCGGGAGTCTTTTTCGGGATAGTCTCGTTCGTTTTTATTGAGGTACTTAATTTCGCAAAGAATCTTTCCTCAAAGATAAAAATGCGCAAGCATATAAAAGCGTTGTTCGGAGGATTTGTTCTTGCCATTCTAGCGGTTCTTTTTTCTGTGAAATATCTTGGATTGGGGGTCGACACCCTAGACTCCGCCCTTGCTGGCGGGGCATGCAGTTGGTACGATCCTGTTCTCAAGATGATCTTTACCTCGGTCACTCTTGAGTTTGGAGGCAGCGGAGGCATAGTTACCCCCATATTTTTTATAGGATCCACGGCAGGATCATTCTTCGCAGGACTGATCGGCCAGGATGGATCCATGTTCGCTGTTCTTGGTCTTGTAAGTCTATTGTCAGGGGCCGCCAACACGCCGATAGCCGCTATAATCATGGCTGTCGAACTTTTTGGACCCGAAATAGCTCCCTACGCTGCGCTTTCCTGTGCGCTGAGTTTTATAATGACAGGGCATAGAAGCGTATTCCCCTCTCAGGTGCTCTCGATCAGGAAAGCCTCTTCCATACACACTGCGCTCGGCACAGAGATGTCAAATATCAGGACTATGCCCAGACTGCCCCGGATCATAAGGATCTTACGTGTTCTGATCTCAAGGAAAAGAAACACTTTTTCAAGGAACCGTTCCGGAAGACAGGAGTGACAGGAGACAGATGTTCCTTCCAGTTACAAAAAAAGAAATGGGAAAAAGGGGATGGGATGTCCCGGATATAGTGCTTGTTACGGGAGACGCCTATGTAGATCATCCTTCCTATGGCGCGGCTCTCATCAGCAGGCTTCTGGAAAGCAAGGGATATAAAGTCGCGGTCATCGCCCAGCCCGAATGGAGGAATGCGGAAGATTTTAAACGGTTCGGTCGGCCGAAACTGTTTTTCGCCATTACTTCAGGGAACGTCGATTCCATGATATCCAACTATACGGCAGGAAAGAAAAGGCGGGCGACCGACGATTATTCACCCGGCGGAAAGTCTGGAAAAAGACCCGACAGGGCGGTGATCGTTTATTCGAACAGAGCACGGGAGGCTTTTCCGGGAGTGTCCATCGTGCTTGGCGGAGTTGAAGCAAGCTTGAGAAGATTCGCTCATTACGACTATTGGGATGATCGCGTGAGAAGGTCTGTTCTTCTTGACGCCAAAGCAGACATTCTGGTTTACGGAATGGCGGAAAGAGCTATCCTCGAAATAGCTGAAAAGGCGTCTAAAGGAATAGCCCCCTCCCGCATGGATGGAGTCAGAGGAACCGTGATCGTAAGGAAAGATCTTTGCGCGTACCCCGAGGTGATAAAAATACCTTCTTTCGAAGAGGTGAGCAGCGATCTGGACAAATTCAACGAAGCATTCAAGGGGATATCGTTCGGACATAACCCCATGAAAAGCCCTGCGATCGCTCAAGAACACACCGGGAGGTATGTAGTACAGATCCCGCCCGCCAAGCCTCTTTCAACGGAAGAAATGGATGCCTTGTATGTTCTTCCTTTTGAATACGCTTGGCACCCCTCGTACTCCCCGGCAGGAGGTGTAAAAGCTTTTGAAACGGTAAGGTTCTCTATCACCGCACACCGGGGGTGTTCGGCCGAATGTTCTTTCTGCGGGATACATCTGCACCAAGGAAGGATAGTGCAGTCAAGGAGTGCCGCCTCGATCATAGCGGAAGCCGCCAGGATAAGCAGGCGCCCTGATTTTAAAGGCACGGTCTCGGATATCGGCGGGCCTACCGCGAATATGTATGGCGCCAGATGCAAGGCATGGGAAAAAGAGGGTCCATGTCAGAATAAAAGCTGCCTTGTTCCCGAAAAATGCCCAGGACTCAGACTTGCCTACGATGAGGCGCTCAGGATGTACGGGGCGATAGCTTCTATCCCCGGGGTAAAAAATGTCTTCATAGGAAGCGGTTTCAGGCATGATCTGCTCACGGACAAATATTCCGAAAAATATCTTGAACAAATGGCTTTAAAGTACATCGGCGGACAGATGAAAGTTGCCCCCGAACACGTGTCAGATAAGGTGCTCGAAGTAATGAATAAGCCCCGATTCGAGACATATCGGAAATTCCTGGAACAGGTAGCTCGGATATCAGAAAGAACAGGAAAAAAAATATATCTAGCCAATTATTTCATAAGTGCTCATCCGGGATCCGGCCTCAAAGAAGCATTGGAGATGTCACTGTATTTACTTGGAAGGGGGATGAGCCCTGAGCAGGTGCAGGATTTTATTCCTCTCCCCATGACTTTTTCAGCCGCTATATACCATACAGGCAAGCATCCGTTCTCTTCAAAAAAGGTACATGTTCCACGTACGCCTCGCGAAAGAAAGATGCAGAGAGCCCTTGCGCAGTATAGAAATCCGTCCAACTTGCAGGCGTTAAGAGAAGCGCTGAAGGAATTAAATGCCGAAGTTCTCCAAAAAAAATACTTTTTGGACAGCAAAAAGAAAAAGGCATCGAGCAAGAAGTTTTAGAGAGAAGCAGTAATAGCCTTGTATAGGTCTTTGTTCGTTCTCGAGGAGAGGATCCTTTTTCTGTTTTCAGGATTTACGAGCACTTTTGTTACCTCCCCCATGAATTGCAGGTAAGGTTGCTGATTAGCTTTTGGGGCAAGGGTCAGCACGAAGATCTCCGAAGGTTTTTTATCCAACGAATCAAAATCAGCGCCTCCGTTTTTGATCCCAACAGCCGCAATGAGTTTATCGACGGCCAAGGTCTTGGCATGGGGGAGTGCAACGCCCTCCTGCATACCGGTAGACATGGTCTTTTCTCGTTCCCATAAGTCTTTAAGGGCCTGTGCGCGGTTGTCCGCAGGGAGCGCTCCCGAGACCATCAGAAGGGTTATCATCTCTTCGAGGATCTCGGATTTAGAGGAGCCCTTTAAATTTGCCGATACCGCGAGCGGCGAGATCACCTGGGAGAGCTTGATCCGTTCTTTGCAGGTCCCTGTTTCGTCGCAGAAAATATTCTGAGCGATCTTTTCCCGATTGGATATTTTTTCGAGACGGCTCATTAGTTCTTCAAGCTCAGCTATAACTTCATAGAACACCGTGTGGACAAAAGCAGTGTCATTGTCGGAGCATTCAAATACGAGTTTATCCATAAAATACTTCAGGGTTATGAAAACATCGTTTTTCCTTATTTGATACATGACCTCAGGGATCTCGACACGATAGACAAAGAAGCCTTCATTTTCGAAATCTGTTACGATCTTGCCCAGAAGAAGCTCCCCTGTCTCCTGATTGGGCATGTCGTAAACTATCTGACGGAGCACCTTGGCGGGAGGCTGGTTCTTTCGGAGCGAGGGAGCCTTCCAGTCCAGGGTCTTGGCAAGTACCGGGGGAGTGATAAGCGTGGTAATGAATGTCATTATAACGGCGACGCTGAAAACGTCATGAGGGATCGCTCCCAAAGCCAAGCCTATTCCTGCGATAATGAGGGCGACCTCGCCCCTGGGGATCATACCCAGCCCGACTCTCAAAGCGCCTGCCGCAGTAAAATTCATAAAAAGGGCGGGAACACTGCATCCAAGAAGCTTTCCAACGATAGCGAAGACAACGTAAATGAGCCCCAGGAGCAATATCCTCGGGTCAGACATTTCCCTGAGATTGATAAGCATGCCCATTACGCAAAAGAAAAGCGGAACAAAGAATTTATTCAACGAAGCCAGATTCTCCTGCAGAAGGAAGGAAATATCTGTTTTGGATAGAGAAAGCCCCATGACATAAGCTCCGATTATCATCGCGAGTCCTGATCTTTCAAATATCCCCGCCAGAAAAAGCGCCAGCGCAAAAGCCATTACGGCTATTGTCGTCCTGTCTTTGAAGCCTTTGAGAAAGCGGCTTAAATGGCCCGAAAAGGCTATTCCCAAGGCTGTAAAACCCAGCCAGAGCGAGATCGCCTTGAGAGAGATCATAGAAACTTCCCGCCAAACGACGTGGCCGCTTTTGATGACACCTACCACGATCGCGAAAAGGATTATACCTAGAACATCATCTATTACAGCCGCCGAAAGGATAGTCACGCCTTCGGGGGAATCCATTTTTCTTTTGTCTGAAAGGATGCGAGCTGTAATGCCCACGGAAGTGGCGGTAGAAATAACACCAAGCAGGAGCGGGACCGGATGGGCAAACCCGAGATGTCTTCCAAAAAGCAAATTCCCGAACAATACACCTACCAGATCTCCGAGCACGAAGCTCGCAACAACTCCGCCAATACCAACTACGAGTCCTTTTACCGAATACCTGAAGAGAAGCTCAAGGTCAGTTTCGATGCCGACGAGAAAGAGAAGAATGACTGAGGCGATCGCCGCGAGGCTATAGAGCTCGGTAGATACAGCGAACCCCGCGGTCATAGGGAAAAGGCCAAGCGGAAAAGCGGGGAGAGGGATCTTGCCAAGCATGAAAGGCCCTATTATGACTCCTGAAAGTACTTCCCCGAGGACAGATGGAAGACGAAAACGGTTGAAAAGGGCTCCCCCCGTCCAAGCGGCAAAAAGGATAACGCTTATCTGGAATACCAAAAGAGAAGCATGGGCTACCATGCTCTCGCTTCCCGCCGCTGTTTCGTTGGCAAAGGCCGGCGAACAGAAAAAAAACAAGGA
>JAQVSN010000064.1 GCA_028700515.1 Candidatus Omnitrophota bacterium
ATCACGGGGACCTTTACCGTATTCCTTGATGTAAGCGTAAAAAGGTTCGCCTGCCCTTTTGATATTATCGCTTTGAGTTCCGGATCCCCCAACGCCTCGAACAGCTCCCTGCTCATCTTGTGAGGGATGAACCCCTCGCCTAACGATCCGCTGTCCACTACCTTGAGGGCGCCTGAAAGATAATAATCCCTAAGCTCGCCGGGCAGCCGATAATGTTCGATCATCTCTTCCGCCGCGGATCTGTCGGCGTCCCCAAAAGCGAAACCGCTCTTGGGAGCTACAACTACCTTATGCCCAAGCTTCAATAAAGCCATCCATATGGCGGCGTCGAATTCGATCTCCCCTATATTGTCGGGGAAGAATATAAAAGTCCCTTTTCCCGGCGTAAGGACAAGTTTCTCTATTTCGGTGAACCCGTCTATGGCGGCATGGTCCATGGTCTTCTCTTCGATCAGTTTTTCCGCGCCTGACAGCCGGGCTGTCCCGGAAGCCTCCATCATGTCAAAAAGCCCGGTATCCATCGACGGATCAAGAAGATTCGCCCTGGCTGACTTAAGCATAATTTCCTTAAGCAGCGCGGAAGCGGCCTCGCGGTCCGACAGAGAGATCGAGGCGGCTTTTTTGACATAAGGACCGGCATACTCCCTCATGATGTCCGTGAACTCTTTGATCTCACTGATACCCGGCTCCTTACCCTCATATTTCAGGGAATTGTATCTAACCTTGGCGAAAAAATACTCCCTGATCTGCTGAAGCGTCAGGCAATCAGCCGCTCCCGAGAAAAGGAACCTTTCCGTATCTTCCGTCATCCTCGTGAGAACATACTCGTTCTTTATCGTCATACCGTAGAGCCTCTTGGCGAAAGCGAGCTGGTAGTTTTTCACTTCATTCCTGTCAACCTCCTCAAATTCATCCAGTCTGTATGCCCCCGGAACATACCTCAACGACGCGTTCCTTCCTGAAGAGAATAACGCCGAGAGCATATTCTCCCTGTCCTCTCTTCTCACGCCACTTACGGACGAATCCTGAGAGATAAGGTCATTAAAAATATCCGAATCGAGCACCTGGGCCTCTCCCATAACGCAGGAGTTGACCACCGTGGAGTTCTGCACCTTAGCGCTCCATTCCACATAAGCGTTCTCAAAGACAGAGTCGCTCAGCCAGAATTTTTCTTTTATGGATGTGGGCTGTTTGTAGTAGTAGATATCCATCCCCCGCCTTGAGGCAAAGATCGTATCCCTGGCTTTTACATCTTTCAGTATCGTTCCTTTCCTTACTCGCGTGTTGCCAAGGAGGGTGACCCCTCCCGAACGTCCGTCCAACATGGTCCCTGATTCAACGCGCACAGTGTCTTCAAGAATTATGTCGCCGTAAAGAAAGATCTGATCTCTTACTTTAGTACCCTCGATCTCGCCTCCGAATATGTCCATAAGCGCTTCCTCATCGCTTCTGGACCTGTTGCTCTTTATGAGCCATATCCTGGTACGTGAATCCGCTATAAAACCAAGGCCGCTGAGATCCACGTTATTCACCAGCGTAGCTTCTCTCGTTCGGTAACCGTTCACGGGAAAACTGGTGACCAGTTTTTTTTCCTGCTCGTATATTCTGTCCGAAGTTATCCGTTCATCGTGTGCGATGACCCCGTGTATCTCGACCCCCCTTTCTACACGGGTCCTGCCCGTAAGCCAGATGTCATCCTTCGACCCGTCAAGGATGGCGCCTCTTCCCACGCGGGCGGCCGCGTCAAGATGCACCCTTCCCCTGATCTTTATGTTGCCAAGGGCCCTGGCCCCGTCATCGCTCGAAAGGTTATCCTTGAATATATCGTGAACGGCCTTATCCCAATCGAAACCGGGGATTATCTCGTTCGACGATATGGATACTTCGGCGTACCTGTCGACATCGACGCCCATTGCCAGTATCTTATTTGTTATCATTTCCTGCAGGGAATCCCTGTATTCCAGGGCGTATTTCAATATTTTGTTAGCGTTAGGCGCGTGTTGGCCGAAATATACCATCCTGGTAGCGGGCGCGGCGGTCTCCCCGCGGGTTTTTCTCTCAAGATATTCCGACGCCGCGATATTCAAAAGGTCGCTCGACCAATACTCGTAAGCTCTGCGTTTTTTCCTGCTTTGATCCCCGAGCATGTGCCTGTAATCTCTCCTCAATATCTCCCTCCGGGAATAGGCCCACGGAGTATCGCATATGAGTATGTTGGCGTTGGTCAACAGGTTGGGGTCCCTGGAGGAGGCCATACTCGAAGATCCGGACCTTTCTTCTTCGGTCATACAGTTCCATTCTTTTATGCCAAGGGGGATCGCTCCGTATTCTTCCGTCCTGTCGATGAATATACGCGCCCTGTTCTTTGCCCTCCCGTCGACCGGGTTCTTTACCGCTATACTGGCTTTGGGGAGTTCTTCGCTACCGGGATAAAGCCCGTTCACCGTTTTGAGATATGTTATAAAAACAGCGTCGGGATACTCCTCAAGCCCCCATCCGGGTGAGTCGGCGTGCATTATTATGGAATACCTTGCGTTACCTATCTTCCCTTCCGCCTCGAGCCTTTCAAGGGCCTCCATATACGCGCTGCCATGTCCATCCCCGGCGTCAAGTACTACTATGCTGTTCTTACCGAAAAACTCATCCTTTTTCTCCTCATCGATTATGTTCTCCTGTTTCATAACGGCCTTAAAAACAGCGTAGGCGATCTTGTCTGTCACGAACTGCACACGCTCGTCCGACTCTCCCAGTATCAGTTTGGCGGACCCCGTGATGGAACGGATGAACATTGCCAGGTCCATAAGCCCGTCGGACCGGCGGCTATATCTGAGATCCCTCTTTGACTTCACCGTCACGTCTCTGATAAGCCTGGCCGCTTCGGTCTTCGATATGACGCCCTCCTTTACAAACTCCTGGACAGCTTCCGCGGCCTCATCCGCCGCTAAGGCTCTGGTATCCTCGTCTATCTCCCGGTCAGCGGCAATAACGTTAAAAAGGGTCACTGTATCGACTACGATAACATCGTCAAGCTTTCCAAAAGACGCTGATATCCTCGAAAGTTTTATATTCGTGTTGTCGTTGTCAGGCCTGAAAAGCTGTTTCACCACTATACCTTCGGGAGAGAACCTCGTGCCCTTCCCTCCAGCGATGATGAATTTCCTGACCCCAAAACGTTTTGTAAGGTATTCCGCGAGAGCCTCACGTGAGGATATGTCTTCGAGGCGGGCTTCACGCATAGTTATCCAAGTTACAGTCTCCAGGTATTCCTCGGCATTCCTCGCGGCCTCTCGTGTGTCCGCCAGAGCCTGATATGTAATAAGGTCCTTTTCGGGGCCTATCCCCAGCACATCGTCCTCCAAAAGTATCTTGATGTAAGATCTGGCCGCGTACCTCTTAATAAGTCCGTCAATATGAAGCGTGCTTTCCTCCCCAATAACCTTGCCCACTATATCCCGAAGCTCGTCCCGGTCCTTTTCCGGGAACATTTCGGCGACGATGTGCCTCAGGATAACAAGAGCGACGCATTCTTCCCTCGAAACACCGGTCCCGTCCAGGAATCCTTCCGCGAGATGAAATGCATCTTCATGCTTGAACGCGTAAAGCATATCGTATACGGGCATCCGGCCCCCCAGAATGAGGTCATGCCCCCATCTGGCCTTATAATATTGGACCTTGGTCCAGATCTCCCTGCGTCTCATCTGGTCCACGGTTATCGCGAGGTTGTCCTTGATCCCGGGAGAGATGTCCATATTCCTGTTTATCCTCTCCGCGAGGTAGCTCAAGGCACCTTTTATCCCATGCATCGAAAGTCTCTGCTGTTCGGCGTTCAGCTTTAATCCCGACCTCTCGGGATATTCCAGTATGCCGCGGGACACCTCCTGCAACGTCTCATCCGGCACATCTGAGACGGCCAGCATGAAAGGCCTCTCCTCGGTGATCATATCGTCCGGGTGTGCTTCATCGATCTCCTCGAGCACTTTCCCCGCAAGAGCGCATTCCTCGTCGTTGAGGACTCCTCTGGCGGCCTCAGCGCATTCTTCTTTAGTGAATTTATTATGGTGGAGCATTCTGATAAGGTCCTTGAGCCCCAGACCATAACTCAAACTATGAAAATCAGCCACCATCCCGTGGTATCCGGAGCTCTGCACATACACCACGACGTTACTTTTATCCGGTTCCATGAGCCCGGCCCCCCTTCCGGTTACGGGGTCCTTTGTCGCCTTCCACATCCTTAGATAGGCCGTCAAAGCCGCGAGGTTTATGCGTTTCTCCTCCTCAGCGTTAGGGCTCACGCTGGCGGCGTATTCAAGAGCTTCCTGCCCTTCCACATATTCGCGTGCCACTATCAGAGTGTCGTCATACAAAGCTCTCGCGGGGTCCATGACCGCCGGATCCATCGCGAAATCCCAGTTTGACGTTCTTTCCGCCATACGTGGAAGCGGCTCTTCGAGTATTTTGGGCTTATAATCGCTTATGCGTTTGACCGAAAAAACGTGCGGCACGAAATCGAATCCGGCATCGCTGAGTTTCCTCTCCCAGATATTTATAGGCTTCTCCACATTGGTCATCATGAAGTCCTCTCCGAGCCTGACCGGGCTCATGAACTCCATGGCGAATACTTTAGCCGCTTTGTCATGCATGCGGAAGGTGACCCTGTATATCATCTTATTAACGCCTCCGGCGAACCACCTCACGGCCACGCTTTTAACCGCGGCCCTGTCTATCCCCATTTCACGCAGGATGGTCTTGTCCTGCCTGATAACCCTTTCCACCGAGGCCATCCCCTCCAATACCATTTTCTCCGTAACGTATCTTTCTTTTTCCCTATAAAGGTCCTTCCTGTACCGCCCTTGTTCCGCGAGTATCTCAAGACATGCGAGGGCAAGTCTGGTAAGCGTCTTTGACCTCGCGAACTCTATTATTCTCTCAAGTGAATCGATCTCATCCAGGCTGATGTCGAGCGCCCCGTCGGGGTCATCCATGATCTTCACGATGGCGCCCACCTCTATAGGTTTCATGTCATAGGTGTCCTCAAGCTTCATTTTGGGGCTGACCGGGTAAAGGACCAGTTCTTCCTGGAGCAATCGGAAGAGTCCGGCATATTCCTCCCTATCGATACCCGCGTGAAGCATGAGAAGCGCCATCCCGCTCCTCGAGATGCCCATGAGCTCCGGCCTGTGGAACACTTCTTTAGCCCTAAAACGCTCATCAAGCCGGATCTCCACAACCGACCGGTACCAATCCGTCGAGCTGAGTTTCCTGTCGGTTCCGGGGATGATCGCGTCTTCATAATCCCCTCTCATTATCACCGATATAGTCCGGGACATATCGTTATACATCACCAGGACACTGCCCTCGTTATTCCCTTCATCGTCAGTGGAATGTCCGGCAAATATAACTTTGTTCTTGCCAGCTTCGCCGGAAGGCACTTTCCAGGTCTCCCAGAACACATCATCGACGTCACGGGCTTTATCCACAAGGGCCTTCAGGTTCACGTTGCCTTTGTATAAAGTGAATATTTTAGCTCGTTTATAATCCGCTCTCTGACCGTCGCCGCGCCAAAGGCCATACGCTCCTATCTTAGCCTTTGACTCGTCGAACATCGTTCTTCTCAGTTTAAGATCATCCCCTGGTCCGCGGTTGGCCCATCGCCACCTGGTACCACCGTCCACTGAATACTTGAACGTAAAATCGCCATGGAAAAAAGCAGGGAGCTCTCCTTCAAAATAATATACGGTCCCGCCCTCCACGATGTTCCGATAGACAAGCTGCATTTTCTTCTCGCTCCACCTGAAATAGTTATCGTCCGGGCCCATCCATATCTTCATCCTGAGCCTGTCTTCCGGAACATCCGTTCCATCCAGTATAAAGAGACTGGCCGCAACATTTACAGGGGACATATCGTCCCGGATCAGATCCTTGTCCTGGGGCGTAAAATTGCCCCATTTGATATTCGGGTCCTCTTTGTCAACGCCGTAATGCCTTTCCCGGGCCGTAGCGGCATCCGGACAGATATCAGTACGAGGCCTGTCCGGATTCGTATCGTTTATCGCTTTTATCCTGTTAATAGCTTCCGATAACCTGCTTTTGTAGGCTTCGGTGTCCAGCCGGCAATCAAAATCTTTTTCGGTAAGATGACGATACTCATCCTGATCCAGTATCAGCATCCTGACGGGATCATGCGACTCGGTAAAAATGGACGCGAGTAAACGTCCTCCTATATATATCACTCCGTCCCTGTAACCCGCGTGGCTGACGCTGATATGTTCGGCATCCGTATTCCATCCGATAGCCGCCCCGCCTAAAATTATCCTGAACCGCACATCGCCTCTTTCATCGGGAAGAGTTTTGCCTTTCATCCATCCCTCTATGTTCTCCGCCTGCTCTTTGGTAAAAATATCCGCAGGGTCCAGGTCCTCCCCGAGATAGTCTTCCGCCGAGGCCCTGCCCGGCACATGCCCTTCAACATATTTAATGCGTCTGACGGCCAGTTGGCCCTTAACAAGAAAAACTTCAGCTATCCTGCCGTCTTTGATCAGACTTTTTATCAGTTGATCGCTTTCAGGGGCCATTGTCCCGCTCAGGTCACGTGAAGGTTCCTGTCTTTCGGAGAAAATGTCCAGTATCTCCCGAGGTTCGACATATCTCCCCCCACCGGATGTTCCGAAGGCGCCGGCCTGGTCCCAGACGCGCAGACTGGGATCCATGGGGACCTCCACACCCCCTCTTTTACTCCTCATCCTCAGGATCTCGCGCATATGGTAATAGGCTTCCTGCCCGAGTTTTTCTTTATCGAATATCCTTCCTATCGTTATATGCTGGATCCTTTTTCTGCGGGTCTCATCGCCCTGGGTTTCTTTTGCGATAGCCCCTCGAAGCGTTTCAAGGGAATCGTCCACCTCGCGGCCGAAGATCAATATACTTCCATCCTCGAGTATCGAAACATCGCTCACATTGAACATTACATTAATCTTACTGTCCGACAGTATTCCGGAGATCTTCCTCATCATGCTGACCCGTTCATCCGCCCTCGACGGGTCTATCTGCCGGGTATTAGGAATATCTTCCGACACGGTCATATGCACTGTATCCGGGTCTGTCAACTGCAGGACCCTGTTCATCTCCTCCTCGGAGGGGTCCCTGCCGGCGATCTGCCTCATCCTTGACCTGACAACATCCCTTAATTCCCTCTGTATGGCGGCGACCTCTCTGCGAAGGCTATTACCGGCGAGGGCCACCACTCCTACCCCATCACCGTATTTCCATTCCCACCGGCCGCCTGAAAGGTCCATTTCCCCTTTCCTCCTGTCCATCCTGCCCTGATCAAGACTGGAATAAGTTACGACCTTTTTCATCGAGGCCATGTATTTTTTAGCTTTCTTCTGCTGGCGGATCTCAAGATCCCTGTTTTTATTCCGGAACCATTTTCTCAAAGGGATATCGTTCAGGATCGCCTCTCTGGTCGTATCATATGACTCTATGGATTCGATGTGCTTTTTCACCCTGTCCGGAAGTTCCGCCATTAAAGCCCTGGTAAATCCGTCATTTTTCCAGTCTATTGTCCCGTCGGGAAAAACCTTGATAAATGGATACGACCTTATCTTTCCTTCCTGTATCCTTTTCATGAAGATCG
>JAQVSN010000005.1 GCA_028700515.1 Candidatus Omnitrophota bacterium
CGAAAAAAACGTCCGCTCCTTTGAGTTTCGCGGCGTCCGCTATCCCGCTTGCCGCATACACCCGCTTTTCCTCATTGCAGGGGCCGTCGAAGACTTTGACCTTTTTCGCGCCGGCTTCGTAGCATAACTCAACAAGGGCGCCAACTACATCCGGGTCGGTATTCCCCGCCTGTTCCGGGGTCCTGTCCCAGGCCATGTTAGGTTTGACAAGTACGATATCGCCTTTTTTGACAAAACGACCCATCCCGCCCATTGCGTTGACCGCTCTTTTGACGTTGAGCGACGGATCAGGACCGGTGACCTCTACCAGGTCGTGCAGGCCTTTAGTCCCCCTGGACTTTCTTGGACCCGCTTCAAGTTTAAGGGCGAAAGCCCTGCCCGGGAGCATGGAAGCGGCAGCTGCGGCAATGACCGTCATGCAGACCTTCACAAACGTTAACCGCGTGACGGGCTTAATGAGGCGTTCCGTAAAACGTGCCAGCGATCTGCTTATGGCGTCTATATGCGGAACTCTCATTATATATCTCCTAACGGCTTGTGTTTTCGCTTGGATGCGTGTCTACGGGGTGATGGGCGGCGCGTATATCTTCCACGGCCACTCTACGCATTCCTTGATCTCCGGGAAAAGGACGATATCGGCATTCCCTTTAAAGACCATTGTCCGCACCCGGAGACCAGCAAGGACTTTCCCGGCAGCTTCGAGCGTCTTTCCCGTAACGGAAACATCATCGACAACCAGGACGCTTTTTATCCCGGCAGGGATCTCGGGATTATTCAAGACCACAGGCTCGTTGAATTTCGGATCGTTCTTTTCACCCCGGAACGAGATCTTTATAATACGAAGCGGCGCTTTCGCCTTATAGGCCGCGAGACTCGCGGGAACGAGTCCTCCTTCCGCGATCCCTAAAACCAGATCGGGTGAGCCGATATCGGTGGCGTCAAGACGACAGCAAATATCTACAAGGTCTATCTTCCTCATTTCAGGACTCATCTCTCCCCGCCTTAAGAAGGCAATCCAACAAAACAAGCATGATCAAACCCGGCAGGGCTATCATAAGGGTTTCCAGAAAAGCCCCTGTCCTGCCGGGAGACAGTACGCACAGGAGGCGTTCTCCAAGAACGATCGTTACGATGAAAAACGAAAGTATGGCTGCCATAGCCCCCGAATAAATACTCCCCCCTGACCATCGGGAAAGATAACGCGAAAAAACCGCAAAAACAGCTATTTCGATCGAAAGAGAGAGCACGTTCGAAGGATCCGGCCGGGAGGTAAGAAGCATGTTGAGATATGGAGCAAATGATCCTACTGCCACCGCTTCCAGGTACCCTATTCTTACGGCAAGAAGATACGGGGCGTAGAACATTGGAAGTAACCGCGCTCCGAGGGGGATGTCCCCTCCAGGCCCCAAAAGATGTGTGGCAAAGGGCAAAACTACAGAAGCGGCAAGACCGAGAGCAAAGAAAGAGATCCTCTCAAGCGGGTAATATCGGCAATGTGTGTATTTTTCACGCATAGCGTTCCTTTCTCATGCCGCGTTATAACGCGGGGTAATACGTCAGACAAATACTGACAAGCGCGCCGCTCTGGAGAAGGCATTCCCGCGAGTGAAGAGTCAATAAGGTTTGAAGATTTTTCGGGACCAAAGACTTTCCGTCTTAGACGATATCTGATATTTTTATGCGTTCAATGCTCAAGAGTACGGTCTTTTCGATAGAATCCATCCTTTTCTTTAATTTGCATATCTTTTGCCGGGGACAGACTTTTTTGCGGAAAAAACACTGGGTTAACTTTAGCTTTCCCTGAAAGATCTCTATGACCTGCAAGACGGATATCCGTTCTGCAGGAGCGGTCAATTTGAACCCGCCGGAGCGTCCTTTTATGGATCTCAAAAGCCCTTTTTTGCCGAGTTTTTGAAGAAGCTTACGCAGAAAAGGAAGCGGCAGATCCAGGGCTTTTTCAAGCTCTTTTGCGGTGTGGGACCGTTCGGGCGCGGAGGCAATATGACATAGCGCCCTTATTGCATAGTCAGTATCTCTCTTTATGAGCTTCATACCAGCCTTATTGTTAGAGCGCCGCTTCTTTTTGAAGCGGCGCTTTTAAGGCCTTAATAGGCCTTTACCAAGGGGCGGTTTAACGTCATGCCCGGGACTGACTACTGCAGCCTGACTTGCAATGAGCAACAGGGCGCAGCATGTATTTCACTTTTACCCACATATGCTCCTCCCTTCTTTGTCCTTAATATAAGGATACCACAGAAGTATCATTAGTCAAGGTCGGGCGGTGCATTTTATCGAAAAAGTTTGGTCTCAATACCCCGAAGGAATGGTCCTCACCCGCGCAACGCCTTCACGGATGGCCGTTCTCGCGACAGCCTTTGCCTCCCACGAGGCGATCCTGGGATCGAACGGTGTGGGTATAATATAATCCGGACCGAAAACAAAATCCCGCTTGTATGCTTTCCTGACCTGAGCAGGGATCTTTTTCTCCCGGGCCAGGGAAGCAAGAGCTTCGGAAGCGGCCTGTTTCATGCCCATGGTTATCTTACGGGCGCGGACATCAAGAGCTCCCCGGAAGATGAACGGAAAGCCAAGCACATTATTGACCTGATTTGGATAATCGGACCTGCCCGTGGCCATCACATATTTCCTGCCCGTCATGACGGACCGGACCTTCTCGGGGGATATTTCGGGCGTGGGGTTCGCCATGGCGAATATCCCGGGGAAAAACCCCATTGAGGACACCATTTCACCCGTAACACATCCCGCCGCGGAAACTCCGATGAAGACATCGGCCCCTTTTATCGCTTCCGCAAGTGTGCGTTTTTGCGTACTTACGGCATGTACCCGCTTGTACTTATTCAAATCGGTCCGATCGGTTGATAACACCCCTTTGGAGTCACAGATCAGGCAGTTCTTCACCCCGTCAGCCTTCAGCATATCGGCTATACGCAGGCCCGCCGCGCCTGCTCCGTTGATCACAACACGTACACCGGACATTTCTTTTTTCGTGATGATACAATAGTTCTTGAGCGCGGCCAGGGTTATGATCGCGGTCCCCCACTGGTCGTCGTGAAATACAGGAATGTCGAGCGTTTCGGAGAGCCTATCTTCTATATCGAAGCAGGCCGGGGCCGCGATATCCTCTAAATTGATACCGCCGTACATGCAGGCAAGACGTTCAGCGGTCTCTATGAACTTTTCAACATCGGTCCGGCCGTCAGCATTAAGCACGCCCTCCAACGGCACGGGCCACGCGTCAACATCTGCGAAGGCCTTAAAAAGCACCGACTTGCCTTCCATTACCGGGATAGAGGCTTTCGGACCTATATTACCAAGCCCCAGCACTGCCGTCCCATCTGTCATAACAGCTACAAGGTTCCCTTTCGACGTGTACCTGTAAACCTTAGCCGGGTCTTTTTCTATAGCCAGGCAAACACGGGAAACACCCGGGGTGTAAGCAAGGCTCAAGTCTCTTTGTGACTTGAGTTCCTTAAGAAGCTTAAGGCCTATTTTTCCGCCAAGGTGATACTCATAGACGTCCCGATCCGTGATCGTCAATCGTTTAGAGGCCATTAAACCGCCTTTCATAGTATATTTTTCAGCATGTCCGCATATCCGCATCCTTCGCGGAGAGTGCCGGCGCGTATATGTTCCCGAATAGAAACACAATTAAACGTCTTTCCGGACACGGTGGTCTTTTGTCCGAACCGTTCCTTGTAGGAACGACAGAAGTAATGACCCTGCCCGTTTTTTTCAAGCTCGGCGCAAGGGTCGTCGAAAGCCCCGCAGCAAGCCCCGCACCTCAAACAGGTACCCTCAAAGTCCTCTTCTTTGCTCGCCATATATTCTTCGTATGATAACATCGGACCCGCCCAAATATTAGCGTTTCATGAAATATCTGACGACATAGCCGACAAGGACAATAAAATAGAAAACCAGCAGAAGAAAAAAGATACCGGCCGCTAATGATAGGATAATGGAGCCAAGTCCTATGATGAGGGGCCAGGCGAGGCTCACAACGGCAAGGACAATAAGGGAAAGCACTATGGCCAGCACACCCGTAATGAAGTTCTTTAAGGTTTCCATATCATTTTCCTCCGAACCCGATAGCCCTTCTAGACCGAGGCGAGCTCTTTGATCTCATTCTCTGTCATCCTGCTCTTTCTTAAGAAACACACACCGATATCAAAGGATATCCCGGGTTCGCCTTCGGCGATACGCACGACCCTGCCATACACGCCGTTCTTGAAGGTCACGAGGTCCTGTTCTATCTCGGAGCATACCCCGATCATATTCTGATCGAGTTCTATCCACACGATACTCGATAGGGCCGGAACAGAGATCTCGTTCGACGTTCTAAAAAGAAGACCGGATGCGCTTATATTGCGGGATGCCACATCGCTGCGGGAGATGAGCCTCGCGCTCTTTAGGACTTTGAAGTTGATGGGTTTTTCATGGTCGATCCGCAGGAATTCCCTCTTATCATCGCCTTCAGGATGCATGTTTCACGCTCCCATTCTTATCGTAAAAGTCCCTGACATGCGATACGATCTTTTCGGGATCGTCTATCACCTTGAATATCTCCATGTCGGGGCGTCCTATGGTTTTTCCGGCGAGGCATTTTCTTTTCAGCCAGTCCAGCAGGCCTTTCCAGTAGTCTTTTCCCACAAGTATGACGGGGAATGGGTCGATCCGCCCGGTCTGTATCAACGCAAGCGCTTCGAATAGTTCGTCAAGTGTCCCGTATCCACCGGGAAAGACCAGAAAAGCTTTACTGTATTTGGCAAAAAGCAGCTTTCTGACGAAAAAATATCTGAATTCAAGAGGTATGCTGATGAACTTATTAGGTTTCTGTTCCATGGGGATCATGATGTTGAGGCCTATCGAGTCAGATCCGCCTTTTTTGGCGCCTTTGTTGGCAGCCTCCATTATGCCGCCGCCTGCGCCGGTTATCACTGCGTAACCGTTCTCAGAGAAGATCCTGGCCGTTCTTTCCGCCAGATTATAATATTTTGTCCCGCGCCGGGTCCTCGCCGAGCCAAAGATACTTATGGCCTTTTCTACATCTTTCATTACTTCGAACCCGTCGACAAATTCACTCATTATCCTGAAAACACGCCAGGGATCATCCTGAGGTAAGTTGAAGACATCCATCTTTTTCACTTTGCCTCCTTTAGAAAGACCATCTACAGATGCTTGCGGGCAAAAGAGACTCCTGATCGGAAAACCTCAAGGCCAATACCCATGCCCGAAGCTTTCGGCCCGCGTCTCCGCCAGTTCGGGTGTTGAAGATACGTAACGTGGCGCTCGGGGTGAGGCATCATACCAAGTATACGCCCACCGGGATCGCATATGCCGGCCAGGGCCTCTACAGATCCATTGGGATTAAAAGGATACCCCGCATCGTTCCCCGAGGGATCGCAATATCTGAACACTACCTGGCCGTTCTTTTTCAGCTTTGATAGGACTCCGGGGTCCTTTGGTATGAATTTTCCTTCTCCGTGGGCCACAGGCATCTCTATTACGGGCAAAAGACCCCTTGTCCAAACGCATTTGCCGTTCTCCGGACCTCTTAAATACACCCACCGCGACTCAAATTTCCCGGAATCATTAAGCGACAGCGTCGCGTCAATGGAATCACCCGGAACGGAAGAGACCGCTGGGAGGAACCCCATTTTAACCAGCACCTGGAAGCCATTGCAAATGCCTATCACCAGCCTCCCCGAAGCAACGAAACGCGAAAGTTCATTCCGGAGAGAATTTTTCAATTGATTGGCAAGCACCTTGCCCGAAGCTATGTCGTCGCCGTAGGTGAACCCTCCGGGTATTGCGAGTATGTCGGAAGAGTCTATGACCGATCGTTTCTCAATGACCGCGTTAACGTGCATGAGAACAGGGTCCGCTCCCGCCATCTTGAAAGCGTATGCTGTCTCCAGGTCACAGTTGGTCCCGGCGGTCCGTAAAATAAGCGCTCTAACTTTTTTAGCCATGCATCACCTTGTAGATCGGTTTTTTCCAGGCGTCTTTCATAATATCTATGCCGCACTGTATGGCCACCTTTCCTGAAAGCCCCAGAACGGTCATTGTTCCGGTATCGTCAACCTCTCCTATCAGCCCCATAGGTATGCCTTTCATCGCGGTCTTAAAACGATCGTTCCTGGACGGCTCTATTTCCACCAGGAACCTGGAATTCGACTCTGAAAATATCAGGACATCGTCACGTGTTATGCTTTTTTTGCGAGGCATGCGTGAGAGGTCCACCCTGGCGCCCAATCCCCCGGCAAAAAGCATCTCTGAAAGCGCTACCGCAAGACCGCCTTCTGAAAGATCATGGCAGGACCTCACAAATCCTTTTTTGATGGCTGCGTGAAGGCTTTTCATGGTCTTTCTGGAGAGATCTGGACGCACGCGCGGCACGACACCGCCTTTGAACCCTTTTTCGATAAAATACCTTGAACCACCCATTTCCTGATAGGTCATGCCGATCACATATATCAGGTTCCCCTTTTTCTTCATATCCGAGGAGACGGTCCTGGAACAGTCCTCAATTACGCTTATGGCTGAGATAAGAAGGGTCGGCGGGATGGAAACCGTCTTTTTTCCCGTATTGAATTCGTTGTTAAGACTGTCCTTGCCCGAAATGAAAGGCGTGCCGAAAACAAGGGCCATATCACGGCAGGCTTCCGCGGCCCTAACCAGTCCTCCCAGCTGTTCGGGTTTATCAGTGTTGCCCCAACAGAAGTTATCCAGTATGGCCGTCTTATCTATATCCCCCCCCACAGCTGTTATCTGACGCAAAGCCTCGTCTATCGCGCTTGCCGCCATCCAGTAAGGATCTATGTCCCCGTAAGCGGGGTTGATGCCGTTCGACAAAGCTATACCGCGATCCGAATCGAGCAGCGGACGGTTCACCGAGGCATCCTGAGGACCGTCATTATCGACTCCGGAAAGCGGTTTAAGGACGCTGCCTCCCTGTACCTCATGGTCATATTGCCTGATGATCCATTCTTTACTGCAGACATTCCAGCTCGAAAGCACTTTCATCAGGTCGTTATCGAGCCTCGCCGGATGTTTCGGGAGTTTAGAGGGGTCTTCTTTTACGGGTTTCCAGGAAGCGTTCCGAACAAGCCTCGGAAGGCCGCCGTGGATAAAGGACATGTCAAGATCGGCCACGATATGGTCCTTGAAAAAAAGTTTCAGTTTCTTGTCGTTGGTGAATTTTCCGATCACCGTGGCTTCAACATTTTCGCTTGAAAAGACATCCAGGAGCTTTTTAAGCTTTTTCGGCTTCACGGAAAGCACCATTCTTTCCTGGGCCTCTGAAACCCAAATTTCCCAGGGCTCAAGACCACCATACTTGAGCGGAGCCCTATCAAGATACACTTCCGCCCCGGTATCCTCTCCCATCTCACCTACTGCGCTGGAAAACCCGCCGGCCCCGCAGTCCGTGACAGCCTCATACAGCCCGAGATCCCTGGCTCTAAGCATCGTATCAAGCACTTTCTTTTCGGTGATAGGATTCCCGATCTGGACAGCGGTCGAGGAAATGGTCTCGGATTCATGAGTAAGTTCGGCTGATGAAAAAGTGGCCCCATGTATGCCGTCACGGCCCGTTCTGCCTCCTACCGCGACTATCAGGTCGCCGGCCGATACTTTCTTGAAAGAGTATTTTCGGGGCATTATGCCAACGTTACCGCAAAAAACAAGAGGGTTCCCCGTATACCTTTCATCAAAACACACAGCGCCGTTCACCGTGGGTATCCCCATCTTGTTGCCGTAATCACGGACCCCGCTTACAACACCCTTGAACACCCTTTTAGGATGAAGCGCCCCACGAGGAACTTTTGAGGCTGGAGCATCCGGTATCCCGAAACAGAACACATCGGTATTAAGCACAGGTTTAGAACCCAGTCCGGTCCCCATTGGGTCGCGGATGACACCGCCTATACCCGTTCCGGCTCCTCCGTATGGCTCGAGGGCCGAAGGGTGATTATGCGTCTCGACCTTAAAACAAACGTTATTTTTGTCGTCGAACCGTATGATCCCGGCATTGTCCTTGAAAACGGAGACACACCATGGCTTTTTCAGGTCCTCTGTAACCTTGACGACTGTCTGCTTGAGCAGGTTCTTTATGAACCTGCCGTTGTACCTCACTGCCCCCATCATCGTCTTGTGCTTACAATGCTCACTCCACGTTTGCGCCAAAGTCTCCAATTCACAGTCGGTGGGGGCCCTTTTTAGTTTTCGAAAATATGCCTGGATGGTCCTCATTTCCTCAAGGTTAAGATAAAGCTGCCGGTCCTTGCTGAGCCGGATAAGGTCCTTATCCCCGAGTCCGGCCAGTTCAACTTCAACACGCCTGAATAGATACGGTTTAAGATGTTTCTCGCCTTCTTCATGCGTTACTACGTTCTGAATGAGCTTATTATACAATAGTCTGTCCGCTATGAAACTCGCCTGTTTCGAGGTGATGCTCCCTGCGAGTACATATTTTTTGGAAGTGTGGAGGCTTTTAACTGACGAGATACCCATATCCCGGATCGCTTTCATAGCACTGTCGACTACGGGGTCCATTACCCCCGGGTTATAGGCTATCTCAACGACATGGACCTTACTGCTATTCCTGAACTTGAATCTCCCGAGACGGTATTCCTGTGATATTTTGTCGGCCAGGAGCTCCCTGCCGATCAAGGTCATTTCTTTTGCGGTAACATCCCCTATAAGTGTATACACCTGGATGTACTCAACGCCGGTGACAGTATCCACTCCGAGGTCATCGATGTCCCGCTTGAGCCCCTCGGCAACGGCGTCATATATGCCATGTTTATCCCGGACCTCTATCCTGTGATGTCTTTCTTCCTTGAGAGTATACTTCATGCGGTCATTCGCCTCATTCCCACTCGATCGTGCTCGGTGGTTTTGAACTGATATCGTAGACTACCCTGTTTATCCCTTCGACCTGGTTTATTATAGCGTTGGACATTTTCCCCAGTACGGTATAATCGATCTTCGCCCAGTCGGCGGTCATACCATCCACACTGGTAACGGCTCTTATGGCTATAGTGTTCTCATATGTTCTGGAGTCGCCCATGACCCCAACACTCTTTACGGGGAGAAGAACACCGAATATCTGCCACGTTTTTCGGTAAACATCGTGTTTTTTTGCTATATCGATTATCAGCCAGTCAGCCTCACGAAGCATGTTGCACCGCTCCCGCGTGACATCTCCCACTATCCTTACCGCAAGCCCCGGCCCGGGAAAAGGCTGCCGCTGGGTCATTTCGGCAGAAAGCCCCAGTTCGGCGCCAACCTCCCGGACTTCGTCCTTGAAAAGGTCCCTTAAGGGTTCGACAAGCTTGAGTCCCATCTTTTTCGGAAGACCGCCGACGTTGTGGTGGGACTTAATGGTCTTGGAAGGCCCCCCGAAAAAGGACTGCGACTCTATCACGTCGGGATATAGGGTTCCCTGAGCGAGGAACCTGGCGTTCTTTATTTTCTTTGCCTCCTCCTCAAAAACACGTATAAAGGTCTCGCCTATTATCTTCCTTTTTTTCTCAGGATCGACTACGCCCTTTAAGGCTGTCAAAAAACGTTTTTCCGCACGGACAACATGAAGGTCGAGTTTGATGTGCTTGGTGAAAAGTCTTTTAACACGCTCCACTTCCCCTTTACGAAGAAGGCCGTTATCAACGAATATGCAGTGCAGACGCTTGCCAAGCGCCCTGTGGAGAAGGACGGCGCTCACGGTCGAGTCGACGCCTCCTGAGAGTCCGAGGACTACATGATCCCGGCCGACCCGGTCGCTTATTTCCCTGACCTTTCGCTCTATAAAAGATCTCATCGTCCAGTTCTTCTTGCATCGGCAAATATTGAAGAGAAAGTTCTTCAGGATCTCCTGGCCATGTTCTGTATGAACGACTTCCGGATGGAATTGAACACCGTATATTCTTCTTTCCCTGTCGGCGAAAGCCGCGCATTTGGTACTGGAACTCCAGGCAATCGTCTCAAACCCCTTCGGCAGTTTCACTACTTTGTCGCGGTGGCTCATCCATGTAACACATTTTTTGGGTATGCCGCTGAAAAGAGGGTTGGTTCTCTGAAAATAAGCCTGGGTGTGGCCATATTCCCTTTTACCGCTTTTTCTTATGACACCCCCCAGCACTTTTCCGGTGACCTGCATACCGTAACATATGCCAAGTATCGGGACCCCCAATTCGAACACTTTGGGATCTATGCTCGGGCATCCTCTGTCATAAACACTTGAAGGTCCTCCTGAAAAAATAATGCCGCTCGGGTTCATGGCCTTGATCTTCTCGGCGGTCACGCTCGGCGGAAAAACTATGGAATGCACCTGGTTTTCCCGGATCCTTCTGGCGATGAGTTGAACGTATTGGGAACCAAAATCGACTACAACTATTCCCTCTCTCGCAGGGCCGCCCTTACTGGCGGTCGCTTTAGGTTGGCTGTTTACCGGCACTTGTCATCCTTTTGTTATATTTAGGTATTTATCCCGAGCAGCCTTCATCAACGCGGGGGAGATCCACGGATAAATTGCTTGCGGGAGATCTTCGCCACAGGACCTGTCCGAGTTCGTCCTTTCCTTGTCTCGAAAAAAACACTATCGGCCGCCGGAAGTATACTTTTCCCATGCCGATCGAAGTTCCGGGTTATCTATCCAGCTCATCAGGTAATCGGTGAAATCCTGCCCTGTGGCGCCATCCTGGCGGCCGGAAACGGACATTTTTCTTTCAAATTGGACACATACCTCGAGCGCCATGTCTATCCGCGCGGCTTTGTCCGGAAAACCTATGTGTCTGAGAAGCATGGCCGCTGCCCTTATCATGGATGACGGATCTGCATATTTCGCGCGCCCCTCATCTACCATGCGCGGTGCACTGCCATGGATGGCCTCGAACATGGCCCACGTCTTACCGATATTCGCACTGCCCGCTGTTCCTACTCCGCCCTGAAGCTGCGCCGCTTCATCGGTGAGAATGTCACCGTAAAGATTCGGAAGCACGATCACCTGAAAATCCCTGCGGCGCGCCGGATCGATAAGTTTGGCGGTCATGATGTCTATGTACCACTCGTCCTGGACAATACCATACTGTTCATACTCCCTGGCCACCTTTTTCGCCATGCGGGAAAATCTCCCATCCGTGGTCTTCACGACATTCGCCTTAGTGACCGCCGTTACTCTCTTAATGCCGTTATTCTTCGCGTATTCGAACGCCATCCGGATTATGCGTTCGGACCCCTGCTCCGTGACCGCGGTAAAGTCTATGCTGAGGTCTTCGGTCACGTCTATCCCCCGTGAGCCGAGTATATAAGCGCCTTCCGTGTTTTCCCTGAAGAAACACCAATCTACGCCTTCAGCCGGTATTTTAACGGGCCGTACATTAGCGAAAAGGTCAAGTTCCCGGCGCATGGCAACGTTCGCGCTCTCTATGTTCGGCCACTTGTCTCCGGCTTGAGGAGTGGTCGTGGGTCCTTTTAGGATAACATGACATTTTTTCAGCTCAGCGAGCACATCATCCGGTATGGCCTTTTTATGCTTCACACGGTTCTCTATCGTAAGCCCTTCGATATATCTGAAGACTATTTTTCCGGCCGCGAGATCATCCTTAAGCATATGTTCAAGCACCCGCCTCGCCTGGACGGATATCTCGACGCCTATCCCGTCCCCCGGGCATATAGCGATAACAACGGGCTTCAGCTGCTTGTAGTCCACCCAGCCGGGAGCGTTCTTCATGGCTTCCACACGCGCAAGCTGTTCGTTGAGGATCTTCGCGAAATGTTCTTTGGCTTTTTCCACCGATCCGCTGGCATTCATCATTTCAATACTCCGTCTATGGGAATAAAAAAGGGAAACTGTTTAGATAGGTATTATACGGGGTAGTGCTTCAAAATTCAAATGTTTTAGGTCCAAACCCCGCAGACTCGAGGAGGCGCTTGGCGGCAGTAAACCCGACCTTCAGGCGATAACCTTTTGCCAGATCCCTGTCAGGAGGCGAACAAGCTTTTAGACGAGAAAACCGGCTCACTTGTCAGGTTGACGCCCAGTCGTCTCAAGCCGGCCTCGTCCCCGGACGTGGGAATATGGGTCATGTGCACCTCACAACCTTTTAGTTCTTTAAGCTTTTCCATCGCCAGCTGTGCTGTGGGGTTTGTGGCGGCGCTTATGCTGAGAGCGATAAGGGTCTCTTCAAGATCGAGGCTTACATTTTTCATTGAGAGGATATCCTTTTTAAGCGCGCCTATCCAATCGAGAACATTCGGCGATAATAGGTGTATCTTATCCGGTATCTCCGCAAGTGTCTTTATAGCGTTCAGCACAAGGCTGGAAGACGAATGCATTATCGGCGAGTTCTTCCCGGTAACTACAGATCCGTCCTTCAAGGCTATCGCGGCGCCGCAAAAAACTCCCGCGGTGTCTTTCGAGGCTTTCTGCGCTTCAGAAGCAGCCGCCTTGGCCGGTCCTACCACTTTTCTATCTTCAGGACTTACCCCGACCTCTTCCATTATAAGCTCGATCTTCTGCACGGTCTCCTTATCGACGAAACCCATCATGAATTCACATGACGCCCTGAAATAACGGCGTATTATTTCCTGTCTCGAGGCTTCTCTGACCGCTTCGTCGTCAGTGATCCCAAATCCCGCCCGGTTCACCCCCATGTCCGTGGGCGACTTATAGACAGCCTCCTTACCGGTTATTTTCTCAAGGATACGTTTGAGGACGGGAAAAACCTCCACATCACGATTGTAGTTAACGGTGCTCTTTCCGTAAGCCTCGAGGTGAAAAGAGTCGATCATATTGAAATCTCGTATGTCGGCCGTGGCGGCCTCATAAGCGATATTGACCGGATGTTTCAGAGGAAGGTTCCATATCGGGAAGGTCTCGAATTTTGAGTACCCTGCCTTGATCCCGCGTTTGTTCTCATGGTATAGCTGTGACAGACAGGTGGCGAGCTTGCCGCTCCCCGGACCGGGGCCGGTGACGACGACCAGCGGATGATTGGTCTTAATGAACTCGTTCGACCCGTAACCCTCATCGCTGACGATAGTATCTATGTCCGTGGGGTAGCCTTTCGTGAACCTGTGGGTATATACGGTAATACCTCGCCGTTCAAGCTTGTTCTTGAATATCTTTACAGCAGGTTGATCGTCGAACCTCGTAATGACCACCGCGGTAACTTCCACACCCCAATCCCCGAGATCGTCTATAAGTTTCATTGCGTCAACATCATAGGTGATCCCGAAATCCGCCCTGACTTTCCGCCTCTCAATATCTCCGGCGTAAATACAAAGTATGATGTCCGCTTTGTCCCTGAGCCCTTTCAAGAGCCGTATCTTCACATTGGGATCGAACCCCGGAAGGACACGCGAAGCGTGCAGGTCGTAGATTATCTTCCCGCCGAACTCAAGATAAAGTTTGCCGCTTGAGGCCTCGACCCTTTCGAGGATGTACTCTGATTGTTCCTTAAGATATTTCTCATTATCGAATCCGATCGGTACGGACATGTCTACTCCTTTGTAGGCTTTCATCCCGCTTATCCCGCGACATTGCGAGCCTTCATTTTTTTTCGAACGGGTTCTTGAGCGCGCTCTTATGGACTTTTGTCGGATATTGCCCGCTGAAACACGCCGTGCAAAAACCGCCACAATGAGCTTTCCCTTTCACGGCCTCGATCATCCCCTCAAGACTAAGATATTCCAGACTGTCTACTCCGATAAAGTCCGCTATCCCCTCCAGGTCCAGTTCGTTAGCGATCAGCTGTTTGCGTGAAGGGAAATCTATCCCGTAAAAACACGGGAACTTTATCGGGGGGCAGCTTATGCGCATATGGATCTCTTTTGCCCCCGCCTCGCGGATCGCCTTTATCCTTCCACCGGTCGTGGTGCCCCTGACGATAGAATCCTCTACAACGACCACTTTTTTCCCTTTGATGACGCCCATTATCGGATTAAGTTTTATCTTGACGCTATGTTCTCTCATCTCCTGAGAAGGCTGAATAAAGGTCCGGCCTATATAGTGGTTGCGTATCATGCCGAACTCAAAAGGAAGGCCGCTCTTTTGAGCGTATCCCAAAGCGGCATAATTACCGGAATCCGGGATGGACATCACTATGTCCGCTCCCGGGACCGGACTTTCATGCGCAAGGCTCATTCCAAGACGCTTACGGACCTCATAGACGCTTTGACCGAAGATCCGCGAATCCGGACGGGCGAAATATATGAACTCAAAAACGCATGACGCCGGGGGCACTGGGGAAAAAGGTTCTACCGGCTCTAACCCTCTTTTGGATATGGTAACCATCTCTCCGGGAGCTATTTCCCTGATAAATTCCGCCCCAATAAGGTCAAAAGCGCATGTCTCACTGGCCAGGACGAAAGAGCCGTCCTTTTTACCGAGACAAAGAGGCCTGAAACCGTATGGATCCCTTACCCCTATAAGGCCTTCGCCTGTCAGCAGTAAAAGAGAATACGCGCCGTCGCATTTAGACAACGCCTCGGCCAGTCGTCCCTCGATCGTGTTCTCTTTGGATCGCACAAGAAGGTGCAGGATTATCTCGGAATCCATGGTGGACTGGAATATGGCCCCCTGTCTTTCAAGTTCGCGCCTAAGCCTGACGGCGTTGGTCAGATTTCCGTTGTGGGCGATGGATATTGAGAACTTGTTATGGCTTATCAGGAATGGCTGGGCGTTCTTAAGGATACTCGACCCGGTCGTAGAGTAACGCACATGTCCAATGGCGCTGTTTCCTTTGAGGGTCTTGAGTTTCTCAGGACATAGCACGTCTGGAACAAGCCCCATACCGGTAAGGTGGCGGATTTTCCGACCATCAAAAACGGCAACTCCGCAGGACTCTTCACCCCTGTGCTGGAGCGCATAGAGGCTCAAATATACAGTTTCCGCGGCGTTTGGATGGTCAAATATACCGAAAATGCCGCAAAATTCCTTTTTGTCAGTCATCCTGTTAGTCATCTGACCGCCTTCAGGCCTTAAAGACATATATATTATTCAGCAAGCCTATAAAAGAAAAACGTTCCCGCGCAGTATCTGCTTTGGGAACGTCATCGTTCTCGTCTCGCGCTTCGATGCGCATATTGAACAATTAAACATTTCTGGGCCTCCAAGTCAACAAAAAAACGAAGCCCCGGAACCTAACATACTAACGCCGGCTCTTGAGGTATTCGTCTATCGCCCTCGCAGCTTGCTTTCCGGCACCCATCGCCGCGATAACAGTCGCGGCGCCTGTTACAATGTCACCTCCCGCGAAAACATCCTCCACGCTTGTCCTTCCCGATGGGTCAGCTTCTATAGTCCCTTTCCTCCCGGTATTGATCCCGCTTATGGTGCGGACAAGGAGCGGATTGGGATTATTGCCGATCGCGATTATCACTGTATCGACGTCCATGGCGAATTCTGATCCCTCTATCGGGACCGGTCTTCTCCTGCCGCTATCATCAGGCTCGCCCAACCTGTTCTTTAAGCAGATGAGGCTTGTTACATTCCCGTTCGTATCTCCCGCTATCTTGATAGGAGAGGTAAGAAGATGGAATTCAATTCCTTCTTCCTTGGCGTGGTGAACCTCATCAAGTCTGGCCGGCATTTCTTCCTCGGTTCTCCTGTAAACTATCACCACCTTCTCGGATCCCAGCCGTAACGCGCACCTGGCAGCGTCCATTGCTACGTTACCGGCGCCTACAACGGCTACCTTCTTCCCCACATTAACGGGAGTATCGTATTCGGGGAATTTATATGCTTTCATCAGATTCACGCGTGTAAGGAATTCGTTCGCAGAATAGACCCCATTCAGATTTTCTCCGTCAATACCCAGGAAAACCGGAAGTCCCGCGCCCGCACCTATAAAAAAAGCCGCAAATCCTTCTTTTCTCAGCTGGTCTATTGTCTTTGTCCTGCCTATGATCGAGTTATATTTAACCTTGACGCCAAGCCTGCGTATGCCATCCACCTCCCTCGATACTATTTCCTTGGGAAGACGGAACTCCGGTATTCCGTAGGACAGAACTCCCCCGGGCATATGTAAGCCTTCGAATATGGTCACGTCATATCCAACCCGCGCAAGGTCGGCCGCGCAGGTAAGACCGGCCGGACCGGCCCCTATTACAGCTACTTTCTCAAGGCGTTCAGACGGGGTTCCATCCGGAACCGCCTCCGAACAGGAAGCGTCTTCTGACACGATGTCAGCAACGAATCGTTCCAGACTTCCGATGTTTATAGGGCTTCCTGTCTTCATGAGCACACATTTCAACTCGCACTGGTCCTCCTGAGGACAGACCCTGCCGCAGACCGCTGGAAGGTTATTCGTTTTTTTAATTATGGTCAAAGCGTCGCGGAACCTGCGTTCTTTAATAGCTTTTATGAATCCCGGGATATCTATCTCCGCGGGACAACCGCTTACGCACGGTTTCGTACGGCACTGGAGGCAGCGTGAAGCTTCTTTCACAGCTTCTTCTTCGCTGTAGCCGTAGGGTACCTCGTTGAAATTCTTGATCCTTTGTTTAGGGTCCTGTTCTCTCATTTTTATACTTTATAGTTTAAAATCTGCCGAGCGGAGTTAAATACAGACCTTTAATGTTCTTCCCCCAGACCTATCCTGCATTTTTTCGCATAACAAGAAAGGGATTCTTTCTCTTTATTCTTGTACTGCCCAAGCCGTTGTGTCAGGTCATTGAAGTCTACGAGATGCCCGTCGAATTCAGGGCCATCCACACATGTAAATTGGGTTTTTGAATCCACTTTGACCCTGCATCCCCCGCACATACCGGTCCCGTCGATCATGATAGAATTAAGCGATACGAGCGTCTTGACACCATAGGGTCTGGTGACCTCCGCCACCCTTTTCATCATCGGGACCGGTCCGATAGCATAGACCTGGTCGATCTTTTCCGAGGAAAGGATCTCGGCAAGAACGTCGGTCACGAACCCCTTTCGGCCGTATGAACCATCATCGGTGGTAACCCTTACGTCCCTGCAAAAAGACCTGATCTCCTCTTCGCATATCAGAAGGTCACGATTCCTCGAACCTATTATGACAGTGACATTGTTGCCGTTCTGGATCATCGTTTTCGCTATCGGGTAGGCCTCCGCCGTACCAACGCCTCCGCCTATACATACGACACGGCCAATGTTGGCAGCATGAACGGGATGTCCGAGAGGTCCGGCTATATCACAGATCTGGTCCCCTTCGCGGAGAGAACACAATTTTTTAGTGCTGACCCCTATAGCCTGGCACACTACCGTGATGGTCCCCTTTACGGGCGCGTAGTCATAAATAGTAAGAGGGAACCTCTCTCCGTTCTCATCCACTCGGAGTATTACGAATTGACCTGCACTGGCGGCCTGTGCTATGTCGGCCGCCTCGAATTCAATGAGGCATATCTCGCTATTGAGCTGCTTTTTCTTTAGTATGTTGTGCATGTTTTCGTGTCCTGGGTTTTATTGATTATCCATATTTTTAAAGTGCTTATCAAGCTAAATAATCGCTTTTATATTCCCGGCGGGAAATTTTCGCCTGCCAGCTCCTCGTTAAAATCTCCTCCAAAGGGCTGGACCCAACCGTTCGAAAAACCCAATTCTTCCATCACGTCAATAACCTCATCATATTCTCTTTTTTCTACCCTCCGGTCTATCCCCGGAAAGTTCATTGCCTTATATGCCGGGTAGTACTGGCTCATGACGCTGAGATACACATCAGTTCCTATTTCCTTCGAGATAAAACGAAGAGTTTCAATTGTCCCGGATATGTTTCCGGGAAGAATAAGCAAGCGGATAATAACTCCTCTTTCGGCCATCCTCATGTTGTCCAACTTAAGATGCCCGGCTTGACGGAGCATCTCAAGCACTATCTTCCGGTTGTTATCCACATAACCCGGAGCCGACGAATACTTAACGGCCATTTCGTCCGAGGCATACCTCATGTCGGGAAGATAAACATCAACTATCCCGTCAAGGGTCCGAATGACCTCCGGGTGATCATAGCCTCCGGTGTTATAAATTATAGGCGAACGGAGTCCGCCTTGATATGCTATCTTGAGAGCTTCTAATATCCGCGGAACGAAGTGCGTGGGGCTTACAAGGTTAATGTTGTGGCATCCCCGCGCTTCAAGATCCAGCATTATATCGGCAAGACGCGGCACATCTATCACTTTTCCAGCCGCTTCATGGCTAAACCGATAATTCTGGCAATACACACAACCCATGTTACAATGCGAGAAGAAGATCGTCCCTGACCCCATCATTCCGGACAAGGGGGGCTCCTCTCCGGAATGACTTGAGAATGAATACACTTTGGCGTCAGAGGCTGCCCCGCAAAACCCGGTGACCCCGGAGGAGCGATCGGTCCCGCAATCCCGAAAACACAGATCACAATGGGACATCTTCGGCAAGAGCGTTGAGATTGCCGCGTCAATCAGGACGATCTTGTTTTTCACCTGTTCAGCGTTCAACATGTATTGATCAGTTTTCTTCTATTTCACCCACGATCTCTTCGAGAATGTCCTCTATTGTCACTACTCCCACAGCCGTCCCATCCTGGGACGTAACTATCCCCATCGGCTGCTTCTTGAATCGAAGCCTCGCCAGAACGATATCAATGGGATCAAGATGGGAAACGTTTACCGGGTCACGCATAAGATCTGAAAGCGGTGTACCCTCTCCGCCGTTCTCGCTGAACAGCACATCATAAATATTTACCACTCCCTCTATCTTTTCGCGGTGATCCTTATATACCGGGATCCGGGTAAATCCGGTCAGGGAAACCAGTTTTTTGAGGTTCTCTACAGACTCATCCATGCCGATCACTGTTGCCCTGTAAAGCGGGATCATGATCTTTTCCACCGTAATGGCCCCGAAATCCAGCACCTTATGGATCATCTCCACTTCATCTGCGTTTACCTCGCCCGTCTCGTGCCCCATCAGAAGAAGCCTCTTAAGGTCGGTCTTAGTGAAGGTAACATCCCACGGTTTCTTTCTGGGCCCCGCGGGAGAAAGAAGAAAACTGGAAACCGCTTCAACCGATATTATGATAGGCCGGAAAATGCTGAAAAAAGCCGATAGCGGTGTTATCAGTCTCAAGGAGAGCCCGGTTGCATATTGTCTGGCTATTATCTTTGGGAGGATCTCTCCAAAAACCAGCGTCAAAGGGACCATAACGAGCGTAGTAAGGACCGGTGCGATGCCGTGGCCAAAGTGGTCGATGAATATCCTTGTGGCAAGTACCGAGTTAAGTATAACGGCGATGTTGGTACCCACAAGAGTGGTCCCGAGAAAGGCACCTTCTCTACCCAGAAAATTCAGAAGTTTAACCGCGTGGGGGTCTCCAGCCTCAGCCATATTCTTAAGCTTAAGCTTATTTGTACTGGTAAAAGCCATCTCTGTCGCCGTAAAGAACGACTGCATGAGTATGGCAAGAAAGACCAGTATTGTGTAAACTGTTATCATGACATCTTCTCTATCTCAAGAACCGTCACGCGGTTCTTGCTGACATCCTTAACTCGGAATATATGCTCGGATATTTCCACTGAATCCCCTGCCCTGGGTATCTTTCCCATAAGCAGGATCACGTACCCCCCTATTGTATCAACTTCATCGGTCTCGATGGAAAGCCCCAGAGCATCATTGACTTCATCTATATGCGCTTTGCCGTCGACCTCAAAGGTCTTGTGGTCTATCTTCCTGACCTTAGGGGATTCATGGTCAAGCTCGTCGCTTATCTCTCCCACTATCTCTTCTAGAAGGTCCTCAATGGTCACTATCCCCGAAGTTACTCCGTACTCGTCGGTCACGATAGCAAGGTGTACACGTCTGTGTTGCATTTCCTCGAGAAGATCGTCAATGCGCTTGGTTTCCGGGACAAAATAGGCCCGGCGCACAAAGTCCTTTATATGCACATCAGCGTGCATAAGAAACTCCTTCGCATACACTACACCCACGATATTGTCAATGCTGTGAACAAAAGCGGGCAGGCGTGAGAATTGCGCCTCCTTGACCTTTCTCACAAGATCTTCTCTGTCCGAATTGATATCAAGGGCTACCATATCGATCCGGGGTGTCATGATGTCTGCGGCGTTGAGGTCCTTGAACTCGAGGATATTCTCGATCATATCGCGTTCTTTGGCTTTGACTATCCCTCTTTTTCTCCCAAGGCTGAAAAGCGAACGGATCTCCTGTTGTGTTATCTTTGGACGTTCCGGCGAAACATTCACGCCGAAACCTCTGACGATACCATATGCCGTCGCTGTAAGGAACTTACGGACGGGGTTGAATATCCACTCGAGGACCTTAATAGGCAAGGAAGCCAAAAGCGTAAAATTGACGGCATTCGCAAGCGCGAACACCTTGGGTGTAACCTCTCCGAAGATCAGGATAATGGCCGTGTTGGCAAGTATGGAATAGCCGATCCCTTTCTCCCCGAAATTAACAAAAAAGATCTCCGACATTATCGAGCTGGCGGCTATATTTACCAAAGTATTCCCGACAACTATCGTGATCAGAAGCTTATGGGGATCCCTGAGCAGGGTCACAACCCTTTTGGCTGAAGGCTCATGCATGCCCTCGATCTGTTTGAGCCGTATCTTTCCGAGTGAAAGAAACGCCGTCTCGGATCCCGAGAAGAAAAAGGAAAAACACAGGAGGAATAGAAAAAATAGTATAAGCACTCGATTATCGCCAAAGAAAATAGAGGGTGCCGCGTTATAAGCGGCACCCTCTCAAGCAGCTGTTCAATTATTACATCTGGTCTACAGTGTCCTGACCGGCCTTGACGGGCGCCTCAACGGTCCCTTCGATCGCTGTCTTGGCGGTCTCTACGGTCCCCGTTACCGGGGTGGTCACTATTTCCTGAGCCTTTTCCGGCTGGCCAGTGAGGGTCTCTCCGGTGGCCTGAACGGTACCGGCCACAGTGTCAACAGCAGCCTTTGCTGTGCCGCCTACTACTTTGGCCGACTCGTTAACAACGTTCGCGGGATAGTTGATCGAAGCCTTACCCGCATCCTTAGTGGCCTGCTTAAAGGTCTTCTTATCCGCCGCAAAAGCCGGGGAAACCATCGCCACCGTTATAAGGGCGACCAGACAAAACACTAACACTTTCTTCATGATGTTTCTCCTTTCTTGAGTTTTCCTGCCTGAGGGGATCCTCACTGCAGTTTCTCTTTTACGAGCTTGCTCACAAGTCCGCCCTCCGCGCGTCCCTTGACGCGCTCCATGACGTACTTAATAGCCTTTCCCATATCCTTTACCCCGGACGCGCCCGTACTCTTTATTGCTTCGTCCACTATTGTCTTTACGTCATCCTCTCCGAGCTGCACGGGAAGAAATTTAAGTATTACCTCCATCTCTTCGCGTTCTTTCTCCACAAGGTCCTGTCGTCCGCCATTTTCAAACTGCTCAATGGATTCCTTATATCGTTTTATCATCTTCTGGACCAGAGAGACGAGCTTCTCGTCGGAAAATTCCCCCTTTTCCAGATCTTCTATCTTTTTATATTTAATTGCGCTGATCAGCATCCGTAAGGCTGAAGCGGCTGTCTTGTCGCCGGACCTTAACGCATCCTTAAGAGCGTCTTGTACGTCCTTCTCCGTCATAACACGCTACCTCACAGGTCTTTTTCTGTTTTTTTCCGCCGCGCCGGAATTTACCTTCGACAACTATACGGCTTAATGGATTAAGATAGTCGATTATTAGCTTCCCGTCAAGATGATCGTTCTCGTGCTGTATCGCTCTCGCTTTTAGCCCGCTGAACTCCCTGACAAAAGGCCTCCCGGAGGAATCACACGCGCTTACTTTGATCTTGTCGATACGACGCACCTCGACCCCCACGCCGGGAACGCTCAAACAGCCCTCTTCCATTTTTGTCATGCGGCTTTTTAGGGGGACTATCGTGGGGTTGATGAATTCGATCAAACCATCCCCCGTATCCACTAAAAACATCCTCAAATTGACCCCTATCTGAGGAGCCGCCAGTCCTATCCCGTTATTGGCGTACATTATCCCTGCCATACGCTTTACGGCTTCTTTGACCTGCTGGGTCACCTCGACCTCACCGGATCTTTTCCGGAGGATAGGATCGGGGAAAGTCCTTAATCGTATCTTGTCCAGGGCTATTTCGTTTTGCATTGGTTGTTTTTCCCCAGGGAAATGACCCGCATGTTAAAGTTATGGATCTCCTTTGCCTCAATATGGCAATAGGTGAGTATTACGACCTCATCCCCTGGCTCCCCAAGACGGGCCGCCGGACCATAAAGTATTATGTTCCCGGACCCCGCAGGCTCCTCTATGATGTAAGTCGTGAACCTTTCGCCATTCATCGTGTTAAGTACGTGTACCTGCTCTCCCTGGACCATATCAGCCGATTCGATTATTTTCTTGTCAATGCCGATACTCCCGTCATATTTCAGGTTTTTCCCAGTGATTATGGCGTTCTTGATTTTAGATTTGCACAATGATCTTAACACTTTTTTCTCCGTGTTGTAATGATTGATATATTAAGAAAAAGCTATCCAATGGTGCTTAAAACCTATTTTTCCTCCTCAATAACTTCCTCTGCCTTACCGATCGGACGGTCGCTGATGTTAGTCAATATGTTTCCGTCAAAATAGAGATATGTGTCCGATCCCAGATATCCGGCGCTTACCGAAAGCGGGGTTTTGCCGCTATATGACCATTCTTCCCGGTCTCCGCCCCATTCATGAGCTACCACTGTCCTGACCGCGTCTGGTTCTCCGTAGACACTGCGTATCTCGGATTTTGTCATCCCGATCTTGAACGCATTGGCGCCCCTGATCAGGTTATTAGTTCTTGGAACGGGCATATCCGAACAGCCTGCAATACCGATCGAGCACAGTAACATTATAGCGAAACTTAGGTATCCCAACTGCCACCTCCGGCGGTTCAATATCTTGGTTTAAAAGTGTTCTCGTAAAGAAGGTCACACAAGTATTTAAGAAAAGAGTTTTTGTCGCGATTTTCTATTTCGAGTATTTCGACGCCTACGTCATAAGGCGAATTATCCTCAAGACTGACCTTGGCCTGCCATACCACCTTTCCCTTCAGGCGGACCGGCGTGTCATATGTAGGTATAGTTAGAGATATATCGAGCTTGGCCGCTCTGTCCAATTCCCTCGCTATCTCGAACCGCATGCCTATCGGCGAGATATTCTTCGTAACAACATCATCAACACGCCCCTCGGTGACGATCTTCACTTTCAGGGGAACTTCTATCCTTATGAAACGTCTTCTTTCCGGGAGTTTGAGCTTCATGAGATCCTTACCTTAAAGTTCATGATGTGAAAATGGCTGAAAACACAGCTACTTTTCCCTGACCGGCATATCGGGAAGGATTCCCGGTTTATCGTACCGCCCTATCGGGAAAGTTACAAGTTCGGAGGCCCCTGAAGCTGTCCTGGCGAATGCCTTGCAAGTCCCTTCCCATGCTCCTATTAGCATATCGGCGAACGGATTTTTCGCTTCCTGTGTTTTCTCTGTGATCCGCTTGAAAAACTCCGTCCACCCGAACACCGTGTTCACGAACCCTCGCTGGGCCTTCTGTATGGGGCCGGCTGCGTATGCAGGATCGTCCGAGGCGCTTGCTGCCGCAACCATCTTCGGAGGGGCAACAGGATCCGCGGCTGTCCCCATGACAGGATCCGCACCCCAGACACGGCTTTCCGAATACGTTAAAGCCAGTAATACCAACAAAGCGTAACCTATATATCTATGCATCCATGCCCCTTCGTAATTCTGGCAATATATCATATTGTAATTGCAAAGTCAATCCAGCACAAATAGGTCATGACTAGACCGGGAGAAGCCGGCACTTACGCTTATTGCGCGCCTTCATTAAGCTTTCCAGATAAGCTTCTGGGCTTGGCTTCCTGCGTTTTTATCCAATCCAACATGGTCTTTATTGCGTCATTCGCCAGAAAAAATGAAAATTTATCTTCCGACCTCTCGAGCCTTCCTACTGACGTATCGAGATCGTTAAATAACGCCAATCTGCCGCCATCGCTGTTCTTGTACAATGATGTCTTAAGAGCCTCTATCTCCTTTGGGCTTGATTCGACATCCTTTTTCGTCAGGATCAATAGTACAGGAGCCTGAGCCCGAGTTATCGCATTCATGGGTTTTCTGTCCATGTACTCCCTGTAGGCCCCGGCCGGGAGGCGAACCCCCATGAAATAATCGTATTTTTCCGTTGAAGAAGCGATGGTATCTATCTGTTCCTTCATCAACTCGGAGACATTCCTCATATAACCCGCCTCAAAAGGCCCTATTCCTTCGGAGGCAAGTACGCGGTATAGGTACTCTAAGACTCTTCCGGCATCAATACCGGCTTTTAGATAGTTAAAAGAAGGGCATATGGCGACAACGCACGTTTGGTATCCCGAAATCGCCTCGGATGCTTTGAGCGCGATGTAAGCTCCTCCCATGTGTCCCATGATCACAGATATTCCGCGATCGATCCTGGGATCGTTCCTGAGGTGGGAAAGTGCTGCGATGGCTGTGCGGATCCTTCGCGTATCATCTGCTTCCGCCAGGAACCCCTGACTTTTCCCCTGACCGGGGGGGGAATAGGCAAAGAACATATACCCTTCATCTGTGAACTTTTCAGCCAAAGCCTCGACCAAAAGCTCTTCGAACGTTGTAATGGGACCGTCCTTCTGCACGAAGAGTACACCGGTAAATGGTCCCTTTCCGGGAGGAGCCCAGATCTTTCCGGAAACAATAAGACCATCAGCTTCAAAAAAGACTTCCTTCACTAGCTCTTCCGAGGGGGGCGGTTCGGCGGAGATCTCTATTTGGGTATTCGTAACCAAGGGAAGAGAGGTCCTCTCCTGGGGAACTTCTTCGGAAACGGTCCATTCCTCATGCAGTTTATTCTTTACGGTTCCCAACAAGGGGCCTAACACAACTCTCAACCTTTCAGCGGGATCTTCAGTGCATGACTTTAGCATATATTTAGGGTCCAGATCCCTGAATTCAACAGCCACAGGCATATGGTTATCCTTTGTCAGGGTAAGAGTGGCCTCAGGCAGTCCCTTGGAAACCACCTTATAGGACTCTACCGCTGTCCGTTTTCCCATGACCGTCAGAAACCCTTCTTCATGTTCCCGTATGGCCCCCTTGTCCCTCATCAAAGGGACCGGCCCTTTACAAGGTATCATCACCTCGAAGTATTGGGTCCCTTTCTTCCAGAAGTTGTACCGTTCGAAAAGTCCCAGATAGGTCAACACACTGTAAGGCGTGATAATTGATGTTTTTTCTCCGGTCTCAAAACTCTTCATCGTTAAGAACCGCGGGTGCTCCAAAAAGAGATAGTCGGTTTTATCGAAATTCTGGCAGAGCAGTGTAAGCCGTGAAGCACGGCGCCCCTTCCCTTCCTCCCTCGCATATTTGAGCGGTATTTTACCCTCTTTTTCCAGGATCAGTCTTTCCACGCTCTGTCTATAGGATCTGTCATAAGGACGTTCCGAAACGCTTTTGTATACGACCTTATTCTCAGTCAGATAGCGGTCTATGGTCAGAGATCCGTGCGGCATCTTGCCTAAAGTAGCCTCGTAAACGATCGTACGATGGATACTTAGATCAACATATAGGAAAGCGAGCCCGATGCAAGCGGCCGAGACCAAAATCAGGAACACCAGCACGATCGCGATCTTCTTCACAGGAAGCTCACCCCCCGGATGGAGTATTCCATTACAAGACCGTCCCTGCTGCCTTTCTTTGTAAATAAGGCTTTTTTCTTTATGCTCGAAATAACCTCTCGGGGGCAATTCTTGAGAAGGTGGGAAAACGACATTCCCTCACCGGGAAGTAATATGTTCCTCGTATGTTCAGCATGTCCGAAAGCGGTTCCTACAGAGACAAAATCCTGGCCTCCAAAGGGCTGAACCCAATCTTTATACACTACCGATCCGTCCGGACGGCTGAAGATCACTTCAACAGTCACGGCTGTAATGGTCTTCTTTGTTCCATTTTTGAGGCTCCCCTCAAATACCGGCACGGCACCGAACGGAGAGTCTTCCCAAAGCTTGACCAGTACATTTGAAAGGGAAAGATCCGGACGGAATATCTCCGCGGATAATTTGTAGATGGAACTTCGGTATTTGTGGGCAAAGCTGTCTTCCTTCCACTGGACATAGATCGTGAACCCAGCGAGCGTCGAGACCATAACAAGGGCAATTACCAGTGACGAATAGACAATTACGTTCGCATGCTTACTTTTGAATAACATCGAAACTCCTACGACGGCCTCGGGTCGAGTCCGGCATCAAGCCCTTCATATAGACTGAACGGACTTCGTTAAAGTATGAGACCATTCTCTCCGAAGCGTAATCCGGATATGTGGAACTCAGGGGCCGGAACGTTCCGGCCCGGTACTGAAGGGTCAACTCCACGAATATTCCTTTTGAGAGATATATCCTGTGCGCATGGTCCTTGGTCGAGAAAAGGACCAGCTTGGAATCGTTCAAATACCCGGGATCAATGTTCACGGTCCTCTTCCCACCGTTTTCAAGCGCCTTCTCCATAGCGTTCGATACCCTTTTTATCTCCCATGCCTTTTCGAGGCTGGAATGCCTTGCAAAACATATCATCCGGCGCTTAAGAGGAGCGCCGAATTCCGGGTAATAATAGTCGGTCTGGTCGAAATCAATGTCCATGGACGGCCCATCGATCGGGCCGAACTTTCGAATAAGACCTGCGACAGCTTTGTCCCTTTGTCCTTCATGCCTGTAGATCAGGCTTGCCACGATCTTTACCGGCTTTGGGAAAGTATGGTATCCCATCTTCATTCTCCTATAAGCTAAGGATAAGTTTTTGCGGACCGAGACAGGTGGCTAATATTCTGACCATATCAGTTCTTGGAGGTTTTTGTTTCAATATACTGGGTGATCATCCTGCGCTCTTCCGGGGACAGGGAGTCAAAAAATATGGCCACATCGTAATGCTGTACCTTCCCATTGTTGATCACGGGATGCTCCCGCACGACCACTCCTTCCACCTTGAGCGTATTGGCATGCGATGAGGTCTTGCCCGGGATCACAAGCGCCAACTGCACCCGTGTCATAAGCGGAATACGCCTATCGACCTTGCAGTATATGCCGGAGGCGCTCACATCCAAGCTTTGAGTAATAGTATTGAAACCTTCTCCCGAAAGCTTCACGGCTATTTCCTTATCCTTTATCCTTGGGAACTTCCTTCTTTCAGCGTTCTTCATTATCCTCCCCTTTGGGATGTTCAAGCCGTCAACCCGGTGGCCAATTGAATTTCCTGCCGCCAAGCACATGGGCATGCAGGTGAAATACTTCTTGCCCGGCATCCTTATTGCAGTTTATCACAAAACGATATCCTGATCTATCGATCCCCGACATAGCCGATATCCTCTTTGCTGCGATCACCATCTTACCGGCTATTGTGGACTCCTCATCCCCCAGATCATTGATGGACTCGATATGCTTCCGCGGAATTATCAAAAAATGCGAAGGAGCCTGTGGGGCAATATCCCAAAAAGCCAAAAGGTCCTCGTCCTCATAAACCTTCTTTACGGGTACGGCGCCCTTCGCGATCTCACAAAAAATGCATTCTTTATGGCTCATCAAAAGCCTCCTGGATTCGTTCAAAAGGCTGATTTAATAGTAAGATCTCGCCCTGTTCTTCGCCTTGACGATAACATTACTCTGATATTATAACACTGTAAAAGGAATTTTCAATCAGGCGTTGCGTCAAAAAACACAACGGAAGCGGCTTGGAAGTTCAACGTACTCATTCCCGGAAAACATCATCTATCTCAGTCTCCGAAAGAACAGAGATACCTTCAAGCGACAACAAAGCGGACGTAACCCCCATTCCTTCTTTTAAGGTGCCGGTAAAGGTGCCGTCATACACGCGATATTTTCCGCAAGAGGGGCTGTTAGACCGCATTACGGCCGATGAAGCGCCGCACGAACGGGCGATGGATAGTGTCTTGAGGGCTCCAAGAATAAATGAACGAGTAACGTCTGTCCCCTGGACGGAAACAACGCGGGCGCCCCCAGAGAGGACATCTATTCCTGTTCCTCCCACGATCTCCGCTTGTTCGCGGGGACATCCGAGCCCGCCTAGAAGTTCCGGACAGAGCGGCAGACAGTCGTACTTCGCTTTAAGAGAGACAGCCTTATCTGAGATGCGCCCTAGTCCATCATAGGCACACTTCTCGCCAATAAGGCACGCTGAAAGGATAAAAACCGGAGACATGGTCGATCTAGAACTTTCTTAAAATACGTCCCTTTCGGTTGTGATCTTATCTTACAAACTCGTCACAGGAAAGGAGCTCAAGATTTGGAAGCCGCTTCAGCTTTTTTCTTGTCTTCTTCCACCTTGCGATGGAAGCAACGGCTATTACAAAAGTATGCCCCATTACGGTAATGCCACAGTTTTTTCTTTAAATGTTTGCCGCAAGCAGCGCATTCCGTCGGTTTCGCTGGAGTGGTGCTCTTGGGCATATTCTCTTTTTTCTGTTTTACCTCGGCGGCCTCGCCCGGGGCAGGGGATTGTCCGGCCTGCGCTGTCTGGGGGGATACAGGCTCGGCCGGGACACCATCGGAAACTGCATCTTTTTTCTGCTCGTCATTAAGGTCCATTACTTCTTCCTCCGTTATTTTTTATTGAGCCACGCCCGCGGGCATGATCCATTTCTGGTATATATACCCAAGGATACGGCTGCGATCAGAATTTTTTATATCTTTGAACCGTACGCCCCCGCGATAGTTCTGATTATCAGCTTCCGGGGACATCGCCCATGCAACCTCCCCGAGAAAGACTACCGGCATATTGTCGCCCGGAACTGACATTTCTATCTCGACCTGATCTCCGGGATTCATACATTCTCGTGATAGAACTCCTAATCCTTCCCTGCTGAAATTGTTGATCTTCAATTTTCGCATTGAGTTCCCCGTCCTGCAGATGGCGTCCATCAGGACGTTGAACCTCATAAATCTTCGCTTTTCTCCCATTTCATCCTGCCTCTCTGTACATCTAATTTGTGTTTATGAACACGCGATATTATAGAATGGTTCTACTCATAATACAACAGAAAAGATGAAGGTTGTAAACGGTTACGCCGCCGGAATAAAAAAAAAGGGGGACGATTGATCGTCCCCCTTTTTCTCCGAAACCCTTACTATTCGCTAAACACGAACTCGGGCTGTAGCACGGGCGCGTAGTTTTCCGGGATCGGGAACGGGAAAGTCACCGTCTCGTAAACGCCGGCGCCAGTTCTCACAATAGTCATGCCAACACCCTTGGCAAGACCCATCGTGAGGCCTGAAAGAACGTTCTCTTCAACGCTGGTTTCATAGATGTTCTTCGGAAGTTCCACCCACCCGGTCACCACATTGGCAAGACCTCTGCCAAGCTTCTTGGCCGGATCCTGGGCATAAGCCTGAGTAGCCATGCCTATCATAGCCACTACTACGCAGCAAACGAACATTACCTTCAACGCTTTCTGCATTACCACACCTCCTCTTGTTATTATCAACCTAATATAGCCAATTCACGTGAAGTATAGCACGGGGTCATCGGGTTGTCAAGCTGACGCCCGTAATAATTGTGCCATTATCTGATCAATGGCTTCCTTCTGGGAGGCGGGCATCG
>JAQVSN010000006.1:0-13417 GCA_028700515.1 Candidatus Omnitrophota bacterium
CGAAGAACGGCGGCGGGGCTTTCATGATACCTTACTTTATCGCTCTTGTCTTACTGGGAATACCTATCATGTGGGTCGAGTGGGCAATAGGCCGCTATGGCGGAGGGTTCGGACATTCATCCGCGCCCGGTGTTTTTCACAGCCTGTGGCGTAAGAACCGTTTTATAAAGTATTTCGGCGTCATCGGTATATTCGGTCCTCTTGTCATCCTTATCTATTACACCTACATAGAGTCCTGGACGCTGGCGTATAGTTTTTTTTCCCTGGTACACAGGTATTCCGGCATTATGGACCACTCTTCTATGCAGGCCTTTCTCCGCGGGTTCCAGGGGCTGGAGAAGAACCAGTTCTTTTCCAGCATGGCGCCGGCTTATGTTTTCTTCCTGATAACGTTCGCGGTGAATATGCTTATTCTACGGTCCGGGATACGCGGCGGGATCGAACGGTTCTGCCGGTTCGCCATGCCCACGCTCTTTGTCATGGGAGTGATCCTGGCGATACGTGTCTTTACTTTTGGAGCGCCAGATGCATTACGTCCGGATTGGAATGTGTGGGGAGGGCTCGGATATCTTTGGAACCCTGACTTTTCGAGGCTCGCCGACGCTAAAGTGTGGCTTGCCGCCACAGGGCAGGTTTTCTTCACCCTGAGCGTAGGTATCGGTGTGATATTGACTTACGCCTCTTACCTGAAAAAAGGCGACGACGTCGTGCTCTCGGGGCTAACAGCTGTCAGTATGAACGAGATGGCCGAAGTGGTGATAGGGGGCAGTATAATAATACCAGCAGCTTTCATTTTCTTCGGGCCCGCGGCGATGTCAGATATCGCGGGTTCGGGAGCTTTTAACCTGGGTTTCGTCACCATGCCGCAGATATTCGCGGGTATGCCTTTTTCGGAGGTATTCGGATTTTTATGGTTCGCGCTTCTATTCCTCGCGGGGGTCACTTCCTCGGTGTCCCTGGCCCAGCCGGCCATAGCCTTCCTCGAGGACGAGTTCAATATATCCAGGGAAAAAGCCGTGGCGATCTTCGGGGCGATAACCTTCGTTCTCTGTAACGCGGCCATATTTTTTCTGGGTAAGGGAGTAGTGGATGAACTGGATTTTTGGGGAGGGACCTTTTGCCTCGTTCTTTTCGCCCTTGTGGAGGTCATACTATTCGGGTGGGTATTCGGCATAGATAAGGCCTGGGAAGAGGCCCATCACGGGGCAGATATGAGGATACCGCATTTTTACAAGTACGTGATCAAGTACCTTGTCCCGATCTTTCTCCTCAGCGTCCTGGCCGCCTGGTTCTTGCAGGAATGGCTTCCCATTATAAGGATGGATAATGTTCCGGAAGCGAACAGGCCTTATGTGATCGCTACGCGCGCGGGACTTTGTGTCATTTTCATAGTTATAGCCGTCATGGTCAAGATAGCCTGGAAAAAGAGGGAGGGAAAGGCATGAGACTGGCCGGGGTCGTTTTCATGGTCTTGTCATGGTTAGCCATAATATCTCTGGCCGTATTCTGCTTTACCATGATATTCAGCCGGAAAAAACTGGATTGAGCCCGTCCGGTATATATAATTTGCTTTTTCAGCCTGAATAGTATACTATTCTTAATAGTAATAATAATGTCGCTGCCTAGATCAAAGGAGGCGCGTATGGAAAAAGACGTAGCGGTATTTGAAAAGAACAAGTACCAGGATGTTAAAGTGCGTATTTCCGAGTACCAGGGTAATGACGTAATTGACATCCGCATCTGGACACAACCGCCTCAGGGCGGGGAGAAGGTCCCGACGGGCAAAGGGGTAAATATCAACGTTAAACTTTTCCCTAAGCTCAAGGAGGCTGTTCTGAAGCTCGAAAAGGATCTTGCCGAGAGCAACCTGCTTTAAGGATGTAAAAACCCTTATACCTGTTCGATGCGAAGTCGTATCCGGGATAAGGGAATAGGATCTGTTTAACGCGAAGAAGGCAGCATGGAAGGCAGCGAAAAAAGGCGTTTTATACGGCATCTACTGGTAAGCCCGCTCGAGTTCAAGGAAGCAGATGAGCAGCCTGAAAAGACAGAGACCGTGAACGTAAGCGAGGGAGGGCTTATGTTCCTTTCTAAAAGGAACGTCCTCGAGGGAAAGCTGATCGATATACAGATGCCGCTTTACGACAAGGTCTTTCATATAAAAGCCAAAGTTGTCCATTCCCAGGCCGATGAAACAGGACTGTATAGGGTCGGTGTGTCTTTCGCGAACTTCGCGGACGCCTTCAAGGTAAAGCTCATAGAACAGATATATCTTATCGAGGAATACAGGGTCCTCAGGTCGCTCCAGACCGGAAAAGAGATGTCGCTGCAGGAAGCTTCCAAGGAATGGATCAGCCGCTATTCAGACCGCTTTGAAAAACTCTACTGGTAGATCAGATCCGCATGTTCCGTTCACTATTTTTTGTTATTCCCGGTTGAGCGAATAATAGTTTGTTGTTCATCGTCATCGTCCCGCTGCCCGCATTCACTGTTCACTATCAACCATTCACCATTCACAATTCACTCAGGTAACATCATCTTGCGGCCCATTTCTAACATTTAAGCATCCCCTCAATAGAAGACCATCTATCGCGATCCCGCGAGAATGATCAAGGCCGGAATATGCCTGTTGCCCGATGTCTGACAAACATCGAAAGCGATTTGACAAACAATAAGCGCTATTGTATACTTGTTAACGTAATTGTGGTGCAAAGTGGAGGAAAGTGGAATGTTCATAGGAGAGTACGAACATAGCGTTGATAAGAAGAACAGGGTGATAATCCCCGCGCGCTTCCGTGAGACGATAACCGAGAAGGGCGTGGAAAGACTTTATGTCACCCGCGGGCTTGACGAATGTCTCTTTGTGCATACGGAAGACGATTGGAAAGCCCAGGAAGCTAAGTTCAAGGCAATGCCTTTCACTAAAAGCGAAGTCAGGAAGTTCAACCGTATGTTCTTCGGAAGCGCCGTTGAATGTGTGCCGGATGGCCAGTGGAGGATACTTCTGCCCGAATACCTGAAGGAATATGCCGGCCTTTCAAAAGACATAATGATAATAGGCGTAGCCAACCGTTTTGAGATATGGGACAAGAAAAAGTACGCCGATTTCTACAAGGCGACCAAGGACAACTACGAAGAGATAGCGGAAAGACTTATTACGGAATAGGGAAGGGGGGTGACACATGTACAGAAGATGCGCGATACAGTTCCATAAGAAAAAGGTGGAGTTCATTAACTCTGTGAACATGATAGAGCGCATAAAAAAGGCCCGGGCACTGCCGTCCGGGATGTCCCATCTTGGGGTCAAACAGTACGTGGTCGCTTCGTCGGGTGTCGGCGACAAAGGGTATCTGACGATCAAAGACGGAAAATGATCTAATATTTAATTGACGGGAGTTATCATGAATGAAAAAAAATACCTGCAGGCCTGCCAGATAGGAGGATCCATTTACGGCAAGAAACGCGTGGATGGCATGAGGGAAATGGGCGGGAGAGACGCCGTAAGCAAGGAAGACCTCATGACGGTCTATAACAAGTTCTACAAGAACCAGGTAGCGGCTTTGTACAAGATAATCCGCGAGGACAAGTAAAGAAAAGGATCGCATTTGCATTTTCCGGTGATGCTAAAAGAGTGCCTTGACGGCCTCAGTCTTGTACCCGGAGACGTGGTTCTTGATGCTACTGCCGGAGGCGGGGGACATTCCGAAGCGATCCTCGAGAAGATATCACCGGGAGGACATCTCATAGCGATCGACAGGGACCCGGAAGCGGCTCAAAGGGTAAAAGAAAGACTGGAAGGCGCGGGGAGTGAGGTTGTCGTGGTCAATGACAACTTCCGGAATGTGGACGCTGTTCTTGAAAGCCTGGGTATAGAGGGAGTGGACGGAGCGCTTTTTGATCTTGGCGTCTCATCATTCCAGGTTGATGACGCACAAAAAGGTTTCAGCTTCATCAGAGAAGGTCCTCTGGATATGCGTTTTGACCCGGGAAAGGGGATCCCTGCCGCTGATGTGGTGAACACCTTCAGGCAGGAAGAACTGGCGGACATTATCTTTGAGTACGGGGAGGAAAGGCACTCCCGCAGGATCGCAGCGGCAATATGCGACGCGAGAAGAAGGACCAGGATATCTACCACCAAGGACCTGGCGGAAATAGTAGCTCGCGCGGCAGGAGCCCGTTACAAGCGTTATAGACTGCACCCGGCCGCCAGGACGTTCCAGGCCCTCAGGATATTCGTGAACGACGAGCTTGATTCCGTGGAGGACGGGGTAAAGAAGGCACTTAGTCTTTTGAACCATTCAGGGAGGATATGTGTGATATCTTTCCATTCTCTGGAGGACCGGATCATAAAAAATATTTTCAGGGATGCTTCGAAAGAAGGGCTTGTGAAACTGGTGAACAAAAAGCCCCTGGTCCCCGCCGAAGAGGAAATGGTCTTAAACCCCAGGTCCCGCAGCGCTAAACTTAGAGTGGCAGAAAGGACAATATGAGCGAGCTAAGGCTTGGAAAGTTCATGGCGATCGCCGTGGGCCTGACGGTCATTGCTTCGTGTTATGTCCACCAACAGATCGAGATATACAAGACAGGCTACTCTATCCAGCAGAACAAGAACTATCTCTCCTCACTGGTAGACGACAATTCCAAACTGATGTATAATCTTTCGAAACTGGAGTCGCCCAGGAACCTCTTAAGGTCCCTGGACGGCAAGGAAATACGGTTCGCTAACGAGCGCACCGGTCTCGAGAAGAGCTACCAGCTTGCGCAGTTGGACAGAGATGGAGCGGCGCCGCGTGAGGGGTTTGTGGGACGCGTGCTCGATCTCTTCGCGACAAGCGCCGAAGCCCGGACGCGACGATGACAGCACGCCGAAAACTTATTAGAAAGGTCCAATGTACAGGTCTCGCCAGTATGCGGTCTTCTTCCTGCTCGTAGCTCTCTTTTTCGCGCTTTTATTGCGTCTCTTCGCCCTCCAGATAATAAGCTTCGGCACTTTCACCGGAATGGCCAGCGGGCAGCATAACATGGTGATCAAGCTTGAGCCGCGCCGCGGGACCATTTATGACCGCTACATGGAACCCCTTGCCATAAACCTTGACGTCCAGAGCCTGTATTGTGATCCTAAAGGCGTATCGGATAAGGATATGACGGCCTCTATCCTGGCCAATACCCTTGGCCTTGACAGGAACGCTCTCGCCGAGAAACTTGATCGGGACAAGTCCTTTGTATGGGTCAAACGAAAACTTTCACCGGAAGAGGCTGAAAAGATAACGAAACTCAGGCTCAAAGGAGTGTATTTCCTTACGGAGAGCAAACGCTATTATTCCAACGATGCAATGCTTTCCCAGCTTCTTGGTTTCGTTAATATCGATAACGAGGGGCTTGAAGGTCTGGAAGCTCTATATAACGATCGTCTTCAGGGTAAACCCGGCTGGAAACACATGATACGGGACGCCAAACAGAAGGCCGTGCTTCTGAAAGAAAAGGAATCTACCCCTCCCCAGAACGGATACAACCTTGTGCTGAACATAGACGGTGTTATACAGTATATAGTCGAGGACGAACTTTATGCCATGCTTGAGAAGTTCAACGCTTCCAGTGCGTCGGCAGTGGTTATGGATCCCTATACCGGAAAGGTCCTGGCGTTGGCTAATGTCCCGGGGTTCAATCCCAACAAGCCTGGCGCGGGGTCAAAAGAACTTATGAAGGACCATGCCGTGGTGAGCATCTTTGAACCGGGCAGCGTGTTCAAGGTCGTGACCGCCAGCGCCGTCCTGGACGCGGGTATAGTGACCCCCGACGAGGTTTTCGATTGCGAAATGGGGAAGTGGGAGGTAGCGAAGCGCACTTTGAACGACTACCATCCTTACGGTAAACTGTCGTTCGAGGATGTTATCGCCAGGTCCAGCAATATCGGGACCGTGAAAGCGGCCCAGAAAGCAGGGCCTGAGGTGATCCATGACTACATGAGAAAGTTCGGGTTCGGGGAGAAGACCGGCATTGATCTTCCCGGGGAGATCGCGGGGATGGTAAGGCCGCCTGATGTGTGGTCACGCAGTGATATAACCACCATACCTATAGGACAGGGCGTAGCCGTAACGTCCATACAGCTCGCGGCCGCAACGGCAGCCATAGCCAACGGCGGATACCTGGTCAAGCCGTATGTTGTAGACAGGATCACAAGCGCTGAAGGCCGCACTTTCAGGAAATTCGAGCCTGCTGTACGCCGTAGAGTTATCAAGGAAGAGACCTCCCAAAAGATGCGTGAGATCCTCGCCAGGGTAGTGACGGACGGGACGGGCGCACCCGCCAAGTCCAAGCTGTTCGAGCTTTGCGGAAAGACGGGAACCGCACAGGTCCCGAGTCCGGCGGGAGGTTATTATCCCAACAGGTACAACGCGTCCTTTATAGGTTTTGCGCCGAAAGATGACCCGAAAGTTGTAATAGTTATCACGGCGCGCGATCCCAGACCGATACATTTCGGGGGCACGGTGGCCGGGCCGGCCTTCAGGCGTATCGCCGAGAGATCGCTTGAGTATTTGGCTACCAGTGGAAGACGGCTCCCGCCTTCCGACATATGAACGTCCGGATCACTTAAGAACAGTATGTGTTATGAGGAAACGTGTCCGGTCAAATCAAGGGAGAAAAGATGAACGAAAAATTGGACAGGTTCCTGAACGCATTGTCGGCGGGAAGGGATAATGTCAAGATAGACTCAAGAAAGGTTTCCCGGGGAGATATTTTTGTAGCCCTGAGAGGGACCGTTTGCGACGGTCATGATCATATAAAGCGGGCTTTTGCCGCGGGTGCGTCCGGCGTGGTAGCCGAAAGAGAGGTATCCGGACTCACGGACCCTGAAAAGAAGAAAGTTCTAGTAGTCTCCGATACTCTTGAGGCATTGGAGCATATAGCCGGGCGTATATTCGAGCGCCCGTCCTCGCGCCTTGAGACTTATGGGGTCACCGGGACCAACGGCAAGACCACATCCGTATTTCTGGCCGACAGCGTTCTTAACTCTTCTGGCAGAAAATGCGGTTTTTTGAGCACGGTATTCAACAAGACATGCGGAGATGACCTTAAAAGAGCGTCTATGACCACGGCCGATCTTATAACGCTGAACCGCATGCTCTGGGAGATGGCCTCATGCGGAAAAAAGGCCGCGGTTGTTGAGATATCAAGCCACGCGCTGGACCAGGGGAGGGTACGGGGGCTCGAGCTTGACGGCGCGGTCTTTACCAATCTGACGCCGGAACATCTTGACTATCATCGCTGTATGGAAGACTATCTTCTTGCCAAGGCCAAAATATTCAAAATGCTGAAACCTTCCGGAACGGCCGCGCTTAACGCCGACGATCCGATGGTGGCGGGGCTTGAGCCCGGGATTAAGGTAGGAAGGGTAGTGATGTTCGGGCTAGGGCCGAAAGCTGAAGTGAGGGCAACGGACTTAAGGCTTATGAGCGATTCAACGGAATTCGTGATATCCGCCGAGGGGCTGGGTAGAACTAATGTAAAGACCGGGCTCATAGGGACCCACAATGTTTACAACATGCTGGGCGTCACAGCGCTGCTTATATCAAGCGGGCTCGATCTCGGAACGATAGTGAAAGGGCTTGAGGCGGTAAAACATGTTCCGGGGAGGCTGGATGCAGTATCCAGCAAGGCGCCTTTCGGGGTCTATGTTGATTATGCTCATACTCCGAATGCGCTGGAGAACGTCCTCAAGGCGATGCGGACGCTGTCGGACAAAAAACTTATCTGTGTTTTTGGATGCGGAGGGGACCGGGACCGGACCAAAAGGCCTGTGATGGGAAGGATCGCTTCGGATATCTGCGACCATGTGGTGATCACCAGCGATAACCCAAGATCGGAAAAACCGGCTGACATATTGGACGAGATCCGAAAGGGGATATCCGCAAGGAGCAACTATAGTATAATAGAGGACAGGACCGAAGCCATACGGAAGTCGCTGGGGATGGCGCGCAAGGGGGATGTCGTGGTAATAGCGGGAAAGGGCCATGAGGATCACCAGATAATCGGCGAACTGAAGACGCATTACGACGATAAAGAGGTAGCGGCGAACATACTCAATGAGATGGGTTTTTGATAAAAGCTCGGGGAGATATGATAGAGATCAGCGTTGAGGACGTGGTAGATATAACGGGCGGCACGCTCGAGTGCGGCGGCGCGGCGGACATAAAAAAATTCTGCACCGACACGCGGGATATTGTTCCGGGAAGTTATTTCATAGCGATAAAGGGCCGGAATTTTGACGGCAACGACTTTATTCTCGATGCCCTGGAGAAAGGAGCCTCCGGAGTCATAACAGAAAGGAAGGGAGCGCTCGCTGTCCCGGCGGGAAAGACCGTAATATCGGTTCCGGACACGCGGGAAGCAATGGCAAGTATCGCTTCCGCGCTAAGGAGCCGGACAGGAGCGGTCGTTGTGTGCATTACCGGGACCAACGGCAAGACCACGACAAAAGAGATCCTTTCGCATGTTCTTTCATCAAAATATAAAGTACTGAAAAGCCGGAAGTCATTTAATAACATTATAGGCTTGTCCCTGACGTTTTTTGACCTGGAAGAGGACCATGAGGTCATTGTGCTGGAGACAGGGACCAATCATCCCGGGGAGATCGCGGAGCTTGCTTCGATAGCCCGGCCCCATGCGGCAGTAATAACGAATATCGGGGACGGACACCTGGAATTCTTCCGCGACAGACAGGGTGTTTTTCTTGAGAAGATCTGTCTTCTCGATCTATTGCCGAAGAACGGTATCTCGTTCCTTAACAAGGATGACGAATTCCTTTCAAAGGTCCATGAATGCGGTTTTGCCGTGAGGTCATTCGGCCGTGATCCGGGATCGGACATACACATAACCGCGGTGGAACGGGCGGCCGAAGGATATTCATTCCTTCTCAACGGAGAAAAATACGATCTGCCTTTGGAGGGCGAGCACAATGTTTACAATGCGGCCGCGGCGATCGGTGTAGCGGCATATCTGGGTATGACGCCCGATGAGATACGTTCGAGCCTTAAGGATGCGCGTCTCCCTGAAATGAGGATAGAGAAGGTGACGGTAGGGGACGTAGTGTTCATCAACGATTCGTATAACGCCAACCCGGGATCTTTTGGATCGGCGCTCAACGTGCTTTTTGACCAGCGGGGGGCTTCGCGGCGCGGCGTGGTCTCGGGAGATATGGGGGAGCTGGGGGTAAAAACCTCCGAATTCCATAGGAAACTCGGCAGCCGCATGGCAGAAAGGGCTGTTGATTTTGTTGTGGCCGTGGGAGTCCATGCTTCCGACGTGATAGAGGGCGCGGTCTCATCGGGTATCAGCAGGGATAGGGCCATTGAGGCGCGGGATCACAGGGAAGCGGCGGAGATAGTAAAAAAAATGGTTTCAAAAGGCACTTTCGTGCTATTAAAAGGTTCGCGTTCAGCGAGGATGGAGGAAGTTCTTAAGTGTTTTACAACCTTTTGTACCCCCTGAAGGACCTTTGGTTCGGGTTCAACATATTCAGGTATATAACTTTCAGGACCGGCATGGCCGCGGTCACGGCTTTCGCACTGTGCATATTATTCGGACCCGCGCTGATAGAGTGGCTGAGGCGCGTAAAAGCCGGGCAGTACGTGAGGAAAGAGCATGTACAGGGGCTTGCCGAGTATCATAACAAGAAAGAAGGGACCCCGACGATGGGGGGGCTTCTCATAATACTTTCTGTTCTTATCTCTACGCTGTTATGGGCCCGGATAGATAATGATTATATCATTCTATGCCTCGGAGGAATGATATGGCTTGCCTGTGTAGGTTTCATGGACGATTACCTTAAACTCAAGAAAAAGAGCGCTGAAGGGATCCATGGTAAAATTAAAATGCTGGGGCAGGTCGGACTGGCCCTTATCGTAGGGCTTTTCGTGATCAGGAACAAGGCCATGGGTGCGGAGCTCTATATCCCGTTCCTGAAGAACGCGGTATGCGACCTTGGGCTTGTGTATATCCTTTTTGTTCTGCTGGTCATAGTCGGATCGTCCAACGCACTCAACCTTACGGACGGCCTTGACGGTCTCGCGGTCGGATGTACGATATTCATAACCCTGACTTTAGCGGTAATGAGCTACATAACCGGTCATTATGAGATTAGCGGATATCTCAATGTTTTTTATCTTCCCGGAGCCGGGGAGTTGTCGGTCTTTTGCGCCGCTCTTACGGGGGCGGCTATGGGGTTCTTATGGTTCAATTGCCATCCGGCGAGTGTTTTCATGGGCGACACCGGGTCATTGTCGCTCGGCGGATCGGTAGCTATAGTAAGCGTACTTTTGAAAAAGGAGTTCCTTTTGCTCATTGTGGGAGGGGTGCTGGTCGTCGAGGCGTTGTCGGTGATACTTCAGGTGGGTTCCTACAAGCTCAGGAAAAAAAGGATATTCCTCATGTCACCCATACATCATCATTTTCAGATGAAGGGACTTCACGAATCGAAGATAACGATAAGGTTATGGATAATCTCGGCGATACTCGCCTTGGCAGGCCTGGCTACACTCAAGGTGAGGTAGTCTCTCGGGGGCCGTCAGGCGGACCGGGCCCCACCGGGGATATATATGAACAGGGAAGGTGAAGTTGAATGACCGATCTAGAAGGTAAAAGGGTCCTGATAGTGGGGCTTGGAGCCAGCGGATATGCCGCCGCCGAACTCCTTGCGAAGAAAGGGGCCGAAATAAAGATAAGCGAACAGCTTGACGGTGTGGCTGTCCGTCAGCGGCTTGATCTCCTCGCTCCCTATGGCGTGAAGGCGCAGATAGGGATGCACACTGCCGATTTCTGCGGGGATGTCGATCTTGTGGTGGTGAGTCCCGGTGTGGATTCCGGATCTCCGGCCCTCAGGGCCGCACTGAAAGAAGGTGTCCCGGTCATAGGGGAGATGGAACTTGGATTCAGTCTCTCGCCGGCTACCATGATAGCCATAACCGGCACTAACGGAAAGACGACCACGACCGAACTTATAGGCAGAATAATGACCGTTTCGGGAAAACACACAATAGTATGCGGCAATATAGGGAATCCTCTGACCGGGGAGATAAGTAAACTTACGCCTGACAGCGTGGCCGTAGTGGAAGTGAGTTCTTTTCAGCTCGAGACGATAAAGAAGTTCAAACCCCGGGTGGCGATCCTGCTGAATGTAACGGAAGATCATTATGACCGGCACGGGAACATACGCAAGTACAAAGGGGTTAAGTTCAAGATATTTGAGAACCAGGACGAGTCCGACTGGGCCGTCCTTAACGCTTCTTTCAGGGAAGACCCGCTTCTTTCGGGGGTAAGATCGCGGAAGGTTTTTTTCGGGCTTTCCGGCAAGGAAGACGCCTTCGTGCAGGATGGATGGCTTACGGTCAGGTTCGGTGATGAGATCTCTAAAATATTGAAATGGGAAGGGTCTCTGATAGAAGGCGCTCATAACATGGAGAACGTAGCCTGCGCAGCACTGGCAGCGAAGATCATGGGGGTGAGCGATCAGTTCATACGTGAAGGCATCATGACGTTCAGGGGGCTCGGACACAGGTTCGAACGTCTGGGCACTTTTCGGGGGATCGAATATATAGACGATTCCAAGGGTACTAACATAGACGCTACCAGGAGGGCCCTTGAGTCTCTCGAGAAAAAAGTGGTTTTGATAGCCGGAGGCAGGGATAAAGGAGGTGATTATTCTTCGGTGGTGGATGTTGTCAAGGATAAGGTCAAGACCATGGTCCTTATCGGGGAGGCCCAGGAAAAAATGAAAAAGACCTTTTCCTCGGCGGTGCCGGTGGTGCTTGCCAGGAATATGAAGGACGCCGTGAGGATCGCTTCCGCTTCGGCGGCTTCAGGCGACGCGGTCCTGCTCTCTCCAATGTGCTCAAGTTTTGATATGTTCTCAAGCTACAAGGAACGGGGCGAGGTATTTCAGCGTGAAGTGAAAGAGTTCCATAAATTCCCCGGGATTTTTCCGCGGTCTTGACAGCCTCGCTGACAGCCTTAACGCGAATATAACATCCCGGGCTCCTGACCCGGAAAGGTCCGTATAAGTCAAGATGGACAATGATTCCAAAATAGTTTTTATCGTATCGGCGCTTCTTCTTATGTTCGGGGTAGTGATGATCTATTCCGCCAGCGCTGTCTATGCCTTTGGAAGGTACGGCGAAAGCCTTTTTTTCGTCACAAGGCATCTTTTATACCTGGCTTTGGGGGGGGCCGCGGCGGTGATATGTATGTCGGTACAGCCGGAATTCATCCGGGAACGGTCCGGAACGATACTTTTGGTGTCGATAGCCCTTTTAGTCGCTGTACTTATCCCGGGGATAGGCAGTTCAATAGCCGGGGCGAGAAGGTGGATCAGGATACCTTTTCTGGGGTTCCAGCCTTCGGAGCTCGCGAAATACGCGGTCGTTATATATCTGGCTGACTTCACATCCAGAAAACGATATCTGATCAAGAACCTATATTATGGTTTTTTGCCTCCTCTTTTTGTCACAGGGCTCGTTGGCGGTCTTGTTTTCATCGAACCGGATATGGGTACGGCTGTAGCTATACTTTTCATCGGGTTCATGATGCTTTTTGTTTCCGGGGCAAAACTTAGACATTTGGGGACGGTCGCCGTAACGATGTTCCCGGCGCTCCTGGCAGCGGCCGTATGCGCGCCGTACAGGTTCCGCCGGCTGGTGGCGTTCTGCGACCCGTGGAAGGAAGCCAAGGGGGCCGGGTTCCAGCTTATACAATCATTCATCGCCCTCGGTTCCGGGGGTATCGTAGGCGTGGGGCTTGGCCAGTCAAAACAGAAGCTTTTTTACCTGCCGGAATCGCATACGGATTTCATATTCGCTATCATAGGCGAGGAACTGGGATTCATCGGTACGGCATCCGTTCTTATTCTGTTCGGCGTTCTCGTGTGGTTCATGATGCGCATATCTTTCAGGATCAGGGACCTTTTTATGTCGCGGGTCGTTCTGGGGATAGCGATGCTGATATCTTTTGAGGTGATCGTTAACATCGGCGTTTCGACGGGGATGTTCCCTACGAAAGGACTGCCGCTGCCTTTCATAAGCTACGGAGGGAGTTCACTTGTGGGGCATATGGCCGCGATCGGTATTGTGCTGAATATGGGCAAAGAGGCGGGGAAATAAAGGCAGAAAGATGCTTACGTGATTCGTGGTTAGTGATCCGAAAGCAGGGGAAGATGCATTTTACGAAAAGATCATCTGGACTCGCGAACCACGATCTGCGAAACACGAACGACCGGATAATATCATGAAAATAATTTTGGCCGCGGGAGGTTCCGGGGGGCACATATTCCCAGCTACGGCGTTAGCGGCAAAGCTCGCGAACGTTGAAGCGGAGGTCGTTTTTGTTTCCTCGAAAAGACAGCTTGACCGCTCGATGCTTTCGAGTT
>JAQVSN010000006.1:13517-29467 GCA_028700515.1 Candidatus Omnitrophota bacterium
GCCGCGGGAGGTTCCGGGGGGCACATATTCCCAGCTACGGCGTTAGCGGCAAAGCTCGCGAACGTTGAAGCGGAGGTCGTTTTTGTTTCCTCGAAAAGACAGCTTGACCGCTCGATGCTTTCGAGTTCGGGGTACAGGTGTTATTATCTTTCGGTAAACCCCATGCCACATAAATTGAACGCCGGTAAGCTCATTGTTTTTCTTGCCAAGTTCGCGGCCGATACGTTCTATTCGGCATGGATCGTTATGAAAGAACGCCCGAACGTCGTAGTGGGTTTCGGGGGATACTCCTCCGGCGCGATATCCCTTTTATCCAGGCTTTTTGGACGCAAACTTGTGATACACGAGCAGAACTATTTTCCGGGAAGGGCCATCGTTATTCTTTCCCGCATCGCCAACCTTGTTGCTCTCAGTTTTAAAGGCACCGAAAAATACCTTCCCGGAGCCGGCGCGAGGACCGTCCTTACGGGAAACCCCTTGAGGACAGATATTCTTTTAAAAGACAAGGCGGGCGCTAGGGAGCGGATGGGCCTGGCTTCCGGGAAAAAGTGCCTGCTTGTCATGGGCGGGAGCCAGGGAGCCAGTTCCATGAACAGGCTCTCTGCCGAAGCCGTGATAGAGCTCTCGGGAAGGAATGCGGACATACAGGTGATACATCTTACGGGCAAACGGGATCATGACGCGATACTGAAGTTCTACGAGGATAACGGCATAACTTCGAGGGTCTTCTCTTTTCTGGACAGGATGAGCGACGCCTATTCGGCCGCCGACGCCGCCGTGAGCCGTTCCGGCGCGTCCGCTGTCTTTGAACTGGCGTATTACGGGCTTCCCATGGTCCTCGTTCCTTATCCGAATCCTAAGAACAATCAGAGGACGAACGCCAGGTTCTTTGAGGAGAAAGGGGCGGCTATATATCGTGAGGAAAAGGATATAAGCGCCTCCGGGCTCGCGTCAGACATCGAGAAAGTCCTGTTCGACGAGGAACTGCGCATAAAGATGGGCCGCTCGGCTCTAGAGGCGTCCCTTCCGGACGCGGCGAAGAGACTCGCGGATGAGGTCATTAAACTGGTGAAGCGCAAGGTCCGGTGAAGAGGGGGCATGTTTTAAGGAACGTGATTCGTGGATCGTGGCTGGTTGCTCGTGTTTCGTGGTTCGTGATTCGCAAAGCGTGGGACTGCTACACATGTGAATTGTGAGTTGTGAATAGTGAATGGTGGCTTCGGGTCCAGCAATTCACAATTTACCATTCACAATTCACGGACACTTCGCGTTATGTAGGAGTCATGGGACGGGGGACGATCGATATGACAGGGTCATCTGTCACGCGTCGCACGCGCCTGTCCTGGTGTTACTTTTTTGAGCTCTGACCTCTGGTCTCTGAGCTCTTTCCGGAAAGGAGCGCATGGCAAAGATACATTTCATAGGTGTCGGGGGCATAGGGATGAGCGGTCTGGCAAGTATACACATAGCCCGGGGAGACAGGGTTACGGGGTCAGACCTTGGGGAGAACGGACTTACCCGGGGGCTCCTGACAGCTGGAGCGGATATAGTAAAAGGCCACGCGGCGTCTAACGTTCCTTCCGACGCCGATCTTGTCGTCAGGTCCACCGCTATCCGCGATGACAACCCCGAAGTCATAAAATCGCGTGAGTTCGGGATACCCGTCATATTCAGGGCGGATATGCTGAAAGCCCTTGTTGAGGGAACGCCTCTTTCGATCGGGGTTACGGGTACACACGGGAAGACCACCACCAGCAGTCTCATCGCGTGTATGCTGGATGTCGCGGGAAAAGACCCCACGGTACTGGTTGGAGGCGAGGTGTCGCGTTTCGCGAGTAATGCCAGGGCCGGAAAAGGCGGCATTGTAGTGGCGGAAGTGGACGAGAGCGACGGACATTTCAGGAAGATGTCGGTAACCTGCGCCGTGGTCACCAATATAGAAAGGGACCATATGGAGCATCACGGGTCCTGGGAAGGACTTGTGGGGGCCTTCGATGAGTTCCTCTCCAGGGTGCCCGATAACGGTCTCATCATATATTGCAAAGAGGATGAAACACTTAGGAGGATGGTCCCGGGGAAACGCGCGCGGAAGGTGTCTTACGGCATAGGCGGGGCTTATGACTATACGTGCGTCCTGCCGGCCCATGAGAAGTCAATATGTTTCGATCTTCTGGTACGCGGAAAGAAGACGGCCAGGGTGGAAAGCCCTCTAATAGGAAGGCATAATGTTCTCAATATACTGGGCGGATTGGCCGCGTCTCTGGAAATGGGCGCTGATACGGCGAAGGCGCTGGAAGGTCTCGCGGGTTTTGGAGGGATAAAGAGGCGTTTTGAGCTCGTGGGAAAGGCTAGGGGCGTGGAGATAAGAGAGGATTACGCCCATCATCCCACCGAAATAAAGGCTGTCATTAAAGCGGCCAGGGATTATACGGGCGGGCGGGTTATCACGGTATTCCAGCCGCATCGTTACAGCCGTACGAAGGACCTTTTGGAGGAATTTGCTGAATGTTTTTACTCTTCCGACGTCCTGGTCCTCACCGACATATATTCCGCGCACGAAGACCCCGCTGAAATGTTGACGACAGGGGCGATGTATGATCTTATTGACTCGAAAAGGTTCAAGCGTATAGCCATGGTCGAGAAGAATAACGTTCCGGAATTCGTGTCCGGCTTAGTTAAGAAAAATGATCTGGTCCTTGTCCTGGGAGCAGGGGATATAAGGGAACAGGCCGCACCGCTGCTTAAAGCGATCGAAGAAGGGAAAAAGGGCAAGATAGAGATCAAGAGGAAGGACGGATGAAAACCTTGGGGGGGATATTCTCTCTCGAGAACGGAGCCTGTCATGGATAAAAAGATCAAAGAAGAACTTAAGAAGCTCTCCGCGAAGTACGGGGGGACGGCCCTGTTCGGAGCTTCGCTTCCTTCCAGGTCCACGGTCGGAATAGGAGGCTCGGCGGACGTTTGGTATGAACCATTTTGCCCCGAAGAGTTCAGGGACCTCAAACGTTTCCTGACCGATCTCGGTAAACGCGCGGTACTGATAGGCAACGCCAGCAACATACTTTTTCCCGACGGAAGGCTGAAGGCGATCCTTGTCAACCTTTCGTCAGATGTTTTCAAGGAAATCAATATTGACGGCGCCACGATCACGACTGGTGCCGGCGCGTCCCTGGGGAGCGTTATATCGGCTTCGGTCAACGCCGGTCTTTCCGGGCTTGAAGGTCTTGTGGGGATACCCGGGACCGTCGGAGGGGCTATAAAGATGAATGCCGGATATAAGTCCTCAGTCTCGGACCTTGTGGAAAGGGTGCTTGTAATGGACAGCACCGGTTCCATGGAATGGCGGGATAAAAAAGATATGGTGTTCGGTTATCGCTGGTCGTCGCTGGACGACGACGAGGTCATTCTCCAGGCCGTCTTTTCGCTGAAGAACGGCGACAAAAAAAAGCTTCGCGAGAGGCTCAAAAGAGATTTCAAGGAAAAGATGACCAAACAGCCTCTGGATAAAAGATCGCTGGGCAGTATTTTCAAGAATCCCCCCGGGATCTCCCGGAAAAGCGCGGAACTTATAGATATGGCCGGTCTCAAGGGGGCCAGGGAGGGAGCGGCGGTCGTTTCGGAAAAGCACGCGAACTTCATAATCAACGAAGGAGGGGCTTACGCCGAGGACTACATGCGGCTGGTGGAAAAGGTCAGGCAGGGTGTATTTGAAAAGTTCGGTATCCTTATGGAAATGGAGATAAAAGTGCTTTGATCAAGGTCATGACACCTGTTCTTTAGAACAGGAAGCTTGCCTTAAAAGCCATGACCCTGTAATATATGGAGAAACCATGAATGACTACAAGAACGATCTTAAAGAACGGCGTATCGGAGTGCTTGCCGGAGGATACTCGAGTGAAAGGGAAATAAGCCTTAAAAGCGGTAAGGCGATCTTTGACGCCCTTACGGCTTCGGGTTTAAACGCTAAATTCGTGGATGTTGCCGGTCCGTCCCTTGAGGGGATGGAGGATATCGACGTGGCTTTTATAGCCCTTCACGGGAGGTTCGGCGAGGACGGGACATTGCAGCAGATGCTGCAGGAAAAAGGGATGCCGTATACAGGGTCAGGCCCGGAAGCTTCCCGCGCGGCGCTTGACAAGATCACGGCAAAAAAACTATTCGAGAACTGCGGCCTCAAAATCGCCGAGCACATAGTTGTCAAAAAGTCCTCGCCGCTTGGGAACATACCTTGTCCCTGTGTGGTAAAACCCAGATATGAAGGTTCCAGTGTGGGCCTGTCGGTTGTGAAGGACCCTATTTTTCTCAGGAAGGCCGTGGACGAAGCTTCCGCTTATGACGAGGATATCATGATAGAGCGTTTCATTCCGGGACGAGAGCTCACGGTCGGGGTGATAGAGGATCGGGCGCTCCCGGTCGTGGAGATAGTAGCCGCCGGCGGAGTGTATGACTTTGCGGCCAAATACAGGGCTGGAGATACAAAATATATAGTTCCCGCCGATCTCCCGGAAAGAACATATAAAGCCGTCCAGGAGGCGGGGCTTAAGGCTCATAGAGCACTTGGCTGTGAAGGGTATTCCAGGGTAGATGTGAGACTGGGCGACGACGGGAGGCCGTATGTCCTGGAAGTGAACACGATACCGGGCATGACAGAGAGGAGCCTCCTGCCTATGGCCGCAAGATCGGCCGGCATGGATTTTACGGCCTTATGCCTCTTGATAGTCCGGATAGCCCTGAAAAGGGAAAACTCAAGCGGCGTAACCCCGAATGGAAGAGTTGCATAAGAAAGGGCTGGTCTGTTATGGCGAGGAAGAAACAGCAAAAAAAGAAACAGAAAAAAAGCGGCGCGTCTTCCGGGAAACTCGGAGGGACGGTAGTTACGATGGCGATATACGCCGGGTTGGCCGTGTTGGCGCTTTACGGAATGAGGCATTTTTTTCTGAAAAGCGACGTCTTTACCGTAAGAGAGATATATGTCAACAAAGATAAGAACTATCCTTTCAAGGAAGGGGAGATCAAACTTAACCGCATGTATTCCGGAAGGAGTATTTTCCTTGTGGACCTTAAAGCCGTACAGGCCCTCGTAAAAAAGGATTTTCCCCAGCTCAAGAAGATAGAGGTGCGCAGAAAGTTCCCCGACAGGATAGAAGTGGACATAGTCACCAGGGAGCCTGTGGCTTTTATAGACTACGCGGGAGGGGTGGTCGTGGACCGGGAGGCCGTGGTGATAATGACCGGCTCGAGACCGGAAGGGCTCATAAGGATAAAAGGTATGGGTTTTTTCCTTAACGTTCCTGGAAAGGGCGAGCGCGTAAAGAACGCGATGCTCGAAAAAGGTCTGGTCATAGTGGACGGTCTGCGCAGGAAAATGGCGCGTGATCTGGGCGATATTGACTTCATAGATATTTCAGACCGTAACAATATAATCCTCGGCATTAAGGGAGTAGCGGTCAAGATGGGGTCGGACGATTTTTCCGAGAAGATCGACCGTCTCACGGCCATGCTCCGAGATCCGAAACTCGACATAAAGGGCATAAATTACATAGATCTCAGGTTCAGGGACGCCGTAATAGCACCAAAGTGAATGAGGCCATGACTTACGCGCGCCTTTTGGCGCGCGTAAGTCATATGGCCGAATTCATCCTGAGCCCCGTCGGGGGGGGGCGAGATAAAAGAGAACGGATAGAAAGATTCGAATGATACCCAAAATATTCAAAAAGAACAACCGTAAGACCTGCTTCGCCGTTATAGACCCCGGTTCTTATGAGATATCCGCGGTGGCCGCGGAGTGGGGACCCAACGGAGAGTATTGCATACATGGTACGGCCAGAGGGGATTCCCGGAACATACGCAAGGGGATCGTCACTGACGCACGCGTAGCCACGGAGTCTGTCGCCGAGGTCCTCTCGCGCCTCGCGGAACGGAGTGGATGCCGTATAAGAGAGGTCTATTCGGGGGTAAGTTCTCCATCGATCAAACTTATTCCTTCGCATGGGATGGTCCTTCTGTCGAAATACGGCCGCGAAGTCACGGAAAAAGACGTAAGAGACTCTGTCAGGATCGCTTCGGCGCTGAGGCTGCCGCTGGATACCGAGACTATCCATCGCGTTGTAAAAGGATTTTCTATTGACGGAGAGTTCGGCATCAAAAACCCGCTTGATCTCGACGGGGTAAAACTCGGTGCCGACGTGAACGTTGTTACCATAAATTCCTCCGCGCTCAGGAACCTGGCCAAGTGTATTTCGGAGGCCGGATATATCCCCGGCGGCTTCATTCTTTCCGCTCACGCGCTTTCACGGAGGATGCTCAGGCCAGAAGACCGGCAGTGCGGAGTGGTCCTTCTTGACGTCTGCGATAGGATAACCACCGCCCTTTACTATAAAGAGGATATCCTGTCAGGATGCAAGGCCGTGCCGAACGGGCTTGATGAGGTAATGCTTCCGGACGGGACCATCGATGAAGCGAGGCTCTTGTCGATCGCGGGATGCGTGAGAACGGTCCCTGATTGGGACAAGGCTACCAGAATGATCGTTACAGGCGACGGGGCAATGAACGAATCCCTGATCGAAGGACTTGAAAAGATATTTCCCTGCCCTGTGGGGGCTGGAACCCTCCTCGTGAAGCCTTTTGAAGAGCTCCCCCCCGAAACTATATCGTACGCCGGGCCGCTTGGCATCCTTGACTGCCTCCGGGAAGAAAAACTTTCCGGAAGCACAGGCATGAACCCGATAAAGGCCTACTGGAACCGGGCCATGCGGTTCATGGAACGGTACTTTTAGCCGTTCGTGATCAGTCCATCATTGTTGTTCATATATAACATGGTCCGTTATTTGATATTCGTTATTTTATTTTTGTTGTTTGTTAGCGTTTTAGCCCTAATAACCAATACACAAATATACGAATATACCAGTAACAATCTCATGTCCCACGTTCCGGCCTTCCTCTGATTGACTTACCCTATAAATTGTGATAACCTTTACCATTACCGATAACCGGGTCCGGGATGGACCCAGTGCATGGTGTTTATGGCCAGACTAAAGATAGCTATAATAGGCTGCGGGAATATGGGAGGGGCGATAGCCCGTTCTGTCGTTAAGAACAGGGTGGCTCGTCCTATTGATATCTCCTTGAACGATAAGGATATACGTAAAGCCAGAGCCCTTTCCATGGCTACGGGCGCACGTGTCATTTCCGGCCCGGAGAAAGCTCTTTTTTCAGATATCCTCATAATATCCGTTAAACCCCAGGACTTTTTTGAACTGGCCGGACATATAAAAGGAAAATTGACCGCAAAGACCGTCATTTCCGTTATGGCAGGGAAGTCTATTAAGGATATCAGAACAGCGCTTGTTCCGGGTAAAGGGAAGGGTAAGTTCGATATTGTGAGAGCTATGCCGAACATGCCTGCGCTTATAGGCGAAGGGATGACCTGCATAGCTTACAGAGGGAAACCCGCACACATAGGAAAAGTAAGGGAGATATTTGAGAGCGTGGGTAAGTTGATAGAGCTCGATGAGAAGCATCTCGATGCCGTTACCGCCATATCTGGCAGCGGACCTGCCTATCTATTCTATCTGGCGGACGCCATGGTGGAGGCAGGAAGGTCTCTCGGCCTGGATGCCCTGACCGCCGGCGAACTTGTCATGCAGACCCTTTATGGGGCGTCGACTCTCCTGAAACTCGGGAAAGAGAGCCCCGCCGACCTCATTCTTAAGGTCGCTTCAAAAAAAGGCACTACGGAGGCGGCCCTTTCCCTTCTGAAAGAACAAGGAGTGAAAAGCTCCGTGGTAAAGGCTATACGTAAGGCAAAAAAGAGGTCAGAAGAACTTTCAGCGGGGAGGAAGTAGATGGTGATCTTCGCCGAACTCATAAGAGCGGTAGCGCTTCTTCTTAACCTGGTGTTCAATGTCATGTATATCGTGCTTGTGGTGCGCATAGTAATGTCATGGGTCGGGGCGGATCCTTATAACGATATTGCCAGGGTAATTTACAGTATGACCGATCCTATCCTCGAACCTTTCCGGAGGCTTCCGCTCCAGCTGGGGGCGGTCGACTTTTCTCCGATAATCGTGTTCATACTTCTCAGGGTGCTGCAGGGTTTCGTGATGGGGGTGCTGGGGCAGATAGCGGCGCGGCTTGGTTAGAGAGCTTTACCTTCGGGATCATGGGCCCGCGCGCGAGGTCATTCTATGCGGATAAACGTAAAGGTCATACCAAAATCCTCAAAAGAGGAAGTAGCGGCTGACGGCGAGTCGTTAAAGGTCTATGTAAAGGCCGCTCCCGATAAAGGCAAGGCTAATAAAGCGGTCATAGAGCTTGTCGCGGGGCATTACGGCGTAAAAAGATCCGGGGTGCGGATAGTTTGCGGCGAGACATCCAGAAATAAGATAGTGGAGGTATCGGGGAGATGAGCACGATAGGTGTAATAGGCGGAAGCGCCCTATACGATCTTGAGGGTCTTGAGATAGTCGAGAGAAAAAAGATGAAGACCCCGTTCGGAGATCCTTCGGCAGAAGTTATCATCGGCAGGCTTTCCGGGAAAGACGTCGTGTTCCTTCCGCGCCACGGGCATGAACACCATCTTCTTCCTTCGGAGATAAATTACAGGGCCAATATATTCGCGCTCAAACTTCTTGGCGTGCAAAGGGTCATTTCCGTAGCGGCTGTGGGAAGTTTGAAGGAGGATATAAAACCCCTGGACGTGCTTCTTGTGGACCAGTTCGTGGACAGGACGAACCAGGGAAGGAATATGACCTTCTTTGGGGACGGCATAGTGGCGCACATACCTTTTGCCGAACCGATCTGTGAAGATCTCCGCGAGACGATCTACAAAGCCAATAAAGAGATAGATGTGAAGATACACGATGGGGGAACATACCTGAATATGGAAGGTCCGGCTTTCTCTACAAGAGCGGAGTCGTATCTGTATAAGAGCTGGGGCATGGACGTAATTGGCATGACCAATGTGGCTGAGGCCAGGCTTTGCAGGGAAGCCGGTATGTGTTATGCCACGATGGCCATGATAACGGATTATGACTGCTGGTATTTGGGAGGCGAGGTTAGCACCGTATCGGTGGAGATGGTCATGAGCAACCTCAGGAAAAATACGGAGGTAGCGAAAGCCATGCTTGCCAATACGGTTAAAAGTATGCCTCTTAAATGTGCCTGTACATGCGCGACGGCCCTCAAGGACGCGATAATGACATCAAGAGAAGCGATACCGAAGAAGACGCTTGAGAAACTTGGGCCGATAGTTAAGGGATTTATCTAAAATTTTTTGTTCAGGGTTAAGGTCCATAGTTCATGGACCTTAAGAAGGGTTATACTTTTTCCCATAACCACGAACCATGAACCCTGAACCACGAACCATGGACCGGACATTATGGATAACGAAAAAAAGACGAAAGAATACAAGGACACGCTGAACCTTCCCAGAACGGATTTTCCGATGAAGGCGAACCTCCCCCAGAGGGAGCCTGCGATGCTTTCCGGGTGGGAGAAGAGAGGTATATACGGCGCCATATGCGCGAAGAGAAGGACCTCGGCGAAGACGTTCATGCTGCATGACGGCCCGCCTTACGCGAACGGCCACATACATATGGGGCATGTCCTCAACAAACTCCTTAAGGATATCTGCATCAAGTACTACTCCATGAAAGGGTACTACGCTCCTTATGTTCCGGGATGGGATTGCCACGGTCTTCCCGTAGAACATCAACTCTTCAAAGAGCTTGGTATGACGAAACACCAGATAGGCCAGGTAGAGTTCCGCAAGAAGGCTTATAAGTACGCGATGAAATACGTAGGCATACAGCGTGATGAATTTAAACGCATAGGGGTCTTCGCCGACTGGAAGGAACCTTATCTGACGCTGACCAGGGAGTACGAGGCCGATATACTTTTCGCTCTGGCTGACCTTGCCGAAAAAGGATATATATACAAGGACCTCAAACCTGTCAACTGGTGCAGTTCATGCGAGACGGCGCTTGCCGAGGCTGAAGTGGAATATGAGGACAAGGTCTCGCCGTCCATATACGTGAAATTCCCCGCAGCATCTGACGAACAACGAAAAACGTTCTTCATCATCTGGACGACCACTCCGTGGACGCTTATCGCGAACGCAGCGGTAGCGCTTCATCCGGAACATAAATACGCTTTTGTCGATGCAGGCGGTGAAACGTGGATACTGGCCTCTGAACTTGTCGAAAGCCTCATGAAAAAGCTTAAGAAGACAAACTATAAGGTCGTCTCCGAGGTTATAGGTAAAGAACTCCTGACTGCGGTGAAAAAAGCGCGGCATCCTTTCCTGGACAGGGATTCAGTCCTGGTGACCGCCGAATACGTAACTATGGAGGACGGCACCGGATGTGTCCATACCGCTCCGGGACACGGGCAAGACGATTACGTGACCGGAAAGAAGTTCGGACTTCCGGTCATAATGCCGGTAGACCAGGCCGGCAGGTTCAACAGGGAAGCTGGAGAGTTCGCGGGACGCCATGTGTATGAGGCCGATCCGCTGATAATCGACAAGATGAAGGCTAATGGTTCTCTTGTCTTATCCGAGGATACAAAACACTCCTATCCGCATTGCTGGCGATGTAAACAGCCTATAATCTTCAGGGCCACGGAACAGTGGTTCATGAACGTGGACCATGAGGGGCTGAGACGGAAGATCGAGGATGCCATAGAGAAGCGCGTCCGCTGGATACCGGCTTCGGGTAAGGAGCGGATAGGTTCCATGATGCGGTCAAGGCCCGATTGGTGTCTTTCCCGCCAGAGGTACTGGGGGGTGCCGATACCGGCGGTACAGTGCGTCGAGTGCGGCGAGGCCGTGACGAATCCCGGTATAATAAGGAAAGTAGCCGAGCTTACTCGTACGGGAGGGGCGGATGTATGGTTCGAGCGCGATGTGAACGAGTTCATCCCAGGTGATCTTAAATGTGCGAAATGCGGTTCCCGGTCTTTCAGGAAGGAGAACGATATCCTCGACGTGTGGTTCGATTCCGGTGTAAGCCACAGGGCGGTCCTCAAGGCGAGGGACGACCTCTCATTTCCGGCGGACCTCTATCTGGAGGGCTCCGACCAGCACAGGGGCTGGTTCCAGGCGGCCCTTATCACTTCAATGGGGATCAACGGCATCCCGCCTTACAGGCAGGTCCTCACACACGGTTTTGTGGTCGACGGCGAGGGCAAGAAGATGTCCAAGTCCATGGGAAACGTCATCAGCCCCGAGGAGATCATGAAAAAATACGGCGCCGATATCCTGAGGCTCTGGGTGGCGTCGAGCGACTATGAAGGCGACATAAAACTCTCCACGGAGATACTCGACAGGCTCGCCGACGGATACCGCAAGATAAGGAACACGTTCCGTTATATACTTTCGAACCTATATGATTTCGATCCGGCGACGGACCAGGTCGACCGGAAGGATATGCCCGAGACAGACCGGTGGATGCTCTCAAGACTTTCCGGGCTGGCGGAAGATATAGACAGGTATTATTCCGAATGGGAATTCCACCGCGTGTACAGGTCGGCGTACGATTTTTGTGTATGCGAGGTGAGCTCTTTTTATCTTGACGTTTTAAAGGACATTCTGTATATATTAAGTCCTGATTCGGTTGAAAGAAGGTCGGCTCAGACGGTACTTTACAGGATACTCGATACTTTAACACGGCTACTGGCCCCGATCCTTTCTTTTACGACGGACGAGGTCTGGGGCTATGTGCCCGTTCGAGATAAAGAGGAAAGTGTGCATCTCGCCGACTGGCCCAAACACGGGACCGGCAACGCGGCATGGAAGGATGACTCGCTTGACGCGAAGTGGGCCCGTATCCTGAGGCTTAGGGACGATGTTATGAAAGTCCTTGAGGCGAGGCGTGAAGAGGGGCTCATAGGCAGTTCCCTCGAAGCGTGTCTTGTCCTTTATCCGGTGAAGGAAGACGCGAGGGAGCTTTTAAGGACGAGTTTGGGGCTTTTACCAGCTCTCTTCAAGGTATCGCAGGCCGTGGTCTCTGATGAGGGCGAAGACGGGATGGCGGATTCCTCCGACGGTTCCATAAGGATAGGGGTAAAACGCGCGGCCGGAAAAAAATGTCCAAGGTGTTGGAATTACAGTGATACTGTAGGCAAGGACGGACGTGAACCGGCCCTGTGCGGGCGGTGCGCGAAAGTCATCTCTGAAAGGAGAAATAATGGTAAATAAGAAAAAAACCGCAGGAAAAGGCAAAAAGAAGACGAAAGCTCCGGTGAAGAAACCAGCTCTGAAGAAGATCGCCAGGAGGAAGGCCGTAAAAAAGACGGCTGCCAAGGCCTGTTCCCCGGCAAGGAAGTCTCCTTTCAAATCCGCACAGCTTTCGGCGATCAAAAAGGACCTTATGAAGGAGAGGGAGCAGCTTGTCGACCAGATAAGCAGTATAAAGGGAGAGACCCTGAGCAAGTCGCAGAAGGACGCTTCGGGAGATCTTTCCGGTTATACTCTGCATATGGCGGATATGGCTACCGATCTCTATAACAGAGAGTTCTCCCTTGAACTTGCCGAAGGTGAAAGGGAAAGGCTTTATAATCTGGAAGAAGCTCTCAAACGGATAGATGAGGGGTCTTACGGGTGCTGTGACCTTTGCGGATGCGCTATTCCGAGACAGAGGCTTAAGGCCCTTCCTCAAGCTAGGTACTGCATCAAGTGCCAGGAAAAAGAGGAAAAAACGACGAACGAGTGAGCACGCCAAAGGCTGTTACATCTCTTCAAGGCCGTAATTTTCCGGCCCCTGTAGTCTGGGGGACGGTCCTCTTTGTCGTCCTTTTAGACCAGCTCACAAAACATATCGCTTTGAACCGTCTTGCACCGGACGGTTCCGTCCCCGTTTTGGAAGGCATATTTCATCTTACCCTGGTCCGCAATACGGGTGCCGCCTTTGGTTTCCTGAATTCCAGACCGCTTGTTTTTACTGTCTTTTCAGCTTTAGCGGCCCTGATCATCTTTGCCGTGATCGCTTTGCGTATTGCCGTAAATTCCGCCGTGGAAAGGTTCGCGCTCGCTCTTATACTCGGAGGTACGATAGGGAACCTGCTCGACAGGGTGAGGCTGGGGTATGTGGTGGACTTCTTTGATCTTAAGGTATGGCCTGTCTTCAATGTGGCTGACAGCTTTATTACCGTCGGAGCGGTCATGCTCGCGGTGACGTTGATCAAGAGCAGAAAATAAGATCTTTAATTTTTGGGGGAGGTCATGCATCCAATACTATTTAAGATCGGACCCGTAACTATATATTCTTATGGTTTTGTCGTCGCTTCAGCTTTTCTTCTCGGGTCATGGCTGATATTGAGAGAGGCCAGAAGAGAGGGCCTTAATGTCGAAACCGTGCTTGACGTTCTGGTGGCTATCCTTTTCGGCGGATTGATAGGCGGCAGGCTTTTATACGTGATAATAAACTACGGGGTCTATCTTGAACATCCGTTAAGGGTATTCATGGTCTCGGAGGGCGGAATGGCGTTCCACGGCGGGTTGGCCGGCGGTATCGCCGGTGCTGTGATCGCCTCAAAAATAAGAAAACAATCCCTCCCGGTCATCCTGGACCTCATGTCCCCGTATGTCGCTCTGGGGCATGCGATCGGCAGGGTGGGATGCCTCTTGAACGGCTGCTGTTACGGCAAAGAGGTTTCCGGTCTGGGGCTGGTGTTCCCCGGTGAGACGGTGATGAGATCGCCCGTCCAGCTATATGAAAGTTTAACGCTTCTCGCGCTTTTTCTGGTACTGAAGACGGTTCTGGAACACAGGAAGTTCCATGGCCAGGTCTTCGCGATATACCTGATGCTTTACGCTGTCCTCAGGTTCCTTACGGAATCGTTCAGGGGGGACGTGCCGGAATTCCTTCCGGGGCTTACGCTCGCGAGGATCATCAGTATAGGGATATTTTTTTGCGGCTCGGCGTTGTATGTGTGGCTGTGTAATCGTCGTTCGTGATTCGTGGATCGTGGTTCGGGGCTAGCCGCTGGTCGCCCGTTGCTCGTGGTTCGTGGTTCGTGATCCACAAAGCGTTGTGAGCGAATCTCGTTATTGCGTCGCTCAAGAACGCAACAACCCAATAACGCAATAACGGATCTCAGGCTTAGAACTGAAGCTGGGATCGGTTCCCGGTGAGGATCCGCTGTGTGCTGAAGCCGAATGACAACAAGGAAAATATGGACAACCTCAATTTCATAATAGCGCCGGAAGAAGCGGGAAAACGCGTCGATAAGGTCATCACAGCGCGTTTGGGGGAGGGGTATTCGCGTGTTTTCGCTCAGACGCTTATCCGGAAAAGACTTGTCCTGATCAACGGAAAGCCGGCCAAGGCCAGTTACCCGGCCGAGCTTCTTGATGAAGTGTCAGTCACAATACCTCCGGCCGAAAAGAACGATCTTAGGCCGGAAGACATCCCGCTTAAGATCCTCTACGAGGACGCGTCCGTAGTGGTAATCGATAAGCCCGCGGGGATAGTCGTCCATCCGGGCTGCGGTAACATGACCGGGACGGTGGTCAACGCGCTCCTTTATCATTGCGGTAATTTGCCCGAGGCTGACGGCGAGATGAGGCCCGGTATCGTGCACAGGCTCGATAAAGACACCTCAGGAGTGATGGTGGTGGCCAAGAACGACAGGGCTTTGAGGTCTCTATCCAAGCAGTTCCAGAATCGTACCGTAAAGAAGCGATATATAGCGGTCGTGCGCGGCGAGGTCCCGCTGGATTCGGGGGTCATCGAAGCCCCGATCGCCAGGAGTTCCTCAGACAGGAAGAAGATGGGCGTCGAATTTGAACGAGGCAAGAACGCTGTCACGAAATATAAGGTCATTAAACGCATGAAAACGATGACCGTGCTCAGCGTGGACATCGAAACGGGAAGGACCCACCAGATCCGGGTGCATATGAAACACATCGGTCATCCGGTGGCAGGTGATCCCGTTTATGGGAAGGCTCAGGAAGCCCCCCGGCAGGCGCTTCATGCCGAAATGTTGTCTTTTACCAATCCTGAGAACGGAAAGACCATGGAGTTCACCGCGCCGCTCCCGGAAGATATGAAGAAGCTGATAGAAGGGAAATAGCACATTCCCTTGCCGCTTGACCCTTGTCCAGATAGCGTTATTGCGTTATTGGGTTGTTGCCTTCTTGAGTGACGCAAAAACGCAATAACGAGATTCGCTCACGACGCTTTGCGAACCACGATCCACGAATCACGAGCAACGAGCGACCAGCGACTAGCCCCGAACCACGAACCACGAACAACGAACCACGATCCACGAACCCCATGCCCCTTGACCCTTACCCTGTTTTAACTTACTATATACCCCATGAACTGGAAAATTACTCCCGCAAAAGCGCCGCTTAAAGGCGATATCAAGGTCCCGGCAGACAAAAGCGTTTCCCACAGGGCCGTGATGTTCGGTTCCATTTCCCGCGGAAAGTGTACCGTGAGCAATTTTCTCTCGGGGGAAGATTGCCTGCGTACCGTGGAGGCCTTCAGGTCCATGGGGATAGATATTACCGCGAACGGCGACGACCTCGTTATAGAGGGTAAAGGCCTCAAGGGGCTTAAGGCCCCCGGCAGAGACATTTATATGGGGAATTCCGGGACCAGCATGCGCATTATCCCGGGGGTACTTGCCGCTCAGGATTTTACCGTTAAACTTACCGGGGACGCGTCCCTTTCAACGAGGCCGATGAAACGTGTCATGGAGCCGCTTGCCAGGATGGGCGCCGAAATAGGATCTATGGACGGACACGCGCCGCTTGTCGTAAAGGGCAGGGGACGGACACTTGAAGCTATCCACTACGATCTTCCCGTCGCCAGCGCGCAGGTCAAATCCTGTGTGCTCGCGGCCGGTCTCTACGCCGACGGCGTAACATCGGTAACCGAACCGTTCCCATCCAGGGATCACACTGAAAGGATGCTTTTATACCTTTCAGCCGATATCACTAC
>JAQVSN010000065.1 GCA_028700515.1 Candidatus Omnitrophota bacterium
GTGAATAGGCTCCTGCCGTCGTTCGCGGTGATGAACCTTTTAAGGAGGGCTGTCGAATCAAAGCCCAATATCTTCATGATAGGATGCCGTGAAGACACCGAGGAGAAGATAGCGGCGAGTCTCAAGGACATCATTTGTTCCGTTGTGCGGATCAGTAAGATAGATATAGGGAAGGAAATATCCGGATTTATTGAATCCTTACGCAGTATTGCCACCTCTCTCTAATATTATCACCTCCCTTTTTGTGCCTTTCACGGAACTCCGGGAGTTTAACTCCCGGAGTTCCGTGAAGGTGAAAAAAGTTAGGAATTATGCGCGTTTATTGTGAGCAGGAGCTTACTTTTTGGAGAAGGGGCAGGGCAGTTTACTGGGGCGTAACGCCGGTTATGGCAATATGGTAGTCGATATTGGCTGTTTCTATACCTTTACTGTTATTGTTGGGTTTTTGACCTCATAGGATCGGTTTCCCGGAAGACTGTTCCCGTCGCGGAAATCCTTTTTTTCTTTTGCAAGTTTTTTCATTGGTTGGATATTGTCGTAAACGTATTTTTTGTATTCCGATGGGTCAATATCGAGATGATCATGGAAAGAGGCGAGGAGGTCTTTCTTGTGGGGAATTAAGTAGCTGTTGTAGGAAGAGTATTCCCACTCTTCAGGAGTTTCCACCAACCCGGCAGTTACGGGGTTGAGATGCAGATAGGCTGTAAGATATCTCAGTTGATCCGACGTGTAGATCGGGACGCTATGAAATCTGCTTTCCCAGAGGGGGCCTTTACGTCCGGTCAAAATGTTGTAGTACCTGGTGAACCCATTCAAAACACATTGCATGTAACTGGATATCCCGTTGTCAGTGTTCTGGTAGAGGATGAGGTGGAGGTGCGTGGGCATCGTTGAATTAGACAACACATCGACCCTTCTGTCGATGTATTCAGCCTGTCGCAGAAGGGTTTTACGGGTTTTTGGATGAAGCTCAAGAAATAAAGAATAACTGATGACGGGATAAGAGGGGAGATAATAAATGAGAAGGCTTCTCATCCTTTCTCGATTTTCTTTTTGTTCGAATACCCTTGCTCCATCAATTGCGCGGATGTAGATATGATAGTATTGTCCGGTGATCAAATGGATCTTTCTCGGGGGCATAGGTTCTCCTTTTTGCATGCAATAAATATTCGATCATGATCTTCAGTGAGATCTCATGATATAAGACGTAAAAAACAGGCTTAACATTTCACACAATTCCGGGATTTTTAACTCCCGGAGTTCAGTAAAGGCAAAAAAAGTTGGCAAAAATAAAGAGTTGTTATACAATAATACAATCTGCTATTAGCTGTTGTTAGAGTTCAAAAAAGTATGATATGAAAGTTGCCTTTTATAAACTGCGTGGTATACTTATATTAGGGTTAAGAAATAATAAAGTTTGAACAAAGCAGGAAGGTATATATGGATATAAAAAACATTCCGGAGAGGAATGCCTTTGGGTTGTACGATACCGCAAACAAAGGCCCTAAAGACCTTCAACCAAGGGGAATTGCAAGAGATCCCCAGGATGATGAAATGAAAGGCATGACGTATTTTAAAACGCGTCATGCCTTTTTCATTAAGACGGTCAGCGTAGTCCTTGCGGCGTTCTTTTTGCATCAACAGATCGGCTGGGCCGAAGAAGGCCGTCCCGTATGGGCGCAGACAAAGGCCGTTGGCGCTATAGAAACCGGAAATATCGCTCCCGGATCCATAGAGATACCCTACGACCTCGCGAGAACACAGGAAGTCTTCTCGAAAAGCGACGATGTCATAATCCACATACAGGACGCCCACGCGTCGCTGGCTGCCCAGCACTCGATAGCCGGCCTTCTGGATTCACTGGTTACCAATTACAACTTGAGCGTAATAGCGCTTGAAGGGGCCACAGGGTATGTCGACACGTCGGTACTTAAGACCTTTCCAGACAAAGATATAAAGAACAGCACCGCGGAGTTCCTTATGCGGGAAGGGCATATGTCCGCCGGAGAGTTCTTTGCCATAACCCACGATTCTTCCGAGGTCAGCCTCTACGGGATAGAGAATGACGATCTTTATAAGGCCAACGTGGAAAGCTTCAGAAGGGTGGCCGAGGAAAGGGCCCTGGAGATCCAGGAGGTAAACAAACTCGCGGGAGAGATAGAGACCATAGCCGCAAAAGCCTGTTCTAAAGACCTTATCGCGCTGAACAGGAGCGCTTCGCTTCACAGGGAGGGACGTCTTAGTTTCGTGGACCATTGGGCGTTCCTGGGCAAATTGTCGGGACAAAAGGGCGCGGATGTTTCCGGCTACAAAGAGTTATCCAAACTTCTTGAGTCCATCGAGCTCGAGAAAGGGATAAACTTCGCGAAAGCCAACCTCGAGAGAAAAGAACTTGTAGATCGTTTGAGTTCCGAGTTCGACAAAAAGCAGTTGGAAGAACTTGTCCTGAAATCACTGTCCTTCAAACAGAACAAGATGTCACAGGCCGATTTCCACACCTACCTCCTTAAAGCCGCCGAAGACAACGGAGTGTCAACGGAGGCGTATGCCAACATGAGGGCTTTCACCAAGTACGTAAAGCTTTACGAGTCGGTGGACCTCATATCCCTTTACAGGGAAGTCGAGGCATTCGAGAATTTCTTGAGGGAAAAGCTATACCGCAATGACGAAGAGAGGCGACTGGTCCGTATGGCCCGGATGTGCCAGATGATAAAACAGCTCTACGCCATGGAGCTTACAGAGCACGAAGCGCGTTACGTAAGAGATAACATGGACGAGATAGACGCCGCAAGCTGCGTATCGTTCATACAGGAATCCTGCAAAAAGTACGGGTTGCCCATTTCCGGCAACTACAATATCGCGGCCATCAGGAAAGGCGCGGATGACGCTTTAGTGTTCTACGCCGACGCGGAAGCCAGGAATGAAGCCATGATCGCCAACACCCTGAAAGTGATGAGAAGGGAAGGCAAGCATGTGGCGGCCCTCGTTACAGGCGGTTACCATACCGGCGGGCTTACGGAACTTATGAAACGCAACCAGCTTTCCTACCTTGTCGTGGTGCCGAAGTTCGAGGCCGGCAAGGAAAGGCCTTACGTGGCCATACTGACCAATAAGAAAAAGCCCTACGAAGAGTTACTCGACCCGGCAAGGTATCAGCTCGCGGTGGAAGCGTATTTCCATGCCGCAAAGGGTGATCCGGCCAAGATGAAATCAGCCGTCTTCTACGCTCTCGGTGAGGCCGCGATAGCAGGCAAGAATGTGGACGCGATAAAGAACATCTGGATACAGTCTTACGAGGACCGGTATAAAGCCATTGTCGAACCCAGAATCGGGGAAATGGACCATACCCCTGTGAGCCCCGCGGAGTTCAGGAATATGATCGCCAGGGAAGTGAGCGTTGAAAAGGTCGGGGACACCGCTGTTATAGCCCAAACAACAAGTAAAGGGGTCGTGTTCGTGTCTCTCGTTAAGAGGGGGTCGTCCCTGGAATTTGTCAGGACCACCAAGCCGCAGGAAGAAATATATCTGGCCAGGCACGGACGCAAGGGTGAGGCGCTTAAAAGCGAAGAGGCGGTTGAGTTCGCGGATGCCCTTAAAGCTATCAGGGAAAAGATGTCTGACATAGACAGCATAATTTCCACCTACATGGACAGGAGCAGGCAAGGCGTGACGGAGAGGCTCAACGATCCGACTTTCGTGGAGTCGTTCAGGTCTAACATGCTGGCCCGGGAGGTAAAGCTTGAAAGCGCCACGGAAAACCAGATCGTTACTGAACTAAGGAGAATGGATGTAAATCTGGATGTTTTCACGGCGGAGGAGAGGACAGTGCTTCTTGCCTCTTTCATCGCTAAAGTAAAGGGGGCCGCTTCCGATACGCGTCTTTCACCGGTCAAGGTTACGCCCGATGGTGAAAGAAAGGTCCTTTACGAGACCACCGTGGATAGGGTTGAAACGGCAGAAGTTCTCAGTGCCGCGGAAAAGGAGGCCATGGTAGACATACTGAAGGATATCATCGCCGCGTCTGAGCCTACGTTAAAGACACTTGGCGGGGCACGCGTGCAGATAGTGGCGAACAGCGACGCACTGGCCGAGATGAACACCGCCGGAAATGTCATCGAGATAGATATAAAGATGCTTAAGGCCGTCAATGACGCGGCCTTGCCCGGGAGCAAATACACAAAAGATGAATATACCAGGGCGGCGGCATGGTTCCTTAACCACGAGGTGAGGCATGCCTCATTAATGTCCGCCGACCCCGAGGTCGAGGAGCTGGCGATAATCACCAGAGATATAGAGGATTTCCTGATTCTTCCGCGGAATGTCCAGGGGGCGATACTTTGGATCATGTCCCCCCGGAACAAGAACGGTGTTGATACCAGGAATTTCAACGCTGTGCTTCGCAGGGCAAGAGCCAAGGTAAAGAGACTTAGGGTTGGAAGAATAAACCAGATCTGGGATAAGATCAAGGAAACCAAGCGTGTGGCAGGGGAGGAACTCCCTTCTGGGCTGCCTTTCAGGGAAGTGGAAGAAATATTAAAGGAGCATCCGGACGTTATAAAAGACGAGGCCGCGTTAAGGGAGGTTTGGGATAAAAAAGGAATAGTATCGGTCAAGGATGCCCGTAAGATAGCCGTTTCGATGGTCGTTCCGGTGAACAATTATCTCTCCCGCACCAGGGGTTTTTCTCCAGCTAGTCCGTTCAAAAGGATCACGGCGGACAGTCTTGAGGATGCAATGAAACTTGCCGCCCAAGATGATGATCTGCCATATCGCGAAAGGATCGAGCGTGGCGAGATGTCGATGGATGATATAAATGTCGCGCCGATAACGCGTGGAGTCGCAAAGGACGCTTTAGGCAAGACCTTTGTCGTAGCCACCGGAGCGTTCCAAGGCGACCCTGTCCGGGCGGAGACTAAAGAGTCCGTTATAGGACTTCTGGATCAGTTGACGGAAAAAGAGGCAAAGACCCGCATAGAATTTGCCGCGGCTACCAATAGGGAGGTACTCGAGGCTCTTGGGGTAGACATAAGCGCCTCCGGTCCGGAATATTTGAGGAGCATTGCGGTATCTACAAGGATAAGTGTTGATGAGCTTAAGGACCGGGTGAGGCTCATAGATGCTATGGGCTACGACATATATGGACAGGGAAGGGGCATTTCTTTGCTGGCAAGAAGCAGTGCGAAGCTGAATGAGATGCTGCGAGAGCAGCTTCAAGCCGGCAAAAAAGACGACGAGGGCGAAGCTGAAGTAGTACCGGAAACTCCGTCAGTCCAGGCAGTTCCCGAAACTGAAACTCCGTCAGTCCCGGTAGTTCCAGAAACTCCAGTAATATCCGAAACACCGGCATCGGAAGAGCCTGTCGAGGCTACGATACCGGAACCGCCGGCGGCTACGCCATCGGCCCCTGCGGCGGCCAAGGAAACTGCCGCCGAAACCGATCCGGCAGTACGAAAATTCGCGGCGCTTCTAGATGAATACGACGCGGCTTTCAGGGCGGAAACAGGGTACTCGGGGCTCAGGTCTTCACAGAGACGCGCTGCAGCCCTTATGGGGCTTACCGGCAAAGAAGCGGCTTTTGGAAGGCTGCGGACCGGAGGCGGAAAAGGTTACGCGCTCGCGGCCGGAGATTATATCCTGCTTTACGGCGAAGGCGGGAAGGCCGGTGAAAAAGTAGTGAACTGGACGAATACGGATGTCAACGCGGCCAGGGACGCGCGTAATGCCGCAGCGGTAGCCAGGCATTTCGGAGACAATCGGAAGGTGAAGATAGGGCTGGTCATCGGGGGCAGACTCACTGTACAGAAAAGAGAGGATGGTTCGGTCATAAAAGGCGCGGATGGCTACCCCGTACTTGTGGTGACACCGGTAGAGGGAGAGCCTAAAGGCTATACCTTCGACAAGGACATGATGCCTGTTGAGGTGAAGGACGCCTCTGAAATATGGGAACAGTGCGACGCGGTCTACTGTACCAGCGACAAGTTCATCCACAGGATACAGAACGAACAGATGGCTTCGGCGAAAAAGGTCATTACGGAGAACAAATGGCATGTGAGGGCCGACGAAGCGGACATAATGTTCGAATATGAGGCGAATACGCCTTATCCCGTGGCATCACCGGCTCCTCAGGGAGAAGAGGCCCGAAAAATATTCGATCTAAAGTGGGCCGCGGACGATATAGCCAAGAAAATGATATCGGATAACAGGACCGGTGAGTACGTTGATGAGCTTAGGCCTGAAAGCCAGACGGCCACTCTCAACTCCCGGGGCTGGAGACATGTCGAAGAGGCGATATCGAACGAGGAAAGTTTCAAGGAATTCCTTGAAAACCGGGGGATAGATAAGGGGACGGCGGAATACAGGAGCGAGATAGATAAAGCGGCGGAGTTCGTGGAGAACGCTTTGGTCGCTAATCTCGCGAACATAAGGATCATGACGAACGCCGACGGCAAGACCCTTCTTGTCGATGAGGCTACCGGTGCGCCTCTCGCGGGGAGGACCCTGCAGAGGATCCAGGCCGCGGTCGAGATAGCGAAATTCAGGCAGGAAGGAAGGGACAAGCACTATGCCCTCGAGCATGTCTCCCCGGAGCAGGAAACGATAAGCATGATGACGCTTGACGGCGCGCTTTTTGATTCCGGATGCGTGGCCTCCGTATCAGGCGTTTCGGCCACCTTCGACGGATCTTTCATCGAAAAACGCTGGGGCATGAAAGTCAGCGATATAGAATCGGAGCTTGTGGAGAAAAGGTTATTCGAACCTCTTGAGCTTTTCAGGACCATTGCAGAGAAAAGGGATGGGCAGAAGAGATATATTAAGGAAGTAATAAGCAATGCCGATAAGAAAGGCGGCCTTCTCATTTTGGTGGAAGACGAAAAAGAGGCTTCAGAGATGGCCAAAATGGCCGAAGAACTGGGGGTAAAGCCAACAATGCTTACCGCCCTCGAATCAAGCGCTGTGGAATCGATGGCCCAAAAGGGCATATCCCCCGGAGACGTGATAATAGTTACCAATATAGGAGGCAGGGGCGTAGATTACAAGGTGGCCGATGTACTTAAGAGGCAGGACGGCGCCAACGCACTTGTCACTTATCTTACCGACGATAATGTATACCAGCAGTTCGCGGGGCGTGTAGGCCGGCCGAGCGCCGAAGGAAAAGGCGTGGTCAAGTCGATAATATCCATGGAAGACAAGCTCATGAGGGAGAACGCGAAAGAATTACTGCCTCTCGAAAAAACCTTCCTTGATAAAAAAGCCCGCGAGGGCCAGCCCATAAGGCCTGAAGACGCTCCGGCCGTGGGTAGGGCCATAGACCTTTTACGTTCACGCGTAAGCAAGAAAAAAGCTTACGAGTCCGGTGTACAGCAGAAGTTCTCGCGGGCCGTAGAAAAATACAGGAGCCGGCTTCTGTCGATACGTAATGAAGCCTTGGAACAGATATCGATAGGGCGCGAAAACGATGAGAA
>JAQVSN010000066.1 GCA_028700515.1 Candidatus Omnitrophota bacterium
CCCCGCGAACACGATCGTCTTTTTTATGACGAACTCGATGTCCATCACATGGTGCCTTACCACCGCGTAAGCCACCAGAAGCGGGTATGTGGCCACAAAAAAGTTCGTGTACGGGTAGACCGCCACGTGAAAAGCCGGAAGAAAAAGCGGATTGGTGCCTATCCATCCAAACCCGGACGCCAGGATAAGGTATCTGAGCTTATTACGCCGCGCCGCCGATGAATCTTTCAGCGCGTTAAGCAGTAGATAGAAACCGTATCCAAGGGCTACCCAGTAGAACGATACATAAAAAAAGAGCCAGATCGAGTTCTTGTATTTGAGCGCGTCTATCCAGTAGAATTTGTCGAAGACAAAATAGATATCGCCCAAGAAGTATCTTGACCCATGGTACCAGTTAAAAAAGGAAAAGACCACTGCGGCCGAGTACACTGTGAAGATAAGGTGTTTTCTGGCCAGCCCCAGGTACTCCACGATAAAATGAAAGAAAAAGGCGATGGCGAAAAAGGCCCCCATATACGCGACCTTCCACCAGAAAAAAGCCTCATCATACCCCGAGATCGGATAACCGGCGAGCATGAAAGCGCCAAGATGCCACACAACGGCGCTGAGCGTGAACCCGGCGAACCATTTGGCGGATGAATGTTTTTTCCCCCTCAGGAAAGGAAGAAAACGGTCAGCCCGAGATTGCACAATATCCCCACAAGGCTCGATATCCTGAATAGATCCATTTGTCCCTGCATCTTATGAGTTATTCCTTCATGAGATAGCCCCTGCCAGTCTCTTCGCGAGGGCCACTATCGTGACTATCGGAGGCGCACCGGGTGAGACCGGCAGGACACTGGCGTCACATATGTAGAGACCCTTTATGTCAGTTTCAAGATTGCTGCCCACCACGTCCCCGATCGCCGCGGATCCACCGGGATGGGCCGCCCGGGGCTTCGTGAAGAAAATATCATCTTCCTCCACCCCCGCCTCCAAAAGTATATTCCGCGCGACGCTCTGGCCTTCCCTCAAACGTTCATGATCCCCGGCGGAAAGCGTCTTTTCAAAGATCTCCCGCTCTGTAACCTTTCCTATATCGTCATCCCTGGTCTTTGCCATTATCCCCAGGAGGTTCTTATACCTGAATCCCTGGAGCTGTTTCCTTTTCGACGTAACCCATCTTAAGACAAGCGGAACATCAATGAACGGGGAAATGATGAACCCTTTATCCTTCATGAACTTTGTGCTCAAGGTGGACATGGAAACCTCTTTCCATTGATCCACCTCCTTTTGCTTGGACACTCCGTAAGTAACGTTAAAAAGGTCCGCGAACAGCTTGTTGCCGGCGTTCGCGATGCCTGACCTTTTGAGTATAACGGGGGTTCCGATACCCCCGGCGGCAAGGATGACCTTATCCGCGTAGATCCTTACCGTCCCTTTCGGGCTTTTCGCTACAACGCCTATAGCCCTTCCTCCGCGGACCGCCACTGACCGGACATCGATCTTCCTGATGAACTTAGCGCCGCTTCTTCTTGCCTTTTTAACAAAATCAAGCGCCGACCATTTAGCTCCGGTTTTGCATCCCAATATGCAATTTCCGCATGACACGCACTTCGCGGCATCAATGAACTTCGGCATGGGCAGCATTTCAAGTCCGAGCCTGTTGGCGGCGTCCATTATAAGACGCGACCCGGGGCCTATCCGGTCAGACCTGAGAGGAGCTATCCCGAGTTCCCTTTCTGTCTCTAAAAACTCATTCTCCAGGGACACTCCCCGAAGCTTCAGTTCTTCCTCGAGTACCCGGACGCCGTTACCGCAGCTCACGACGGTAGTCCCGCCTGCCATTAGAGCCCTGTAAACAATGATGCCTTCAGTGCTCGTACGAAGCGCGCATTTATCATAGAATCCGAATACCGCGGACTTGAGAGTGCCTATATCCTTACCGTTGGCTATTCCGCCCCTGTCGACTATGAGCACCTTTTTGCCCCTTTTCGCGAGTTCCATCGCGACCGTGGCGCCTCCGGCCCCGCTCCCTACCACCAGAAAATCGGTCTTTATCCTCATTGACAGGTCCTCCCGGGGAACCCGATCGAAAGCATCGTCATTGTCCGCCGAACCCGAATTCTTTTTTCTTTGCATATTCCATCAAAAGAGTGAAACGTTCGTTGTCCACGGACGGGCAGCTTAATCCGGCGTTCTTGAGCACGCTCTTAAGATTGCTCACATCGAACAAGATAGGCTCGGGGGTTATATATGGGGTAAATACCTTGCCGACGGTCTTGTAATACAGCTTCTCGCACTCGTTCATATCGCTCGGGATCGTATCGGTCTGGCGGACGCCGGACACGTTCAGCGTCTTGAGCATGATCGAGATGTAAAGATCGTGAGGGACAGCCTCATCGTTGACCAGGTAATAGCTTTCCCCGGGATCGTCCTGCCTGCACACTTCATACATCACCTTGGCGGCAAAATCAGCGGGTACAATGTTCAGTCCGCTCGCCGGGTTGTAGCGGATGCGCATATCCATGTCGATGGGGTCCGAGAACAAGTCCTTTGATCCGGGAGACCTTTTTTTCTTTATCTGGTAAAAGAACGACGCCCATCCATAGAACACGTCGAACTTGTTAATGGCCCCCGTGGGCGCCTCGAGCAGCCGCCCGCAGGTGACCGAAGGCCTGAAGTACCGGCACCGGACCTTAGTCTTTTTCGCGAAATCCCTTACCTGTAACTCCCCGGCCAATTTGGACTTTTCATAGGGGTTACGGAAACGGCCGGAAGAATTCACGTAATCAGGCGCGATCTTTCCTTCTGCGAATCCGCAGGAATAAGCCGTGCCGGTATAACAGAATTCCCGGACATCGAGTGTTGATACCAGTTCAAGTATGCGGCGTGTCCCCTCTATATTCTCGTTCAGCAGAGTCTTCTCTACCGCCGGGGTAGGACGCAGGTCGGTAGACGCCGCCAGATGGAAGAAGATATCAATAGGGGCTTTTTTAAGTTCCCGGTAGTCCTCATCAGACAGGCCCAGACCATCTTTGCCTATGTCAATGCTTAAGGCTTTTACGCCCGTTCCGCAGATATCCTTAAGTTTCGCCAGCCCGGTCCTGCCGGGGTCAATGTACTCGAGGCCGTCCTCCAGAAGTATCCTGTGGACTCGCTTTCGGATGGGCATTCCGCCAAGCGGACGACCCAGTACGATGATGTTCAGGTCTTGAGGGTCATTGAACTCGCGTTTGACGAACTCGAACAGCAGGTTTCTCCCGATAAGCCCCGTTGCGCCGGTAATAACGATCCTCACGTACTTTGCCCCTTTCCCGTGTCATTGTTGTGTGGATAGGAACTATCGCTATATCTATATTAAAACAAACGTAAAAAACCACATTTCGGCGGCCCCTAAAAGGATCATTCGATCCCATTAAACCGCGTTCATGTTACATGGCCGGCTCGTTACGTTCATGTTTAAAGCGCAACTTCAAGATCGGTCAGTACTTATATATAATATGGGGTTCGCTCAAAGTATAATGATGAATAGGCGTTGCGTCAAGACGCGGAGTGAGATTTTTCGCAGATGTTGTTGGTTATTGGGTTATTGCGTTATTACGTTATTGGGTTATTTGTTAAACGCTTGGCGTGGAACCGTTAGAACTTTCTTACGCAACAACGCAATGAACGCAATAAACGCAACAAACGCAATAAACGCTAAAGATCATGCCTCAACTTACAGCCCCGCAAGCCTGAACACCTGAAGCACAAGGTTAGCATACGTGGCGGCAACGGCGTCATCGAGCATGATGCCCCAGCCGCCTTTGATCTTTTCTATCTTCTTCATCGGAGGGATCTTGAGGATATCGAACAGACGAAACAGCGCGAAACCGACGGCCAGGTAAAACGGATGCATGGGAACGGCTATGAACACAATGAAGATGCAGGCGAACTCGTCTATCACCACATAGGAAGGGTCTTTAAGAGAGTGGCCCTTCTCCACCCTGCCCGAGGCGCGGACACCCGCGAGGAAAATGGCGGCGAACACCAGAATGTACCATACGGGATATGGGTGAAGAGCTAAACACAGAAGAAGCCCGCCGAGACTGCCCCATGTTCCGGGGGCCAGCGGAAGGTTCCCGAGACCGAAGGCTGTCGCTATGAATTCATCCCCGTTTATCCCTGAGAAGATATTTTTTATTGTTCGCGACATAGTTCACCCCGCTTGAGACCGTAAAGGCCACGGTCACCGACATTAAGGCGATGATCACAAGCCTCAGGTTCCTCTCCAATCCCGGTGTCCAGAACTCCGCTCCGGAGTCGCCGAAAGCCTTCAGTACAAGGAATATCAATATAAAAAATATCGTGAATACCTGCGAAACGGTCTTGTGCTTCCCCTGGTTTTCCGCGGGCAGTATCTCACTGCGCTTAAGCGCGTTCGCTATCCTGAGACCTGTTATCGCCATTTCACGGACGATCACTATGAGAACCATCCACGCGGGAATGATCTCCAGTTCAACAAATGCCATGAAAGCGGCGAGCGTGAGCACTTTATCAGCCACCGGATCCATCAATCTGCCGAAATCGGTGGCCATATTGAACTTTTTCGCTATATACCCGTCCAGATAATCCGTCGCGGCTGCGATAACGAACGTCGAGAGGGCCGCCACCTTGAACGCGGCGCCTTTCATGAACAAAAGCGCCATAAAAATAAAAGCGAGTATGATCCTGGCCAGTGTCAAACTATTAGGGATGTTCATACAGTCTCTCCTGTGAGGTCGTATTCCATTGTTCCGTTGATACGGACCCGGGCGAACTCACCCTGCAGTGCTTCTCCTTTAAAAAAAACACATCCGTCTACTTCCGGGGCATCCGATTCCGTCCTGCCGATAAATTGTCCGCTTTCCGCGTCTTTCTCGTCAACCAGGACCTTCAAGATCTTTCCAATGTACTTAAGATTATTTTCCGATGATACGCGCTGCTGCCTGAGCATGACCTCCTTGAGCCTTTCTTTCTTGACCTTTTCCGGGACCTGTCCCTTTAGTCCATAGGCTCTGGTCCCTTCCTCCCTGGAATATATGAAAGCCCCGAGCTTCTCAAAACGCGTGTCATCGATAAAGTCCATAAGCTCTCTGAATTCATCGTCTGTTTCGCCGGGAAACCCTACAATGACGGATGTCCTTATAGCCGCTCCTGGTATGCCGGAACGCACACGCGAGATGACTCCTTCTATGTCCTTCCGCGTTACGCGCCGCGACATGGCCGAAAGTATCCTGTCATTGATGTGCTGTACCGGAAGATCCACATATTTACATACGTTGGGGCTCTCGGCTATCGCCTTTATAAGGTCGTCCGTGAACCTTGCCGGATGCGTGTACAAAAGCCTGACCCACGCGTCTTCCATTATACCTGATACTCCCCGGATAAGTTCCGGGAGTCCCGTTGATCCGGGACCGGTAGAGCCGAAAGCCGTGGTATCCTGCCCTATAAGTATGAGCTCCCTGACCTTTCCCCCGGCCTTTATATGCCTCACCTCTTCCATGACCGAAGAAACTGTGCGGCTTCGATGGGGGCCTTTGAGGGCCGGTATCACACAGTAACTGCACATATTGGAACACCCGTCCTGTATCTTAACGTACACCGAATGGGAAGGAGTGAGCAGCTTTCTTCTTTCTGTCCCTGAATAGAGATAGCGCGGCGCCTCAGACACTTTCCTTATACGCTCACCCATGTATATTTCATCGATAAGTCCGGGGATATCAGCGAGATCCGACGTACCAAAAAGCCCGTCGATCTCCGATATTTCCTCCATTATCTGGGCGGGGTACCTCTGGGAAAGACATCCGGCGACAAGGAGCTTACCTACCCTTCCTTCCTTCTTCATCTGGGCAAGCTGGAGAATGGCGTTAATGGATTCCTCCTTGGCGTCCTGTATGAAGCCGCAGGTATTGACAATGGCCACATCGCATCCTTCGGCTTCTTCAGACACAGCGAAACCTTTTTCTTCGAGAAGGCCAAGAAGGACCTCGCTGTCCAGCATGTTTCGGGGACATCCGAGGCTTAAGAGGAATATCTTTTTCATGGGGTGGGTCATTCTTTTAGAGGGATGGTCTTCGCGCCTATCTTGATCCCTTCCGCGGACACTTTGATGTTCTTCACGACGCCCTCTGCCACTACTCCCAGATCACGGTTGTTAAGTACAAATACCAGATTCTCGCCCTTTCCGGTCCATACCGTAAGAGGGACATCCGATCTCCATGCCCCGGAATCTCCTTTGTCCATAACGCCGGCATAGAGGTTCTTATCACCCTTCTTCACCTGTACCCAGACCTTGCCGTTGGCCTTGAGTTTCAGGGAGATCATACCCGGTTCGATGATCTCCCTGTCCTCTCCGGCAGCCTTAACGGAAGAAAAACCTTTTTCTCCGGACGCCAGTGCCGCGCGGCTTCGTGAAGGAGACCAGTTCTTAACCATTTTTCCAAGCACAAATACAAGCGCTATTGCTAAGACGGTAAGAGCCGCAACGAGTATAAGCTGCAGATATTTTTTCGTGGCCTTGAACTGCGGGGTTTGAAGCCCTTCCATCGGGGCCGCCGACGGAACGCGTAAAGGTTCTACCGGTATCTCATCAAGGTGGCGGTATCCTTTAACCGGCTCCTCAGTTATGACGGACGGTTTAGCGCGTTCGGCAGGTTTCTTCGGGGCCTTAGGCGGTGAAAGAGGCGCCTCCTGTTTTTTCGTTCTTTCTCCTCCCGTCACTCTTTCGTAATCCCTCACGACACGCCCTTCATCGAGCCCTACAGCGAGGGCGTACTTCCTGAGAAAACCCTTCATATAAAGCGGGGCAAGACCGGTGAACACCCCCGTCTCGATATCGTTAAGCACGCTGGGCTGTATGCGTATCTTTTCGCATAACTCCTCCGGAGTGAGGCCTTTCTTATCCCTGGCTTCTATGAGCATCCTGCTTAGGTCTTTCGCTTCCATTATTATCCCGCCTGTTTTTCCTCAAGTTCGGACATATCATCCACCATTATATCGCGCGGTTTCGAACCGTTGAACGGTCCTACGATCCCTTCCTCTTCCATTATATCGATCATCCGCGCCGCCCTGTTATATCCGACCTTGAGCTTCCGCTGTATCATCGACACGGACGCCTGCCGCGTCATTACCACCATCTTGACGGCCTCTCTGTAAAGGTCATCCTTTTCATCATCGGATGTCACTCCCTGCGATCTCTTTTCCTGGCTGGCCAGGAGGTCCTCGGAATAACTCGGCTCAGCCTGGCCCTTGACCGCATCCACTATGCCCCTTATCTCCTGATCGGACACCAGGGCACATTGCCCCCTGATAAGGCTCATCTCGCCCGGTAACATAAGAAGCATGTCCCCGCGCCCCAAAAGCTTATCCGCGCCGGGCTGGTCGAGGACCGTCCGGGAATCCACCTGCGATGCCACTTTGAAGGATATCCTCGAGGGAAGGTTCGCTTTTATTACACCCGT
>JAQVSN010000067.1 GCA_028700515.1 Candidatus Omnitrophota bacterium
CTTATATGGCAGCCCCAAGGGGATTTGAACCCCTGTCGCTAGAATGAGAATCTAGTGTCCTGGACCAGGCTAGACGATGGGGCCGCGTAATTTTCAGCTTATCAGGTTAAAGATACTATCATGAGGCCCAGTTTTTGTCAATCCGGAATCCTGCCATCCATTTTATAAGGTCGTTTTTCCCTTGCATCTTCACACCGTATGCAATATCTGGCATAGGGAAGAGCTTTAAGTCTTTCGATTGCTATTTTTTCCCCGCAATCCAGACAAATGCCATAAGTGCCTTGAGCCATTCTCTGTAAAGCCTCTTCTATGAGATGGATCTCTTTTTCCTCCATCTCATCTTCAGCCTCAAGAGTTTCAATATCTTCTTTTTGTGTTAGTATATCCCGTGCTTCTCCAAATGCGGTATCCTTGAGTTCTGCCCCCAGTTTTTTCATGTCCTCCGCAAGTTTCCCATGCATTTTTTTAAGGGTCTTTTCCAGCCCGGTCATATCTTCAGGGTTTATGTGCCTCTCCTCCATTCCCGAATATCCCATTTGTCTCCTTTCTTTTTGCCTCATTAAAGATAGTATGAGTTTATCAGTTCCCCGGTGCTATTGGCAACTTTTTAGCCAATAAAACTTTAGGTTCCTTTTGGTTCATCTAGGACGTCGGGGCTTTTGTTATAGCCAACTCTTCAAGACTTAAAGGCCGGTGAAAACAAGGTTTTAACCAGGGATCTAGAGTGGAGTCATGGACAGGCCGCTTGCTCCGGGGGGGCTTCATGTAAGGCCTGTCGGGCATAAAAAAACCCGCTCTGAAAGCGGGTTTTTTTATGGTGCGCGAGGCGAGTAATCTGCTCAAAGTTAATCCTACCAGCGGGATCCTCGACTCGCGCAGAATGACGCAGCGAGAGATCCCCGGGGAAAACAAGGTTTTAACCAGGGATCTCGAGTGTAGTCATGGACAGGCCGCTTGCTCCGGGGGGGGCTTCATGTAAGGCCTGTCGAACATAAAAAACCCGCTCTGAAAGCGGGTTTTTTATGGTGCGCGAGGCGAGATTTGAACTCGCATAGGATTGCTCCCGCTAGCCCCTCAAGCTAGTGCGTCTGCCAGTTCCGCCACTCGCGCAGAATATTAAATACAGCTTTTCCTCTGTGGAAAGCCGCATGAGGCAATGAAATGTCGTGCTTCATTCTATTTCAAGCGTGTGAATTCGTCAAGAAAAACCGAAAATGAAGAAAAATGAAAAGTGCGTCCCTCTTTTTCCGTCTAATAACAACATCCAAAGAAGGGAGGATCCATATGATAAGGAACAATGGGGCCCAGGAAATTCTGGAAAAGTCGGTGATCCTTGCCGACAAGCTATTCATGCTGGCATCGGGAGCATCCGAAGAGGATAGCGTTCTCTGCCACATGCTGGCTGAAGCCGGTCTTCTCCTGGCAATAAATCTTTCGGACGCCGCCGTAGGAATACGCCTCCGCAATCGGACAGACTCCCTTGAAAGAGCTTTAAAGGCCGCGGCAAGAGGCGAACTGTTCCTTGAGATGCTTAAAGCCAAAGGGGCAATAAGGGAAATGCTCTGGGCTTCTCTAAAAAGTGAACTGCGGTCGATGGTTAGAATGGCCAAAAAGGAACTGGGGGGACTGACGATCAGGCGGGAGTTCCACCCTTTCTGATTGCCCGAACAGAATAGAGCGCCGCAAGATAAACTGAAATCGCCGTTATGGTCCCTAGGACCAGACAGCCGTAAAATAGGACAGAATACATACTGTGGAGGTCCCCAAAAGATATTCTCTTGATTCCTTCTATGGTCAATGGAGGGGTCTTCCCTCCCGTTAAAGCCCGTCCGGCGGCATAACTGACCCAATAAACAAATGGAGCCGTTACGGGCATGGTCACTCCTGTTCCGGCTATCATGGCAACCTTGTTTGTCCCCGGGAAGCACATCGCCACAAGCAACACTATCAGAAGGTGAAAACCGTAAAGGGGTAAAAACCCGATAAATACCCCTATTGAAAGACCCAACGCTATCGTTGATGGTGTGCTGTTGGACCGGACGAGGCCCAACAGCCTTTCTTTTTTTCCCTTCAGCATATCTTCGATCTTCATGCTAAACCTTTTCCCGAAGGTCCTATTTTTTTATAGTAGTTGATTAACGCATCGCCTTCACTGTAAAAGTCCGGGATCCTTCCCGCTTCCAAAAATCCGGTCTTTTTGTAAAACTCCTGCGTTACATCATACTCTTTTTTTCCTGAAGTTTCTATCCTTAGAAGAGCGGTTGGCCCGGCCGAGAGAATAAACGCCTCAGCGCGGGACAGAAGTTTTCTTCCCACCCCTTTTCCTTGAGAATTTTTCCTCACAGCTATCCAATATATGTCCCAAGTCTGGTCTGTCAAAGGTGTCCTGCCAAAGATAATGAACCCCGCGCTGCCGGATTCATCGGCCTCTTCCAGAAAAAAATAATCCTTCCCCGGATCTTTCTGATAATCCAGAATGACCTCTTCCAGAACTTTTAACTCCGCATCCCTGAAGAAACCCGTGTCTGCCGCAAGCCTTACATATTCCTCCGAGGGCCTTCCCCCTTCTTTTCTGATTTTTCCCGGAGGCTTCACGCTCTTCCTTTCGCAAAACGTTCTTCTGCCAGGGACACTATTTTTTCGAGCATCTCAATATATCCTATTCCGCTTTTCTTCGCCATGCGCATAAATCCGCTTCCTTCCGTTATGTCGGGATTCGGATTAACGTCTATAACATAACTTTCCCCGTCTCTCTCCCTCATGTCTACCCGGAAGTATCCCGAACATCCGAACACTTCAGCGGCCTTAAGTGCCGTTCCTAACACCTTTTTCTTGAACGCGGGAGATATCGGTTCGTCCAGGGACGGCATCATGAGCCCATATTCGGGGGTGTTCGACACCCACTTGGAATCATAAGTAAGGAATGAACTCATCCCCTTGAACTTTGTATAGTCCAATACGGAAAGACCCAAAACCTCATAAGGCCCATTACCAATTATCCCCACCGCATATTCCCCGCCCGGGAGGAATTCTTCCGCAACAAGGCCTTTGGGGAAAAGTTTAAGTTTTTCCTCTGCTACCTTAAAAAGGCTTTTTTTATCCCGCACCAAGGAAGAATCATCTATGCCCATGCTGGCGTCCTCAAAACAAGGTTTCAGGAACATCGGGAAAGTTATCCCCTCAAGTTTTATGTCCTCTATGTTGCGAATAAATATTCCGGGAGCGACCGAAACACCGCTTTTTTTTAAAAGTGTTTTCGCTCCCCATTTATCCAGGCAGACCGAAAGTGTCTGCGGAGAGTTCCCCGTATACGGGATCCCGACTTCCTCAAGGATCTCGGCGAACTCGATCTCTTTAGAAGAATCGTCGCTCCACCCTTCAAACCGATTGAACACACAAGAAGGCTCATGGTCCAAGATCTTCTTCTTCAGTCCTTCCCTGTCGTTAAAATCTCCGATCTTCAGCCTAAGTACTGAAACATTATCCCTTTTTGCGCAATAAAGCCTTTCGATCGAATATTCTTCCGTCGAGGTATCGAACTCATTCGTCCTCAACCTTTCTTCCTCCGTCATGTCGGCCAAGACCACAAGTGTTCTTTTTTTGGCCATTTCTCCTCCTTCTATACCTAGAGCTCGAATCCGTTTCGGGAAAGAACCGCCGTTAATATCTTGCGGATCAGACCCGAGTATGTCCCTCCCTTAAGCCTGTACAGTATAGGGAGGTCGCTGTATGCGGGAGAGAGCCCCGGTAATGGATTTATATCTATTATCCTCGGCGTTCCCTCTCCATCAAGACGAAAATCCACGCGGGAAAAGTCCCTTAATTCCAACGCCTTAAAAGCTGCTGCCGCGTATGTTCCCACTGCTTTTTTGGTCCGCAGAGAGATAAGGGCTTCTTTATCATACCTGACCTTCTTGCGCCAGTCTCTTTTTGTCTCGATAGAATATAAAAAATCTTTTGTGGGAATATCTACCGGTGATATCCGCATCATCCCAAGGACCTCAAGATCGTCGTTCCCGCAAACGCCGGCGGTTATCTCCTCTCCCGCGAGGAATTCCTCAACTACGGCCGGTTGTCTGTACGCGTCCATGACCTCCGTAGCTCTTTTTCTAAGATCTTTGCAGTTGTTCACTACGGACTTCAAAAAAATGCCCTTGGACGATCCTTCCCACCGTGGCTTCACGATGAACTTTTTTCCGCCTGAAAAGATCGAACGCACCCTCCGCAACTCCGCCTCTGACTTGACCATATACATCTGAGGAACGGGGATTCCGTGTGCTCGAAGAAAAACACTGGTATAGTACTTATCAAGCGTTACGCCCAACACCACCGGATCCGATCCGGAGTAAGGGATCCCTAGACTCTCCAAAATACAGGGGACCTGGGATTCACGTCCACGCGTCGCGCCAAATCCTTCGGCTATATTAAACACTAGATCGGGGCGTCCGGCGGCAAGCCTTGAAGCAAGAGCCTCGTCCTGCTCAAAGAGGAGCACTTTGGATCCGAGACCTTCGAATTCTTTTTTTATGGCGAGGATCGTATCCAACTCATCGAATTCTTCGTACTCGTCCGCAAGTGCGCCTGGCTTCTTGAGGTTGTAGGTCAAGCCTATTTTTTTAGCCCTCGCGCTTTTTGCCGGGGGTTTTTTTAAGCGGGTCATTCCTGAACATTCGGGTAGAAGAAGGTTTCATTGCGATAGTTCCGCAAAGTCACCCCTTCGGAAGACATGGAAACAAGATAGTTGGGCCCCACGGGTATCTTCCCCTTACCGTCTATACCGTCAATGACATAGCTCGGCACACACATACCACCGGTATGGCCTCTCATCTTCTCTATTATTTCCACCCCTTTCCATATCGAAGTAATGAAGTGGTACGCCCCTACCACAGGGTCGCACTGGAAAAGATAATACGGTCTGATCCTATTCGCTTGAAGCTTCTGACAAAGCTCGGTCATCACTTCCGGATCGTCGTTGACGCCCTTCAGGAGCACCGACTGGTTACTTACCGGTATTCCGCATTTCTGCAATTTCCGGCAGGCCTCTATAGCCTGTGCCGTAAGCTCTCTCGGGTGGTTAAATTGCACATTGACCCACAAATTATCATATTTCTCAAGAACCTCGCACAGAGCGTCATCGATCCTGGAGGGAAGCACTACCGGGGTCCGGGTTCCTATTCGCACGGACTCAACGTTTCTAATCGCGTCTACTTTTGAGAGAATATAGTCTATCTTTTCAGTAGGCAGAGTAAGGGGGTCTCCTCCCGAGATCACAACTTCCCTGATTTTTTTGTGGTCTTTGACATACTCAAGAGCTTGTTCTATTTCTTTAATAGTGGGTTCGGGGGTCCGATGTTTCCAGAGACGCTTCCTCGTACAATGCCGGCAGTACATATAGCACCTGCCTGTTACAAGAAGCAGCACCCTGTTGGGATACCTGTGGACAAGACACGGGAACGGAGATGTTTTTTCCTCTCCCAGTGGGTCAATGCTTTCATGAACCCCGCCCCTTATCTCTTCAATAGATGGGAGACACTGTTTTCTTATGGGATCTTCCGGGTCGGCCGGGTCGGCCGCCAGTGAAAGATAATACGGTGTTACTCTCATATGGAATGTCTTTGCGACCTGCGCTAACCCTGCTTTTTCTTCGGGATCAAGCGGCACTGCTTCACTTAAGTCATTAACGCTGGTAAAAGACCCCTTTACCTGCACCCTCCAGTCGTCATCGGTCATTAAGATGTTTCTACTGCCTGAAACATCATCTCCGCTGTAACCCCTCTTCCCGCTGGCCATCCGTCCCTCCTTTACGGAATACCGGCACCGAAACCCTTAAGCGCCCGGCGCCTTCTGCGCTTTTCCTCGAGAGAAGCCTTTACAGAAAATCACCTATGCGGCTGTTTCCGCATGCCCCTTCTCTCCCGGGGTCTTATCTTCTTTCCTATGTTTTCTCGACCTGACCTTAAGAGTAGAAAGCTTTTCCTTGTCTCCCTTTAGCACCTCAAGCTCTCCCGAGGCCGAAATGACGAACTGTATTATCCTTCCATATTCGGAACTTCCATCCAGTTTGTAATAAACAAAATTTCCCTCTCGCCTTGAAGTAAGTATTTTCAACGGAATGAGCCTCATTAGCTGCTTGGAGGCAGTGGGTTGGCTTACTCCCAGAACAGCACATATATCTGTCACCGTCAACTCCCTCTGGTTCAGGAGATTGAACATCCTGAGCCGAGTGTCGTTAGCGAGTGCTTTTAGTGTAAACCTTAAAGTGTCTAAATCCATTATTAGAATATTCCCTTTTTGATATATACCTTTTATTGCATTAAATTTTACCATACTTCTATCAAAAGTCAAGGTCATTATGTACATATTCTAATTTGGGAATATTCCTTTATGGGAATTTTGATAGATATCATAGGGAAGGCTTTGCGGACAAAAAAACCTATTGCCCCAGCATAATAAGGAAAATGCCCTTGCGGACCATCATGACCGCAAAGGATGCCAGAAGGAGGCTCATCACTTTTGACAAAGCTTTTGCCCCGGCCTCGCCCATAACTTTCAGCAGGATCTCAGCAGAGAGGAAAACAATACCGGCGATCAATATATTCAGGGAAACCGATACGATCGTCGGGATGAAACCATACTGTCCAAGCATTAAAAGAGACGCAGTAAGGACCGCGGGACCTACCATAAGAGGTGTTCCCAGGGGCACCGCACCAAGCTGGGTTGCAGGAACACGGCGTCTTTCACCCGAACTCATAATGTCGTTGACCGCGAGAACAAAAAGAAGTATGCCTCCGGCAATGGCAAAATCTCCCATGGTTATGCCGAGTATCGAAAGGATCCATTTGCCTAAAATTATGAAAAAGAAAGCCAGACAAAAGGCCGTCACCACAGATTGCAATACAACTTTTGCCCTGACCCCTGGGGCTTCGCCTTCGGTCAACGAAATAAATATCGGCAGGATGCCGATCGCGTCTATCGCAACAAATATAGGAATGAAGGCTAACACTATTTTCTCGATCATTTTTTCTCCTTGTTGAAAAACACCTGAGTGCTTCTTTGAAAACCTGCCTCTTTTTTCAGCATCCCTTTCTTGTCCTGACCATCGGAAAGCATCATGCGGTGAACACCGAAATATCGATTGACAGCGCCTTCTCCGGGGAGTAAACTTTTATTCAACCTGTTGTATATCGTTTGTAGCCTTTCCCTTCCGAATTTATTTCACTAACATTTTACACTCTATTGTGATGCTATGAAATATAAAAAATTTTTGAGTTCTTTATTTGTTTTTTTGTCCTCCTTGTTTTTTTTCTGTTCGCCGGCCTTTGCCAACGAAACAGCGGCGGGAAGCGAGAGCATGGTAGCCCATGCTTCTCTTTTGGTATTCCAGATAAGCGTTATCCTTTTTGCCGCTTGGACGGGGG
>JAQVSN010000068.1 GCA_028700515.1 Candidatus Omnitrophota bacterium
CGCCGATGCCGAGGTGGGTAGGGACACAATTATATATCCAGCGACGTATATCGAGGGGGATGTTAAGATAGGAGAAGGATGTAAGGTCGGTCCCTTTGCCCGTATCAGGCCCGGAACAAGGATAAGCACACGCGCGGAGATAGGGAATTTTGTGGAACTTTGCAGGACGATTGTGGGGGAAGGAACTAAAATAAAACACCATACTTACCTTGGGGACACTTTGGTAGGTAAGAACGTGAACATAGGGGCGGGAGTTATCACCGCCAACTATGACGGATCAAAGAAGTGGACAACCGAAATAGATGATGAGGCTTTCATAGGTGTAGGGGTGAGACTGATAGCGCCGGTGAAGATCGGCAAAGGCGCCAAGGTCGGAGCCGGAAGTGTGGTCACCAAAAATAAAGACGTCAAACCGGGAGAGACCGTTGCGGGAGTACCGGCAAAACCCCTTAAGGGGAAAGAAGCGAGGCCATAATGGAAAAGGTAATAGTGTTCACGGGTAATGCCCATCCCAGGCTTGCTGAAGACATTTGCAAATACATAGGCGTCCCTCTTTCCAACGGCGAGGTACTCAGGTTCAGCGACGGGGAAACGAGGGTGAAGATACAGGATAATGTAAGAGGGAAGGACGTATTCATTATACAGCCTACATCCTGCCCGGCAAATGAGCACCTTATGGAACTTCTTGTTATGATAGACGCCATAAAGAGGTCGTCCGCCAAGAGGATAACGGCAGTGTTGCCGTACTTCGGTTATGCCAGGCAGGACAGGAAGGATCAGCCCAGAGTGCCTATAACCGCAAAGCTGGTGGCCAATCTTCTCGACAGGGCCGGGGCTGACAGGGTCCTTACTATAGACCTTCACGCAGGGCAGATACAGGGGTTTTTCGATATTCCGCTGGATAACCTTTACGCGGTAAAGATATTCGGACAGTATTTCGGGGATAAGGGCATAAAGAACCTCGTGATAGTTTCCCCCGATGTTGGAGGGATCAAGATGGCCAGGGCTTATGCCAAAAAGCTTGGAGCCGGACTGGCTATAGTTGATAAGCGCAGGATAAGTGATACCCAGGCCGAAGCAATGCACATAATGGGAGAGGTTGAAGGGAAGAACGTCATAATAGTGGACGATATCATAGCGACCGCAGGAAGCATTTCCGAAGCGGTAGGAGCACTTAGGAAAAATGGGGCTAAAGACATCTATGTGGCGGCTACCCACCCGGTGCTGTCTGGGCCGGCCATAGAACGCCTCGCGAAGATAAATGTAAAGGAGCTCGTGTTCACCGACACGATCCCTATATCCAAAGAAAAGATGCTTCCGATGATGACCCAGCTTTCAGTGGCGCCGCTTCTTGGTGAGGCGATAAAGAGGATAAGGAAAGAAGAATCGATAAGCGAGTTGTTTGAATGAAGTCCGTGGTCCATGGTTCGCAAGTCCATCGACCCATGAGATGATCTCAATGAGCTATGGACCTGTGAACTATGAACTAAAAAAGAGGTGAGAGGATGGAAAGGATATCAATAAAAGCGATGATGAGGGCGGACCTGGGTAAGGGCGCCTGCAGCCGCATAAGAAAGACCGGCCACGTTCCCGGGGTGGTTTACAAGGACGGCGAGATCGGGGTCAATGTACAAGTAGGGGTTAAAGAGCTCTGGAAAGCCCTTCACACCGATGCCGGGGAGAACGCCATCATAACAATGGACATAAGCGGAGGCCCGGGAAAGATCGAAAAGACGGTCATGGTAAAGGACATCCAGCAGAACCCCGTTAATGACAAGTTCGTGCATGTGGATTTCCAGGAGATCTCCCTGAGCGAGAAAATTTCAGTTAAAGTCCACGTTGTTGTCAAGGGCGAGGCTCCGGGAGTTAAAGAGGACGGCGGAGTCTTCAATCAGGCGTTATGGGAACTTGAAGTGGAGTGTCTCCCGACCCAGATCCCGGAACATGTCGACATACAAGTTGATAAGCTCAGGATGGGCGAGGCTATACACGTGAAGGATATCCCCGCGATACCGGGAGTGGTTTTTATGGATGATCCTGACCAGGTAGTTGTGTCTGTTACCCATCCGAAGGCAGAGGAACCGGAAGCGGGCGCGGCCGAGGGTGTTGAAGGGGCAGAAGAACCTGAGATCATCAAGAAGGGCAAGAAAGAAGAAGAGGGCGGAGAAGAAGCGGCCGCTACGGAAGAAAAGAAATAAAAGAAAGCCTGACTCGTTGTTCGTTTATCGTTTGGAGGACAACAGGCGTTTCAGCTTTAAATGAACGAACAACGAAAAACGATAAACGATAAACGAATGAAGATAATCATCGGTCTAGGCAACCCGGGACTCAGGTACAGGAACACAAGGCATAACGCCGGATTCATGGTGATCAAAGCTCTTTCGAAGAAATACCGCATAAGCCTCAGAAAGGCCGGGTTCCATGGGGTCTATGGCGTTGGGCGCATAGGCGGCGAAGAGGTAATGCTTTTTGAACCAAGGACGTACATGAACCTTTCGGGAGAAGCTGTTGGGGCGGTATGCGCGGCAAAAGCTGACGGGAAAGGCTCTTTCCTCGTAATAGTGGATGATGTGAACCTTCCGCTTGGAGGATTGAGGTTCAGGGAGTCTGGTTCATCCGGCGGGCACAACGGACTTAAGTCGATAATATCCCGGATGGGAATGGACTTTCCGAGGCTTCGGCTGGGGATCGATCCCGGGGTAAAGCATGAAGGAGACCTGTCGGACCTTGTTCTTGCCCCGTTTTCCAGGCAGGAAAGAGAGGGTCTGGCGGAAATGATAAAAAAGGCCGTTTCCTGTGTGGAAGAGTGGATAGATAAAGGAGCGGCAAGCGCCATGGAGATATACAACAGATAACGTCCGGAGCCCGCTTTGGCGGGACCGAAATATCTTGAATGTGACGTGGTAGTATGATAGTATCTAACTTACAAAAAAACGGGTGATATAATATGATGAACGTAAGATCGTATAACGGACTTTTTATAATAACACCGGACAAAAAGGACGCTCTTGGCGATGTTAAGGGGAGTATCGCTTCGGTCATCGGCGAAAATTCCGGGAAGATCGTCAAGGAGACGGAAGCAGGCGAGAAAAAACTTTCACATCCGATAAATAAGAAGTCGGAAGGGGTTTACTACGAAGTGTCCTTCACGGCTCCCTCTGAGTCCATCTCAAAGATGTTGAAGCAGTTCAGGATAAACACGAACATCCTGAGGACGCTCATCAGTGTTGAAGGGAATTAAGGCGGTTCGAAGTCCGTGTTACAGTTCCACAAGCCGGTAAAGCGGGGGTAGACCCGGAACCGTAGGAGTTCATATGGCAGCAAGTCTTAATAAAGTTTTCCTGATGGGGAACCTTACAAGGGATCCCGAGCTCCGGTATGTTCCCAGCGGTAAAGCGGTGGCCAATTTCAGCGTCGCCGTGAGCAGAGCGTATAAGGATGCCGCGGGGGCGAAAAAAGAGGATGTCTCCTTCATCAGGGTCATTGTTTGGGGAAAAATGGCCGAGATCTGCGGAGAGTACCTTACCAAGGGCAGGCCTGTGCTCGTCGAGGGGCGGCTCCAGTCGAGAAGCTGGGAAGGACAGGATGGCCAGAAAAGGAATACTCTTGAGGTTGTAGCTAACAGCGTCCAGTTCCTTGGGGCGAGAAGCGACAAAAAGGCGGCAGGGCCCGCCCAGCCGGAAGAGTCTTCCGGAGGACCCTATAGCGAGATAGCGTCGATAGATGTTGAGAAGGAAGGGATCGAGGGGGAAGATATCCCCTTCTAATAATGGAGTCGAGAGGTAAATATGGCAAAGAAGAAAGTTGTAAAGAGAGCAAGAAGAATATTCAAGAAGAAACCATGTAAGCTTTGCAGGGACAAGGTTAAGAGCGTGAGTTTCAAGGAAGTGCATCTACTTGAGGGATTTGTATCGGACAGGGGTAAGATCATACCGCCCAGGATATCGGGAAACTGTTCAAAACACCAGAGGATGGTAGCGAGGGCGATAAAACAGGCCAGGATAGCCGCTTTATTGCCTTTCGTGAAGATAAAGGGAGGGCTTGGCCGTGAAAGTGATTTTGGTAAAAGACGTGGCGGATTTGGGCGCAATCGGGGATGAGGTACAGGTAAAGGACGGATACGCCAAGAATTTTCTGTTCCCAAGGAAGCTCGCGATAGAGGCCAGCAAGGGTGCTTTGAAAGTAATAGAACAGAAGAAGCTCCAGAAGGAACGTCTCGAAAAGAACCTTAAGAACGAGGCAGAAACCCTCGCTGAAAAGATAAAAGGTGTTTCCGTCACCATAAGCATGGAGGCCGGGGAAGAGGACAAGCTTTTCGGGTCGGTGACCGGAGAAATGATATCGGATGCCCTCAAGGCCGAAGGCGTCGAGATAGACAAGAAAAAGATACACCTTGAAGAGCCTCTTAAATCCCTAGGCGTGTACAGTGTTGAGATAAAGCTTCATCCCGAAGTAAAGGCCCAGGCCAGGATCTGGGTCGTAAAGAAGTAACCACGCCCGGAAAAGGCGCATGACCCCAAAGACATTAATCGAATCCAAGGTTCCTCCGCAGAACCTTGAGGCGGAGATGGCCGTTCTGGGCTCGATGCTGCTCGACAGAGAAGCTATAGCCAGGGCCATAGAACGTCTCAAGGAAGACGCTTTCTACAGCGAAGCCAACCGAAGAATTTTTTCGTCGATCCTCAGTCTCTACGACAGGAACGAAGCCGCGGATATTGTGACGCTCGTGGAAGAACTGAAGAAGAAAGAGCTTCTCGACGGAGTAGGCGGTCCGGCATACGTCACGGAACTGGCCAATATCATACCCACCGCTGCCAATGTAGACCACTACGCGAAGATCGTTTGGGAAAAATACCTGCTCAGGGAACTCATCAAAACAGCGACTTCTATAGCATCGGAAGGGTTCCAGGCCTCCAGCGACGTTGAGGAACTTCTCGACCGCGCTGAAAAGATGATCTTCGAGATCACCTCAAGCACGAAAAGGGACCTTACTATCTCCTCGATGAAGGAGATCGTAAAGACGAATATAGAGACTATCGACAGGCTTTATCAGAGAAAAGAAAGCGTTACCGGTATTCCGACGGGGTTCCATGATCTTGATCTCAGGACGGCGGGTTTCCAGCGGTCGGACCTGATAATCATAGCCGGGCGTCCATCCATGGGGAAGAGCGCTTTTGCCAGCTCGATACTGGAGCATTTGGGCCTGGTTGAAAGATCTGCCTGCGCCTTCTTCAGCCTTGAAATGGCGAAAGAACAACTTGGCCAGAGAATGCTCTGTTCCATAGCCAAGGTCAATGCCCACAAGGTAAGGACCGGTTTTCTGGCACCAGAGGATTGGAAGGAAATAGTCGGAGCTGCCAATAAGCTTTCGGAAGCGCCGATATTCATTGATGACACTCCGTCGATAACGACACTTGAGTTGAGGGCAAAGGCAAGGCGTCTTAAATCGAAGCACGACATACAGCTGATAGTAGTGGATTATCTCCAGCTAATGAGGACTTCTTCCCGGCTGGAGAACAGACAGCAGGAGATATCTGAGATATCGCGCTCTCTCAAGGCGATCGCCCGTGAACTCCGTGTCCCGGTCATCGCCATAAGCCAGCTTTCAAGACAGGTTGAACAGAGGGAAGGCCACCGGCCCCAGCTTTCGGACCTCCGTGAATCGGGAGCGATAGAACAGGACGCGGATGTAGTGCTTCTTCTTTACCGGGAGGAATATTATAAACCGTCCCCTGAGAATAAAGGCGTCGCTGAAGTCATTATAGCCAAGCAGAGGAATGGTCCCACGGGTGAAGTTAAACTGGCCTTCCTTAACGAGTACACCAAGTTCACCAATTTATCGAGAGTGGAGGAGGAAGGATTCTGAAGATCCAAGCAAGCGTGATCGCCGGAGTTATCGGAGCGGTCCTTATTTTCGGAGGCACGGCCTGTGTTTTCGCGCAGGCATCCGCGTCCTCGACGCAACAATCCGGAACCAAAATAGCTGCCATCAAAATAAGCGGGAATAACGCGATAAGCACGGAGACCATCCTCAACAGGATCAAGATACAGCCAGGGGACACATTCGAGGAGAGCGCCCTAAACAAAGAGATCAAAAGGCTCTTTGCTACAGGTTATTTTAATGACGTGTCCGTCGGGGTACAGCAAATGCCCGAGGGGATAGTCGTTGTATTTACCGTCGTTGAAAAACCGCTGATAGAAAAGATAACCTTCAGGGGGAATGCCCGTATAAAATCCCCCAAACTCGAGAAAAAGGTGACGATAAAGGCAGGCGATCTTTTGGACCAGCACATGCTTGCCCAGAACGCCGCCGATATCAAGGCCTTCTACGTAGAGCAGGGATACAGCAACGTCAACGTGGATTACGAGCTTGAGCAGGGCGAAGAGCCGGGAAAAGCGATAGTCGTTTTCGTGGTGGACGAGGGGCACCCGATAAAGGTGAAGAAGATAACCTTTGAGGGGAATAAGAGCATACCCGCAGCAGAGCTCGGGAAGTATATGAGCACCAAAACAGCATGGTGGTTCATCCGGAAGGGAGCTTACAGCGAAGAACAATTCCAGGGGGATCTTGAAAGGGTAGTAAGTGTGTACCGTGCCAAAGGATTCCTCGACGCAACGACGAGCAGCGACGCCGATTATTCTGAAGACGGCAGCGAGATGTATCTTAAAGTGATAGTGAAGGAGGGAAAACAGTACCAGGTCGGGGAGGTCTCCATAACGGGTGAACTTGCTTTCGATGAAGGCGAGATCTGGCGGACGATAAAGACCCGGCAGGGAGATCCGTTCGATCAGAGAAAACTCAAGGATGACGTGGAGAGCGTAAGGGCCTTTTATTACCACCGCGGATACATGAATGCCGAGATAGACTTAAAAAGAAAGTACAACTCAAAGTCCGGCATGATGGACATGAATTTCGAGATAGAGGCCCATGAAGAAGTGTATGTAGGCCAGATAAACGTTATCGGCAACACCAAGACGAAGGATAAGGTTGTCAGGAGAGAGTTGAGGGTATACCCCGGAGAGAAATTCGACGGAGACAAGCTCAAGAGGTCGAAAGAAAGGATATACAACCTCGGGTTCTTCGAGGATGTATATTTTGAAACGGTGGAATCCGATACCGACGACCCGAACATAAAGGACCTGAACGTTACCGTTAAGGAGACCAAGACGGGTGAGTTCTCGTTCGGCGGCGGATACAGTTCCGTGGACGCCTGGATAGGGTTCGCCCAGATAAGACAGAAGAATTTCGACCTGCTTTCATTTCCCACATTTTCAGGAGGCGGGCAGGATCTTACAATAAGGGCGGAAATAGGGACTGTCAGACAGACCTACTTCCTCGGTTGGCAGGACCCGTGGATATTCGATTTCCCGTATATGTTCGGGTTTGACGTTTACCGCCAGCAGCACGA
>JAQVSN010000069.1 GCA_028700515.1 Candidatus Omnitrophota bacterium
CCCATTTACACTTGACGAAAAGAACAGGCTTATCCTGACGCGGCAGGCGGCTGAGAAAATAGCCCTCGGGCCCCTTAAGATAGGCTCAAACGTCCGGGTATCGGAGTATCCCGACGGGGAAGAATTCCCCGAAAGGGTAGCCTTGGACGGCAAGTGGAAGCTTAACGAAAAGCATGACCTTGAGTTCGGCATAAGCGCCTCGAGCGTATGGTTCCCCGGCATGACCATTTTGTTCAAGACCGGTGTGGTGAACGCCTCGAGCGAAAAAATAGTGTTTTCGGCAAGACTTACCGATCCCGGCGCGGGCGATATAAGTTCAGCCCTGGCCTTTTCCGGAAGGTGGCGGGCCGACAAGAACAACAGGCTGAATTTCGATATTACACGCTACGCCGGCAAGACCGACCGGCTGGTGTTCCAGGGCGCCTGGGAAATAGGAGCGAATAACGAGCTCTTTTACAAGTACTCCGCGTCACGGCTCAAAACCAAAGAGAAAATGGACTTTTCATTCGGGCTTAAAGGGAAGTGGGAAATTGGAGAGGGATGCCAAGCCCTTAGCGCAAAGCGCATAGCGTACCGGATAGAAGGATCTAGTGACTCGGTGCTCTTATTCTCGGCGGCGCTTGAGACGCCGAGCATCAGGGCCAAAGCCGGAGAGATACGTTATAGCGTAGGCGTAAGGTTCACATCCGGCGGTAAGGAAAGAGAGATCCTGCGTTCGGCGGCGGTATTCGGTTCATGGAAGCTCGGAAGGGACCTCAAACTCGCCTTCGACGCAGAGACCACGGCTAAAGGCAGAAACGTCATAACCTTTACCGCTGAAAAGCCGGTTTTAAAGAACGGCAAGCTAATAGCGGGGCTTAAATTCCCCGGAACCTATAAGCCGGCGGCCCAGATCGAGTTCGCCAAACCGCTTGCCCGCGACGTGGAACTTTTTTTCGGCGGTTCTATCGGTCAGGATGGTTATAGAGCGGTGGGGGGAGTGAGGGGAAAGTTTTGATTTAGTTTGAGCGGTACTTTTGTTGTTGGTTGATGGTTGTTGGGGGGGGGGAGTCGTCGGTCGGCAGTCGTCAGGGACCAGGGAGACTGTGAATGGTGAATGGGGCAAAAGCGGAATTGGGAATTGGGAAATCTCTGTAATCTAAAATCTGGCGTTTACACAGGTAATCTCTGAAATCATATTCTAATAAGGACAAAAATATGAAAAAAGCTCTTATCACTGGGATAACCGGGCAGGATGGGTCTTATCTCGCGGAACTGCTTATATCGAAGGGCTACGAGGTACACGGGATCATACGCCGGTCGTCTAATTTCAACACTCAGCGTATAGACCATATCTATCAAGATTCTCACGGCAAGGGCGTTCAGTTGCGACTCCACTACGGCGATATGGTGGATTCCAGCAATTTAAGCCGCCTCATAGAAAAAATTAACCCGGACGAAATATACAACCTCGCAGCGCAGAGCCATGTGGCTGTTTCATTTGTCCAGCCCGAATACACTGCCGACACGGACGCCTTAGGGGTTTTAAGATTGCTTGACGCCATAAGGGAAACCAGGATAAAAACCAAATTATACCAGGCTTCTTCAAGCGAGATGTTCGGTAAGGTCCTCGAGACCCCGCAGAACGAAAAAACCCCTTTTTATCCGAGAAGCCCTTATGGGGCGGCCAAGGTCTTTGGCTACTGGATATGCGTCAATTACAGGGAATCGTACGGGTTGCATATATCGAACGGGATACTTTTCAACCACGAGTCTCCACGCAGGGACAAACGTTTTGTTACCAGGAAAATAACAAGCGGGGTGGCTAAAATAAGATCCCGTCTTCAGGATAAGATATATCTTGGTAACCTTGACGCTAAAAGAGACTGGGGATACGCGCCGGAGTATGTGGAAGCCATGTGGAGGATGCTCAATAAAAGCGGGGCCGACGATTACGTTATCGCGACTGGTGAGACTCACACCGTAAGGGAATTTTGCCGGGAAGCCTTCTTATGCGCGGGTTATAAGCTCGGCTGGAAAGGTAAGGGGCCTAACGAGAAAGGCATAGACCTTAAAACAGGTAAGGTTTTGGTGGAAGTGGATAAAAGATATTTCAGGCCCGCCGAAGTAGATATGCTTATCGGTGACTATTCCAAGGCGAAAAAGAAATTAAAATGGGAACCTGTTATAAAGTTCAAGGAACTTGCCAGGATAATGACAGAAGCTGATATTAAACTGCTTGAAAAAGCAGGCGAATCCGGGCTTGATTATTTGTATGCGTGAGAGGTAGAGCGCAGGGCGAATGTGATGGGGGGATAAAGTCATCAGTCGTGGGTCGTCAGGGGCTTGTAGATGCAAGTTTCAGCCCTTCGCTATGCGTTTAGCACTCTGCGCTATCGGGGTGCTCGAGCGAAGTAGAGGAAGCTAACGTTTTGTGTGAGCAGGGGGTCAGACCTTGAAATGTGAAATCTGCCACGCCTTTTTACACACGTTCAATTTCACATTTCAAGGTCTGACCCCAAAGTTTCCACTTTGAGGCAAACGAAAGGAAAACATGAACTTCTGGAAGGATAAGAGACTTTTGATCACAGGCGGAGCGGGTTTTCTCGGCAGGCACCTTGTCCGGAAACTTATATCGGAACACGGGGTTTTGGAAGAGAACATACGCGTCCCCGACGAGCGTACGGGCGATCTCCGGGTATGGGAGAACTGCCGGAAGGCCGTGGAAGGTATAGACCTTGTAATACATCTAGCCGCTAAGGTTGGTGGAATAGGATTTAATCAGAAACACCCGGGAGAACTCTTCTACGATAATGCCATAATGGGTATACAACTCATGGAGGCCGCAAGGCAGGAAAGAGTAAAAAAATACGTGGCAATAGGGACAATATGCGCCTATCCCAAGTTCACTCCGGTGCCCTTTAAAGAAGAAGACCTCTGGAACGGGTACCCCGAAGAGACCAACGCCCCATACGGTCTTGCCAAAAAGATGCTTCTTGTGCAGTCACAGAGCTACAGGGCCCAGTACGGTTTTAATTCGATCTTTCTTTTGCCCGTAAACCTTTACGGCCCGGGAGACAACTTCAACCCTGAAAGCTCCCATGTAATACCGGCATTAATAAAAAAATTCGTCGACGCCAAAGGTAGCGGCGATAAAGAAGTGACGGTCTGGGGTACGGGCGAGGGCTCAAGAGAGTTTTTTTACGTAGAAGATGCCGCGCGCGCCATAATCATGGCTTCAGAGAAATACGATTCTCCTGAACCGGTAAACCTTGGAGTGGGGAAAGAAATAAAGATAAAGGACCTTGCCCTTCTTATAAAGGATATAACGGGTTTTAAGGGCAATATTGTTTGGGACATTTCCAAGCCCGACGGCCAGCCGAGAAGGCGTCTGGACACTCAAAGGGTGGAGCGTGAGTTCGGGTTCAAGGCGGAAATGTCGTTTGAGGAGGGGCTTAGGAGGACGGTGGAGTGGTATGAGGCAACTATGCGGAAGCCTTGATTGGTTAAAGGGGCAGAGAGCTGTAACATGGAACGCACTACGCAAGACGCTGGAAGTTAAGGCGCAGAGTTCGTCGTGCGTAATGCGTGATGCGTATTGCGTGGTAAAGGCGTAAAGTAGAGAGCCACAACGTAGAACGCACGACGCAAGACGATTGCAACGCACGACGCATAACGCAGGATGGTCCAGCTCGAGACATTTCACATTTCAAGATTTGACCACAAGAAGGTATGCATTCTTATGAAAGTAGTTAAAAAGCAACTATTGATGAACGCTATGATGTCTATATTGCAAGTGTTTGTGATAAGCATAACATTGTTTATTCTTTACAGGTTCTTGCTCGATACGATTGGGGTTCGTCAGTTAGGTGTTTGGTCCTTGGTTCTGGCGGCTACGGCTGTTACACAAATAGCTAATTTCGGGCTTTCTGCAGGTGTAGTAAAATTTGTCGCAAAATATATGGCCCTGAATAATCATTCAAATGTTTCTGAGGTGATTCAAACGGCTGCCATTTCTACAGGGGCAGCTGTAGGATGTGTGCTCATATTTGCTTATCCTATCGCAATATGGCTACTAAAATTAATTGTGCCTTACGAATCTATTGCAGATGCTCTTGCTGTTCTTCCTTTCGCCATGTTTTCGTTCTGGCTGCTTGTAATAGTGGGAGTATTCCAGTCCGGTTTAGATGGATGCCATAGGATTGATGTCAGAAGCATGCTTCTCATGGGAAGCTCGATTTCCTATCTTCTATTTTGCTTTATTTTGGCCCCCCGGCATGGATTAATGGGAGTCGCTTATGCGAGAGTTATTCAAAATGCATCTGTTTGTATTATAAGTTGGTTGTTGCTTCGGAAATATTTGCCAACGATGCCGCTTTTCCCTTGCCGTTGGAATAAAACTCTATTTAAAGAGATGATTGGATATGGGGTGAACTTTCAAATAATATCCATGACATCTATGTTGGGCGACCCAATTACAAAAATATTTCTGACAAAATTTGGAGGCCTTGCCATGGTTGGGTATTACGAAATGGCGAGCAAGATGGTCAATCAATTGAGGGCCTTAATAGTGTCAGCTAATCAGGTAGTTGTTCCGACAGTATCTAGCCTTCAGGAGATAGTACCCGAGAAAGTTAAGTCCCTCTATCTGAAATCGTACCAAACTATATTCTGTGTCTCTCTGACCTCTTATGCTGCTTTGATGATCTTGATTCCCCTAATTTCTAAAATATGGATTGGGTGGTATGAACCTTTTTTTGTTTTTGCATCGGTAGTGTTAGCGGCAGGCACATTTCTTACTACATTAGCTGGGCCGGCGTATTTTACAAATTTGGGGAGCGGAGATCTTAAATGGAATGTGATCGCACATTTATTAGCGGTTACGTCAAATGTTCTGATGGGCTTATTGCTGGGAGTTTTTATTGGAGGAGCAGGGGTTGTGATTTCAATGGGAATCGCGCTTGCCATTAACAGCTTCATCATTAACACGTCTTATTACATGAAACATGGGATTCCCTTACGGGAACTCATGGCTGGAAAATCATTGATTATCTCAATAACTGTGGCGTTGATTGTAGCTATTTTCATAAAAAGTATTCTGTGGGGGGAAAAGGATATAGCTTTTATCGCTGTATTAAGTATGGCTTGCTTTTTTGTGATAGTTTGCATCCCTTTATGGATGCATCCCGGGAGAAAGGGACTTACTGTATTGTTTTCTGAAAATATTTTCAAAAAAAGTTAATCTGGCCTGATCAACAAAAAATATGGGATTGATTATGATTAAAAAAATGGTAAAACTTTTCAAACGTTTTGCGAGAGAGACCTTTCTTGATATCAAGAGCATATTTGGATTTAAAATTACGATTTTTAGGCTGAAATCCGGAGAACTTTTTCGGATACGCAATATCGACAGGGTGGGGCGCAAGATTTTCAATGAGGAAAAGTTTGAAAAAGGGATAATCGATATAATGTTGTCAAGAATAGAAAGAGGTATGACTGTTGTTGATGTGGGCGCCAATATCGGATATTATTCCGTACTGATGGCTAGTAAAGTGGGATTGTCGGGAAGAGTTATTTCGTTTGAGCCTAATCCGATGATGTTGGAGGAACTCAAATGTAATATTGAGATGAACAGATTTGAAAACATTTCTATTCAGCAAACAGCGATAGCCGATCAAAACGGGTATAAAACATTTTTTGTTCCGTCGCTTGGGATGGAAGCTCACGGAAGTTTTAAGCAAAATGAGACATTTAAGACATTTAAAAGCATAAGCGTGCAAACCGAGAAACTTGATGATGCACTGGCGAGATTAGATATTCAACACGTAGATTTAATAAAGATTGATGCAGAAGGAGCGGAAAAATTCATTTTTGAAGGAGCAACAAAGCTGCTTTCTTTGTCGAGAAATAAACCAGTGCTGGTTTTTGAATGCTCTGAAACTTTATGCAGGGTTTTTGGGCACAGGTCTTATGACGTGTTATCTTTTGTGAGTTCGTTCGGCTATTGCCTCGAAGAGATCGCTTGGGGCGTGTGGTTGGCCGTCCCCAGAGATCCTAATGTGTAGGTATTGCCCGTGGGTTAAAGGAGTAATTTTTACGCGTATCAAAGGGAACCGATGATTGACCTTAAAAAAAGAGTTTCCAAACTAAGCAAAAGCATTGCGTATCTTGTCTCAAGGCGCAATAAAGCATTTCTGGATAAAGAAATCACCTTGTTGGATATTAAAAAAACTTTCCCGGATGTTTCCACCCAGTACTTATATTTTCACAACTACTATTGGCACAGATCCCCAAAATGCATACGGGAACATCGGTCTTATTTTAAGAAAAACGGCAGAGGGTTTGGCGAAGATGCTTTTCATGCGATGTGGTATTTGCTATTTAAGGAATTCAGGCCGAAGACGGTCCTGGAAATAGGCGTGTATCGTGGGCAAACCATAAGTCTTTGGGCGCTTCTGTCGAAAATTCTTGAAATTAATACGGAAGTGCACGGGATAAGCCCGTTTTCATCAAAAGGGGATTCGGTTACCAGGTACGCTGGGAATATAAATTATTATCAAGATGTGACAGCAAATTTTGAGAAATTCGAACTTTCCCGGCCGCAACTCCATAGAGCATATTCTACCGATGAAGAAGCAAAACAGGTCATTAGCTCGAAAAAGTGGGACATGATATATATCGACGGAAACCACGATTATGATGTGGCAAAGGCTGATTTTCTGAACTGCAGCAAGGAGATTGCGGAGAATGGTTTGCTTGTGCTCGACGATTCTGCCCTACATACAGGGTATATTCCTCCTCTTTATTCTTCGGCAGGGCATCCTGGGCCCTCTAAGGTGGCCAAGGAGATGGATGGGGATAGTTTTACCGAAATCGTGTCTTGCGGGCACAACCGAGTATTTATGAAGAAACCCGGTGTATGATACGGTTATTATTTAAACTTGGATTTTGCAGGTTCTTATGAAATGCCATTTTGTGTATAGCGTTCCGTTGTCCGGAGCGAATATGAAGATTGCCTCTCTGTGTAGAAAGGGCTTGGTAGCGCTTCAGAGAAGGGGGGCGAGGATCAACGCTATTGGCAGAAGACGGAATGTCAATACAGCTTCTTGGCCTAAAAGATATCCGTGTACGGTGACCGCGAGCCTTTATGAGGGATTGAACTCTCATATGCCAACCCTTCTTTACGATCTAAGGGAAGAGTTAACCGCGCATGTGGAGAAGGACGATATTTTGTTGGGACATCCGCAGTTTCCTTTTCGCAAGGGGCTGTTTGGCGTTACGGGAAGGACCATGCTGGGCAGAAATAAGCCTTTAGTAGCA
>JAQVSN010000007.1 GCA_028700515.1 Candidatus Omnitrophota bacterium
GCCCCAGCCGGGTCATCAGACTCAATTATCGGCCTTCCCACAACAATATAGTCTGCGCCTTGCCGGACCGCCTCGGAAGGTGATAATATCCTCTTCTGATCGCCTTTCTCTGCCCATACCGGACGTACGCCTGGGGTCACAACGATAAAATCGGGTCCCAGTGCGTTCTTTATCATCTTTGTCTCTCTTGCGGACGCGACCACACCCGATAATCCAGCCGCTTTTGCGAGTGAGGCAAGTTCCAGCACGCGTCTCTCCACCGGTCCGATGATCCCAACCTCCTCAAGATCTTCTTCTCCCATGCTCGTCAGCACCGTGACCCCTAACAGGATCGGACGCTGTCCTTCCTTGCCGGCAAAGGCTTCTCTGCATCCGCGGACCGCTTCTTCCATCATCTTCTTCCCGCCGATACAATGGAAATTCATCATGAATATGTTTTTCGCGGCGGCGGCCCGGGAAGCGTTCCTCACGGTGTTGGGAATATCGTGGAACTTAAGGTCAAGGAAAACCTTCTTTCCTTTTTCCGCTATCCGGGCCAGGATGTTCTTTCCGTATTTAGTGAACGGCGCTATCCCTACCTTAAAGACCTCAACCTCGTCAGCAAGCGCATCTACTAATCCTTCCGCTTCTTTAAGGGTGTCAACATCTAATGCTACTATGAGTCTTTCTCTGGCGTTCATATTCCCCTTTCCGGTCATCCGCCGGTCTTTAGCCTGCCCACTATATTCCGCGCGGAACTTATCTTCATTTTTTTAAGATATTCTTTGTATTCCCTCAATATCCGCGTCATAGCCCCGGGTTCTACGAGATTGGTCGTTCCTATCTGAACAGCGTTCGCGCCGGCTATCATGAATTCCGCGACATCAAGACCGTTCATGATTCCCCCTATCCCTATTATTGCTACTTTGACTTTTTTATATACTTCCCATACTGCCTTGACAGCCATAGGCCTTATGGCGGGACCGCTCAGTCCTCCCACAACGTTACCAAGAAGTGGGCGCATGGTCAAAGGATCGATGGCCATACCGAAATACGTGTTCACAAGTGAGATCGCATCCGCTCCCGCGTCCTTTGCGGCTCGGGCAATTTCGGCGATGTCTGTAACATTCGGTGTAAGCTTTGCGATGATCGGCGCTTTCGCTCTTTTCTTTACCGCTCTTATCACCTCTTTCGTGGCCTTCGGGTCCTGAGCCATGAGCAAGCACTTTGTATGTCCGTGCCTCACGTTCGGGCAGGAAAGATTTATCTCTATGGCGTCAGGTGTGCTTTTCCCCGAAAGAACTCGTGCGCATTCCACAAATTCTTGCCGGCTGAACCCTGAAATGCTGGCTATGACCCGTGTGCCGTATCTTTTCATTTCGGGCAACACTTCTGCCGCAAAATGTTCCACCCCTTTGTTCTCAAGCCCTATTGAATTGAGCATGCCGGAAGGCGTTTCAACTACGCGCGGGGTCGAATTCCCTTCCCGAGGGTTGAGTGTCACCGTTTTTGCAACGATAGCTCCAACCTCGGAGAGGTCCAAAAAATCAACGAATTCTTTTCCGCAGCCGAAAGTCCCTGATGCTGCCCACAAAGGGTTTTTAAATTTCATCCCGCCTATTGTTACCGTGAGATCCATCCTATCTCTCTTTCCATACTATTTCTTCGGAACCGAACACAGGCCCATCTTTACAAACCATCTTGTATCCGGTTGTTGTTTTCACAGCGCACCCTAGACAGGCTCCGATCCCGCATACCATGTAGGCATCCAGCGAAACCTGTGCTTTCATTTTCCGTTCCTTCGCTATTCTCGAGACCTCTTCAAGCATCGGCTTTGGACCGCATGCGTATATTGTTACCCCTTGTGCTTTCTTTTCCTTGCTCTCGGTTGTTTTTAAGTATTCTTTCAAGAGTTCCGTCACATATCCTTTTTTTCCCCTGGTCCCATCCTCCGTTGAAACGCACACACGCGCACCGGCCTTTCTAAGTTCGGCGTCGCAAACCACATGCTTTTTTGTGCGAGCTCCAATTAAAAAAACCACTCTCTTTCCGTCTTTTATAAGTTTCTCTGTTAAAGATACCAGCGGCGCGACACCATGGCCTCCCGCAACAACAACCGCTTTTTCTTTACCCCCCGGAGCCCCTGTCATGAACCCGTTTCCGAGTGGACCCAGCACGCGCACTTTTTTGCCTTTCTTTTTTTCTGAAAGCATTCGGGTCCCCCTGCCGACAACCTTGTACAGGAGAGACAACTTCTTTCCTTTTATCCGGTATATCCCGAGGGGTATCCTGATGAGAGGGTCGGTGGCTCGTTCCTCTCTTACCTGTACAGACACGAATTGTCCCGGCACAGCGTTCTTCGCGATCTTGGGGGCCGTTATTTCCAAAATAAAATGATCTTCCGCTATTTTTTTATTGGAGGCAACATCACAAATTTCGTCTGTCTTCTTTCCCATCTTCTTATCGATCCCTCCCCCTCTTCATCCTATCAGGCTCCGCCGCACAAATAAAAGATCATCTGCCCCGAACGATCTTACCTGCTGTCAAAACCATCTGTCCGCCGACGATCACGTCGGTCACGGCCGCTTTCATCCTCCGCCCAATGAACGGCGAATTCGAGGATTTTGAGCGTATCTTTTCCCTGGTATATTCCCATTCTTTTTCTGGGTCGATCACTGTGATATCCGCGGGCTCCCCCTCCGCGATATTTCCTCCGCGATATCCTATGACGCGCGCCGGATTGTACGACATCTTTTCAATGATCCCTTTCCAGTCGATCATCCCTTTTTCCAGAAGCTCCGTAACGCTCAGCGAGAGGGCTGTTTCAAACCCTATCATCCCAAAAGGAGCAAAATCGAATTCTTTTTCTTTTTCGCTTTCGCAATGAGGCGCGTGATCCGTAGCAATTGCATCGATCGTGCCATCCGCTATCGCTTCTTTTACCGCTTGAACATCATCCTGAGACCTGAGCGGAGGATTCACTTTCATGTTCGTATCGTAACCCTTGAGATCCTCATCCGTAAGAGTAAAATGATGCGGCGTAGCTTCGGCCGTTATCCTATCTCCTCTTCTCTTGGCCTCCCTTATCGCCTCGATGCTTTTCCTGGTTGAGACATGTTGTATATGAAGCCTTGCTCCTGCCCTGCGAGCAAGCTGTATATCTCTTTCCACAATAATGCTCTCAGCTTCCTGCGGTATCGGCCGTAAACCGAGGATAGTTGACCAATATCCTTCATTCATTACTCCTCCGGATGCGAGTTTTTTATCCTCACAGTGCACCATGACAACGAGTCCTGCCATAGAGGCATACTCCATGGCCCTCTTCAGGACCCCGGGATCCTCTACGGAGTCCCCATCATCAGAGACCCCCAGACAACCGGCCTCTTTGAGCTCACACATTTCCGTCATTTCTTTGCCTTGCCTTCCTTTCGTTATTGCCCCCACAGGTAATATCCGGGCGAGGCCAATGGCTGCGGACTTATCGAGAAGGAACTTTACCTGTGCCTGATTATCACAAGCCGGCTGTGTGTTGGGCATTGGGCAAACAGAGGTAAATCCTCCCGTCACAGCGGATATAAGCCCTGTTTCAATGGTTTCCTTGTCTTCTCTTCCCGGCTCTCTTAAATGGGCATGAAGATCTATAAAGCCAGGGGAGACTATTTTGCCACTTGCATCGATTATGTGCGCCTCTTTTGATTTTATCTCTCCACTTATCTTAACAATATTTTGTTCACATATTAGTATGTCCGCCACTTTATCGTGTTTTGTTGCTGGGTTTATTATTCTTCCATTTTTTATAATAATTTGCATTGTTCCTCCACTAAAGCTATTATAACTGCCTTTTTTGGGATATTATCTAGCTTTTATTTAACCATACTTATAAGAAAAAGGGTTGCCATCCTCACGGCCACTCCGTTTGTTACCTGATCAAGGATTACGGAGAACTCGCTGTCTGCCACATCTTGGCTGATCTCAATCCCCCTGTTTATGGGCCCTGGGTGCATTATCAGGACCTCTTTCCGTGCATATTTTCGGAGGATTTCTGTAGTTATCCCAAACCGGCTTGCGTATTCCCTTAATGACGGGAGCAAAGCTTCATTCTGTCTTTCTCTCTGTATCCTGAGGATATTTATAGCATCCGCATCTTTTAATGCTTCCGAGATCTCGTAAGTCACTTTAACCCCCATTTTTTCAGCGTCTTTGGGGATAAGCGTCTTGGGGCCGCATATCGTCACTTCGGCTCCCAGCTTTTTCAGCGCCAATATGTTGCTCCGGGCTACCCGTGAATGAGCGATATCACCTATTATGCTTACCTTCAGCTCTTTTATCCTGCCCAGTTTTTCTTTAATGGTGTACACATCAAGGAGCGCCTGCGTTGGATGTTCGTGCATTCCATCACCAGCGTTTATCACGGATGCGTTAACACAGTTGGAAAGAAAATGCGGCGCCCCGGAGCACCCATGCCTTATAACTATCATATCAACCTTCATGGCTTCGATATTTCTTGCGGTGTCTTTCAGCGTCTCTCCCTTGAGAAAACTTGAGGTGCTGGTCGCAAAATTCATCGTATCCGCGCTCAATCGCTTCGCGGCAAGCTCAAAAGACGCCCTTGTCCTCGTAGAGGGTTCGCAGAAAAGCATTACGATCGTTTTCCCGCGAAGCGGTGGGACCTTAGGGATCGTCCGCTCAAGAACGCTTTTAAATGAATGTGCCTGCTCAAGGATCGCGCTTATCTCAGCGGCTTCTAGATCCTCGATCCCGAGAAGGTTCTTCTTTGTCCACTTTATGGCTGTCCTTGTTTCCATTTTTCTCCTTATCCTATTGGAGGATAACGACCTCTTCCTCCCCGTCCGTTCCTTCAAGTCTTACTTCAACCTGTTCTTCCTTAGCGGTTGGTATGTTTTTTCCCACATAATCAGGCCTTATGGGAAGCTCCCTGTGTCCGCGGTCTATAAGCACCGCCAACTGTATACAAGCGGGTCTCCCGAAATCAATAAGCTCGTCCAGCGCGCATCGCACTGTTCTTCCCGTATAAAGGACATCATCAACAAGGATTATCCTTTTTCCCGTAATGTCGAAGTTTATTTCTGTAGCGTGGACAAGGGGCTGCTTTGCTATTTCCGTAAGGTCATCCCGATACAGTGTAATATCGATCGCCCCAAGCGGTACTTCTTTTTTTTCTATCGCTTTTATATTCGCGGCTATCTTCTCGGCCAATACAGCTCCACGCGTTTTTATGCCTATTACGGCGAGATTCGTCGCCCCTTGATTTTTCTCAACGATCTCGTGAGATATTCTTTGGAGTGTTCTCTCTATTCCTTCTTTATCAAGAATCCGCGCCCTGGCGTTCTTTTCCATTTCATTTACCTTTCCTTGCGAGATAAAAAAAGAGCCCGTATGCCATTCCGGCATGCGGGCTCTTTATTGTCTTCCTGGTCTTCATCTTTTCTCCCTTGCCGGCCTCTCCGTGCCGGTTTAAAAGGACACTCCCAATATATTACTCTTGCATATTCAAGATGTCAATTGTTTTACTTCGCGGATCAGTTATTTGCTTGTCCGCCTGGAAGAAGGAATCTCATAAGCCTCGAAAGGTCATCATTTGAAAAATACTGTATCTCTATTCTTCCCCTCTTTTTTCCCTGGAGAATATTCACCTTGGTACCGAATCGATGCTGCAGATCTTCTTCCATTCTCGCTATTTCAGGATCTTTCTCTTTTTTAATGGGCCTTCTGGGTTCTTCTATTCGTCTTGCGATCTCTTCCGTTTCCCTGACAGAAAATCCTTTTTTCTCAATGGCTTTTGCTAGTTTTTCCCTCTTCTGCTCGTTAGATATATATAGCAGCGCCTTTGCATGTCCAGCTGACATCTTTCCTTCCTCTATCATTAAGAGGATATCGGCGGACAGGGCGAGAAGTCTAAGGCTATTGGAAATTGTTGTCTTATCTTTGCCCACCATTTGTCCAACTTTGTCGAGTGTGTATTCAAATCTCTCTATCAGTTCCTGATACCCTCTAGCTTCCTCAATGGCATTAAGTTCGGCTCTTTGTATGTTCTCAATGATCGATATCTCAAGACTGTCTGGATCATTTATGTCTCTCCTGATTATGGCCGGGATCTCTGAAAACCCGAGTTCCTGCGCAGCACGAAACCTCCTTTCTCCGGCTATAAGTTCATAACCCCCTTGCTGACAAGGCCTTACAAGAATAGGCTGTATAACTCCCTTTGATCTTATCGACTCAATAAGCTCCGTCATTTTTGCCGGGTCAAAGGTTTTTCTTGGTTGGAATCTGTTAGGAATTATGTCAGAAAGCCTCACCTTTGCTACCTTTTCAATGTCTTTACCCGAATCGTCTGAAATTAGAGCCTCAAGCCCTTTCCCCAACCTCTTTTCCATGTTGTTCCTCCGTTTTTCCAGTATCCTCTGTTGTTTCTTCATTTTTCGACTCTGAATAGATGCCCAGGATCTCATTGGTTACATCCTCGTATTTTTTTGCTCCAAGAGAAGTTGGATCATACAACGGTATTGGCTTTCCAAACCCCGGAGCTTCGGTTAGTTTAATTGTTCTCGGAATAATTGTCTTGTATACTTTGTTTCCAAAGAATTTCTGCACTTCTCCTATCACTTCTTTGGTCAGCTTAGTTCGTTGATCAGCCATTGTGAGGAGGACCCCCTCAACTTGAAGTCTGTCATTTAGATTGTCCCTTATTAGTTTAACGGTGTTCATCAATTGAGCCAATCCTTCGAGAGCATAATACTCACACTGTATCGGGATTATAATGGAATCTGTTGCTGTAAGTCCATTGATGGTAAGCAGCCCTAGTGAAGGGGGGCAATCAATTATGACATAATCAAAGGGCACTTTCATTTCATTGAGTGCTTTTTTGAGACGATACTCCCGCCCCATAACATTAACCAACTCAACCTCTGCTCCAGTAAGGTTAATATTAGAAGGGATTACCGATAAATATTCAATTTCGGTATCCCTTATGGCTTGCTCAATGTTTATGTGCTCGTGTAAAACATTGTAGATGGAATGCTGTATTGTACGCTTGTCTACGCCAACTCCGCTTGTAGCATTTGCCTGGGGATCCAGATCAATTAGCAGTGTCTTTTTTCCTTTGAGCGCAAGGTAAGAAGCGATGTTGATCGCGGATGTGGTTTTTGCTACTCCGCCTTTTTGGTTGCATATGGCAATCTTCCTCATCGTTTTCCCTTCTTTTGATGGACATTGTTTCCACGTGGAAACTACCTTTACAAGGGCTCCGCTTTTTTAGCAATATACCATGTAGTTATTTTTATGTCAAGTTCTTTGTTTTTTTATTTTTTTGTTTGCCCTCTGGAGTGCGTGGCGGGCGCTTTTCTACGTTTCCACGTGGAAACAATGTGGATAGCAAACACAGTGGAGTTAATGCTTTCCTATATATAGGGGGATGATTTACTGACAAGTTATCCACATAGGTGGATAGTTTAAAAAGGTTACTTGAGGGGAGGTTTGCGGGTTGCTTTTATTTTTGCTGTCTCAGCGCCAGCCATGCCAAAAAGCCCTTTCTGCTCTTCTTTTAGAACTGTTATTATGACATCTTCCTTGCTGGCTCCCAATATCTTGAGGGCTTTCCGTATTGCATCTTCTACGGTAAACCCTTCAACTTGTATATCTCTGATGGCCTTATCTTTTTCCATATACACCTTATTGGGCTTGCTTTTTGCTGATCATGCCTTGTTCTATTGTCATTAAAACCGTATTCGTCAACCAATAAAGAACCAATCCTGCAGGCATGTTATAAAACATGAATCCAAAAACCAAGGGAAACACTATCATCATCATTTTTTGCTGACTAGCCTGCTCAGGGCTGCTCGGGCCTCCAGCTGTGTTTTGAGATATCCTCTGTTGCAGGAACATCGCAACGACCATCAGTAGAGGCAAAATGTTGATCTTGTTGCCTATGACGGGCAAATTCATTGGTATTTGTATCCCGTCTGCCTTGGATAGATCGGTTATCCAGAGGAAGGTGCTTCCCTTTAATTCGATAGAATTATTCAAAGCCTGGTATAACGCAATGAATATAGGCATCTGCAGAACAAGTGGGAGACAGCCTCCAAGAGGGTTCACATTATATTTTTTGTATAATTCCATCACTTCGCGATTCATTCGTTGAGGGTTATCCTTATGAAGCTCTTTAAGTTTGTCAACATGTGGTTGGATTTTTTTCATTTGCTGCATAGACGTAAAACTTTTTATCGTTAGAGGAAAAAGCAAGAGATTAATGGCAACTGTGAGTAAAATTATAGAAATCCCCCAGTTTTTGGTGATTCCATGAAAAAACCGCATCACTTTCAATAAAAAACGGCTAACCCCTCCAAAAACACCAAGGTCAACAACTCCTAAAACGTCTTCACCCAAAGGTTTAATCGCTGCTTCATCTAGCCTTCCCGCATAAAAGTTCATGTCGTCCGTCCTAATTACCCCGGGAGCCAATGCATATTCTTGAGAGGAGACGATTGAAACGAGGTCTTTTCCATCGGTGCTTCTTACAAGCACCCTCTTAAAGGGTGTTAGAGGCTTCATTATGGTGGCAAAATATCGGTTTTTTAGGGCTACCCATCCCACATCTCCGCTTTTTTGCTTTTCTTTCTTGCCGTCTTTTACTCTCCAGACTTTTCCGCCAAATGATGCATCAATTTGAAGAAACTTACGCCCTCCTTCGTCTACCGATCTTAGTCCCGCGGCCCCGATCATGTCATATGCTACTTCGAGATCCTGTGCTGACGTGTTTTTAATCTTTATCTGTGCTTGGACAATATCTCCGTCTTTCTTGTATATGAATTTTTTAACTATTTCTCCCTTGCCAGGGACCAAATATCGGTACTCAACAAAACCGTCACCTTCTTTTACCGCAAAAATTTTCCGGGAAAGAGCCGCCTCAAGCGCAGTATCCATTGCGAAAATCCTTTTTCCTGGATCATTCTCAAAATAAATATTATCTTCTTTGTGATTCGCATCTTTTACAGTGAGGGATTTCAAAGAAGCCCCCTTGCTCGAAAAGACTGCGATGATCTTTCCGGTATCAATGACTTGTTCCGTCTCTGTTAACTTTTCACTGCCGAGCGCGGCAGTGTCATTTTCATTTTGTAGAAATTGTTTTTTTTCAATTTCCCTCGAATCTTTCTCTCCTGTGTTAAGCACATTGACAACAGGCGGAATTTCTGGTTTTTTAATATTTGTCTTAAAAAGCATCTGCGATCCGAACAATATCATCATCGAAATGGCCATTGCCAAAATTAAATTTTTTTCGGAATTTTTACTCATTATTCACTCCACAGGGTCATATCCACCTTTTGAAAAAGGATTACATCTTAACACGCGCCAAAACGCTTTAGCGCTTCCCCTTGCGATTCCATGCTTTTTTATCGCTTCACTCGCATACGTTGAACAGGAAGGGCTAAACCTACAACTCTTTATCAATAAAGGGCTTATAACTTTTTGGTATTTTGAAATAATCCATAAAATTGCTTTTTTCATCTTTTTTCTATCTTTTCTTCGAGCATAACAAGTTCGTTGCGAACCAGAACCCCAAGGCCTTTTCCTTTGGCGTCAAAAGGCTTATTAAGCTTTGCTACCACTTTTTTTTCCCGCAGCGAAGAATTTTCTCTATAAAAGGAGTATAGGACCCGCTTTATGTAGTTCCGCGTTATCGCCAGCCGAGCATTTTTTTTTGACAAGATAGCGCCAACGCTGAGTCTTTTTCCCGGGGTGTCCAACACATATAAAGCGAGATTTTTTCCTTTGACCCGAAAGCCTTTCTCGAGCACTTTTTTGAATTCCTCGCTTTTGAGAACGTGGTCTATCTTCACGCCGATAGGACTTTCCTGCCTTTTTTGCGCCTTCGGCTTAGCACAGCTTTGCCACTTTTTGTGCTGGATCGCTTTAAATACCCGTGTTTCCTTTTCCTCTTGAGGTTAGATTTCCGGGTTAAATTTTTTTTCACGGCAACTCCTTGTTTTTGTTCAGTTCGCAGAAAACAATTTTATGATTATAACATATGTGTCATTATAGTCAAGCTTCCTCACTACAGGAACTAGGCAAGGGGGCCTTTTTAGAGAGTCGAAATGCGGCGGATATCGAGAATTTTCTTGCAATGCCCCGGTTGCTTATATATAATTGAACTCGTTGAGTCTTGTTTAGTTTGTTCACAGCCTGTGGATAAGTTGTTAATATCCTTTTGTTTTCCTGTGGATTCTCCGCTCTTTTTTCTTAAGAGCGTTTATCTGCCTTATACGCTATGAAAAACATTTGGGAAAAATCCCTTTCAGTGCTTCGATCCGAGGTTAACGATCAGGTTTTCAACAACTGGTTCCTGCCCATCCAGGAGGTCCTGTATGAAGGGGACTCGCTTGTCCTGGGCGTTCCGAACAAGTTTTTTGCGGAATGGATCAAAGAAAAATACATAAGCCTGCTCCTTTCAGCAGTTCAGCAGGCCACGGGAAAAGAAACGAGTATTTCTTTCCAGATAGTAGAGTGTGTTTCCCCGACCGTTCCGGCTGAACCCGCTGTTTCTCTCTCGAGCGGCCAAAAAAGTCGTTACGAGTCCGGCGGAGATGCCGGAAGACCCGCAGGGTGGTGGAAACAGGTTTTCAGCGGAAAACAGCTTCCAGAAAGCAGTTATCAGGCGATCGGGCTTAACCCAAGCTACACTTTCGATAATTTCGTGGTCGGACAGAGCAATAACTTCGCGCATGCAGCCTGCCGTGCGACCTGTGATAAGCTCTCAAAACTATATAACCCTTTATTTCTCTACGGTGGAGTTGGCCTCGGAAAGACCCATCTCATGCAGGCTATGGCCTGTGAGATCCTTTCACGCCATCCTAAGACCAAGATCCTCTACATATCCAGCGAAGAGTTCATGAACCAGCTGATCGACGCTATAAAAACCAAAACAACCCAAAAATTCCGGAACATGTACCGGAACCTTGATGTGCTCATAATCGATGATATCCAGTTCATCGCCGGAAAAGCCTCCACACAAGAGGAGTTCTTCCACACATTCAATGCTCTTTACGACTCCCACAAGCAGATCCTCCTGTCCAGCGATCGGTCTCCACAGGAGATCCCCGGCCTCGAGGAACGCCTTGTTTCCCGCTTTGCCTGGGGTCTGGCGGCGGATATACAGCCTCCGGATTTTGAGACCAGAATGGCTATCCTCCAGAAAAAATGTGAACTTTCTTCCGTCGCTGTTTCCAATGAAGTTCTCTATTTTTTAGCCGAAAAGGTCCGCACAAATATCCGGGAAATGGAAGGGGCCCTCATCAGGGTAGTGGCCTATTCGAATATGTTCGCTAAAGAAATAACCGTGCCCCTGGCCCGGGACGTTCTTAAGGGAATGATCTCTGCTGAAGAAAAAAAGATAACCCTTGACCAGATACAGAAGATCGTTGCTTCTTATTTTGATGTTAAAATAACGGACCTTAAAACAAAAAAAAGGACAAGAGCTATTGCCTATCCCCGGCAATTCGCAATGTATCTTTCACGAACGCTGACCGATCACTCTCTTCCAGATATCGGCCTTTTTTATGGCGGGAGAGACCATACAACGGTCCTTCATGCTTGTGATAAAATATCAAAAGAGCTCTCGTGTAATGAAAACACAAGAAGTGTGGTACAAAAACTTACCGATTCTATTAGATCCGGGTAAACCCCACACAAGTTGTCCTTTTTCTGCACGCGTTTTTAGCATGGGAAAGGGCTGACAATTAACAGGTTTTTATTTTTTTAAGTGCTTATTTTAAAAGCTGTTAGGGGGTTACCCACAAAAGGAACAACGTTACTACTGATACGACTACGACTATTTTTCTTAAAGATCTTACTAATAGCCAATAGGAGGAAGGGATGGATTTCAAGATATTAAAAGAACGTCTTGTGGAGGGAATACAAACAGTGCAGAATGCCGTATCACAGAAAAGCAGTCTGCCTATTTTAAGCAATGTCCTTATGGAAACAGACAATGGAAGGATCCGCCTTACGGCCACGGATCTTGATATAGGTATTTCTTCTTCTATTGACGCACTCTCTGTCTCTCAGGAAGGATCAATTGCCATACCTGCTAAGAAATTTTTTGACATTGTGCGGGCCCTCCCTGACGGGAGCGACATAGAGATATCAATGAAAAAAGCTAATCTTCTTAACATAAAGAGTGGAAAAGCTAATTTCAAAATAGTCGGCTTCCCCAAAGATGAGTTTCCTCAACTCCCGGTTTTTCAAGATAAGGATTCCATCACCATGGAGCAGAAAGAATTAAAAGAGATGATGAATCTGACCGATTTCGCAATAAGCAAGGATGACACAAGGTACGTTTTGAACGGGACATTCCTCGCGATAAAAGGGGATACGGTGGAAATGGTAGCGACCGACGGAAGAAGGCTCGCGGCGGCAACAAAAAAACTGCAAAAAAAGACTTTAGTGGACAGAGCGGTCATTATCCCAACAAAAACAGAACAGGAAATAAAAAGGATGCTTCAGGATGAGGGGGAAGTAAAAATACATTTCAGTGATAATCAGGTCCTTTTTTCTTTTCCGAACAGTTTCGTTCTTTCTCGTCTCATAGAGGGAGAATACCCGAATTATAAAAAAGTCATCCCGGACCGGTCCACAAAAGAAGTGAAGGTATATAGAGAGGAATTTCTTTCAGCCACAAAGAGGGCGAGTATATTCACGGACCAGGATTCCATGGCCATAAAAATGAACATAAAAAAGAAGAAGCTTATGATCTCAAAGAACACGTCTTTCGGTGAGGCGAAAGAGGAGATAGATATTGATTACACAGGGGATGACGATCTTGAGATAGGGTTTAACCCAAGATATTTGATAGATGTCCTAAAGAGCCTGGAAGACCAGGAGATAACGTTCGAGGTTAGTGATGCGTCCAAGCCGGGGGTCATAAGGAAGGGCGGGGAATACACATATGTTGTCCTTCCAATGCAGTTAGCGGCATAAAGGATATAATGAAAAAAGAAGCGCGGCATGTGAGAGGTATTTTAGGGGGGATCCTATCAAGACTGGAAAAAGGCGCGTCGAAGACGAACGCAATAAGCGAAGCTTGGTGCGCCGCGGCGGATGAGGAGACAAGAGACCACGCTCGTCCCGTGAGCATGAAGAACGGTGTTCTGGTAGTTTTAGTAAGGGATTCAGTGTGGCTTTACAAAATGACGCTTAATAAAAAAAGGATGCTGAAAGAATTCAACGACCATTATAAAGGGAGGAAAAAGGCCCTCGAGATAAGGTTTAGGGTGGGAGAGGTGTATTGAGGCGCTCATCCTTTACCGTTACTGAAAAAATGGAGAAAGGAAAACAATGACGAAGGAAAACATCGCCATGAAAGAAAAAGACAAAAAGAGCGAAGCGATGTCCGACAAGGACAAGGAAGCAGCGTCAAAAAAATACGACGCAACGACTATTCAGGTCCTGGAAGGCATCGAAGCCGTAAGAAAAAGACCCGCGATGTACATCGGCGATACCGGAAAAAAAGGACTGCATCACCTCGTATACGAGGTGGTCGATAACTCCATAGATGAAGTAATGGGAGGCTATGCCGACAGAATAGACGTAGTGATACACGCGGACGAAAGCATAACGGTCACGGATAATGGGCGGGGCATTCCGGTAGACATACACGCGACCCAAAAAAAGCCGGCTGTCGAGGTCGTTCTGACGACGTTGCATGCGGGAGGCAAGTTCGACAATAGAGTGTATAAGGTATCAGGAGGGCTCCACGGCGTAGGAGTCAGCGTGGTTAACGCTCTTGCCGAGTGGTTGGAAGTAGAAATAAAAAGGGACGGAAAGATCCATCACCAGGAATACAAAAGAGGACACGCGGCATCGAAAGTAAAAATCATAGGACAGACAAAAGCCACGGGGACCAGTGTTACGTTCCGCCCGGATGAGGAGATATTCACAGAGACCAATATTTTTGTTTATGACATATTGTGCGCCCGGCTAAGAGAACTCGCCTTTCTTAATAAGGGCGTAAAGATCACACTGAAGGACGAAAGAGACGAAGAGAAAGAGACCGAATTTTACTACAAAGGGGGAATAGTTGAATTCGTTGAACACATGAGCAAGAACAAAACCCGGCTCCACTCGCGGATAATCTATTTTTCAAAAGAGCACGACAGGATCATCGTGGAAATAGCGATGCAATACAACGACGGATACGCGGAAAATATCTACAGCTATGTGAACAACATAAACACGATAGACGGAGGAACGCATGTCTCCGGGTTCAAATCTGCGCTTACCAGGACGATCAAGAACTACGCGAAAGGGCGCAATATCCTTAAGAACGAGGAGCTGAACGGAGACGATGTCCGCGAAGGGCTCACTGCGGTCATCAGTGTTAAGATCCCGAACCCGCAATTTGAAGGACAGACCAAGACCAAACTTGGGAACTCTGAAGTTGAGGGCCTTGTAGAATCTGCGATCAATGAGATGCTGGGGGCATTCTTCGAGGAACACCCCGAGGTAGCCAATAAGATAGCGAAAAAAGCGGTCACAGCCGCGCAAGCCAGGGAAGCCGCAAGGAAGGCCCGAGAGATAACTCGCAGGAAAGGGGTTCTCGAAGGGGGAGCGCTTCCGGGAAAACTTGCGGATTGCGCGGAATCCGATGCTGCGTTAACCGAAATATATATCGTAGAGGGAGATTCCGCTGGCGGATCCGCTAAACAGGGGAGGGACAGACGATTCCAGGCGATCCTGCCCCTAAAAGGAAAGATCCTGAACGTTGAAAAGGCAAGGCTCGCGCAGATACTTACGAACGAGGAGATAAAGACCGTTGTTACGGCTCTTGGCGGAGGGATAGGAGAGGATTTTGACGTGTCGAAAATACGCTATGGAAAAATAATCCTCATGTGCGATGCGGACGTTGACGGGTCCCACATCCGGACACTTCTCCTTACTTTCTTTTTCAGGCAGATGCCGAAGCTCATAGAAGGAGAACATGTCTACATCGCGCAGCCGCCGCTTTACCGGGTGAAGAAGGGAAAGAGCGAAAGCTATATCATTACGGAAAAAGAAATGAAAGAGTTCCTTGTGGACCGGGGCGTTGAAGCATTCAGCGTCGAGCATATAAAAGAGAAAAAGACCCTTTCATCCGCGAAACTCAAAGAACTTATGGTACTTCTCGTAAGGCTTGAGAAACTTTCGAGCGCCATAGAAAGAAGAGGAGTGAAGTTCAGTGCTTACCTCAAGCTTCGGGACCCCAAGACCCAGAAGCTCCCTCTCTACAGAGTAACGGAGGGAGAGGAAGACCAGTTCCTGTATTCGGACGACGAGCTCGCTGCGCTAAAGGCTAAGGGGGAAAAGAAAAAAAAGAAGGACTTGGAGGCGAAAGACAAGACGGAGCCGGAGGAAGAAGAGCCGGGTCTTTTTGTGCAGGAGTTCTACGAAGCTCGAGAGCTGGATAAAATAACGAAAGAGATAGCGAGGTTCGACGTTGATGTGGCTGACTATGAGAAAGAGAAAGAAGAAGACCTTCTCATTCAGGGGACAAAGAAAAAGAGACCCAAAGAAGAAAACAAAAAAGAAGAGAAACCTATTTTTATGATCAACGGGAACCAGCCGGCGCATTCTCTCAAAGAGCTAATGTCCCAGGTCCTTAAAGAAGGGGAGCAGGGGATGACGATCCAAAGATACAAAGGTCTTGGCGAAATGAACCCCGAACAGTTATGGGAAACCACCATGGACCCCGAACGAAGAACTTTGCAAAAAGTGACCATCGAGGACGCGGCTGCGGCTGAGTCGATGTTCACCATCCTGATGGGAGATGATGTTGAGTCAAGACGGTCGTTCATTGTTCAGCATGCCAGAGATGTGAAGAACCTTGACGTATAAAGGGAGAAAGACGGAAAGCTCCCGGAGAATAGCAAGAAGAGGAGAAGATAGATGTACACAAGAAACGAAAAGGTAATCCCTATTTACATTGAAGACGAGATGAAGGATTCCTACATAAATTACGCGATGAGCGTGATCGTTGGCAGGGCCCTTCCTGACGTTAGGGACGGCCTTAAGCCGGTGCATAGGCGCATACTTTACGCCATGAAAGATATGGGAATCGTCTATAACAGGGCGTTCAAGAAAAGCGCGAGGATCGTCGGTGAAGTGCTCGGCAAGTACCATCCGCACGGAGACTCGGCTGTTTATGACGCGCTGGTAAGAATGGTACAGGATTTTTCTTTGCGGTACCCTTTGGTCGATGGACAGGGGAACTTCGGATCGATAGACGGGGATTCAGCAGCCGCCATGCGGTACACTGAAGCCAGACTTCAGCACATAACCGAATGGCTGACGGCGGATCTCGAAAAAGAGACCGTTCCGTTCACTCCGAATTTTGACGGATCACTTTCCGAGCCAGAGGTAATGCCGTCGATACTTCCCAACCTCCTCATAAACGGGTCAAGCGGCATCGCCGTAGGCATGGCTACGAACATCCCGCCGCACAATCTCGGAGAAGTTGTGGACGGATTGTGCCATCTGATCGAGAACCCGGAATGTTCCATAGAGGACCTTGCGAAGATAATCAAAGGTCCGGATTTTCCCACGGGAGCGATGATCTGCGGCAAAGACCAGATACTTAAAGCGTACCGTACCGGACGCGGGTCTCTGACCCTTCATGCGAAGGTCCATGTCGAGCAGAAAAAACAAGGCCGGGAATCCATAGTGGTTACGGAGATCCCCTACCAGGTGAACAAGACCAGATTAATAACCTCCATAGCCGATCTTGTTAAAGAAAAGAAGATAGAAGGGGTCACCGACATCAGGGATGAATCCGACCGGGACGGAATGAGGATAGTGATCGATGTACGTAGAGGGCAGAATATCGACGTTATCATGAATCAGCTTTATAAACACACACAGATGCGAGACACTTTTGGGGTCATAATGCTGTCCCTGGTGGATAAACAACCGCGGGTACTGACCCTGAAAGAGATGCTTGAGTATTTTGTAAAGCACCGGAAACAGATCATTATCGCCCGCACCAAATTCGATCTGGCCAAGGCGGAAGAAAGGGCTCATATACTGGAGGGGCTGAAAATAGCGATAAAAAATCTGGACGAAGTGATCAAGCTTATCAAGAAATCCAAGGATCCGGAAGCCGCCAAAGAGGGGCTTATGAAGAAGTTCGGACTTTCCGAAAGGCAGGCATTAGCGATCCTGGCGATGAGACTTCAGCAGCTTACCAATCTTGAGACAGACAGGCTGGAAAAAGAATATCTCGAACTTATTAAGCTGATAGAAAAGCTTCGGGGAATACTCTCAAGCGAGAGGAAGGTGCTTGAGATCATCAAGGAAGAGTCCCTGGAGCTCAAAGAAAAATTCAATGACCCGCGGAGAACCGAGATAACCAGGGCTGCCGAAGACATAGACATAGAGGACCTTATCGCTGAAGAGGATATGGTCATAACGGTCAGCCATGCGGGGTATGTGAAACGTTTCCCCGTCAGCGCGTATCGGAAGCAGCTTCGAGGCGGAAAGGGGGTGACCGGGGCCAAAACGAGAGAAGAGGATTTCATTGAGCATCTTTTTGTGGCATCAACGCACGACTACATGCTTATTTTCACTAGCGAGGGGAGGCTTCATTGGCTCAAGGTACACGAGATCCCGCAGGGGGGGAAAGCAACCAAAGGCAAACCCATAGTTAATCTGGTCAGCATGGAGCAGAACGAAAAAGTTACTACGGTAGTCCCTGTCAGAGAGTTCAAAGAAGGAAGGTTTGTGGTGATGGCAACACAGAACGGGACGATAAAGAAGACGCCGCTGGAGGCGTTCTCCAATCCCCGCAAGGCCGGGATAATCGCCATGACACTCGACAAAGGAGACAGCCTTATCGGTGCGCTCCTCTCCGATGGCGACGACCAGATAGTCCTTGCCACCAGGAACGGGAAGGCCATACGTTTCCATGAGAAGAACATACGGTCCATGGGACGGTCCGCGCAGGGAGTAAGAGGAATAAGCCTCGCGAAAACTGACCGGGTAGTTGGAATGGCAAAGGCGGTCAAGGAAGGAACGATATTATCTGTGACAGAGAAAGGTTACGGAAAGCGGACGGACTTCGAGGAATATCGTCTCCAGACAAGAGGAGGAAGTGGCGTTATAAACCTGAAGGTTGTCGATAAGAACGGTCCTGTAGTGGGGATAATGACGGTCCGTGACGAGAATGAGGTAATGCTTATCTCAAAACACGGCATGACGCTTCGCGTGGCCGTGAACGGCATAAGCAACGTAGGACGGTCTGCGCAGGGAGTAAGGGTCATAAACCTGGCCTCCGGGGACACTCTCACCTCGATCGCAAGCGTAGTCGCCAAGGAAGAGGAAGAAGCTGCGGAAACAGAAGCGTGACGCCTGTGGAAAAGAATAAGTAAAGAAGAAAATGACCGGGTCCGAAAAAATTGTTGAAAACAGAAAGACGTTTCTGTAGAATAACACCCACGTCCCCATCGTCTAGCCAGGTCTAGGACATCAGATTTTCATTCTGACGACCGGGGTTCAAATCCCCGTGGGGACGCCATAATTTTTCGCAAAGCGAAAAATTAGAGCATTCGAGATTCGGAAGTCGACATTCGAAGAAAGAAGAGAATCGAGAATGCGGTCAAATCTCGAATTTCTAATTTCAGGAAGGCCGCCTATAAAGCGGCCTCTGTTTTTTTAACGCTGCTTGAACTCGGCGAGGACGGAGAGAAAAAGAAAAATGGACATAGAACTTCTTTGGGAAAAAGCGCGGGAACGCACGGAGGTCATCCGGGGCCGGGCGAAGGGGCTCGCTACTTTTAAGAGGACGGATGTTCCTTATGTGTTTTTGTCGGAGTCCATGGTGAATGATGGCCACACCGTGATAAGAAAAGGGAAAGTTTTGGTGGAGAAGCCATTGATCCTCCTTCCCGAAGACATGCCGATGTTCGAGGGATTTGATTTTGAGGAAGATCTTAAGGCAACGAATGAAGCGGTGCAGATGTTCCTTTTTATGCGGGGCGTGCGTTTTCCTTCCCTGAAATATAACAATATATACAAGCTTGAGATCAGTGAAGAACCTCTTTCGAAGCTCGCCGAAAAATACAAGAAAAAATTCGAACGATCCGAGAACGTTAACACCGCCCTGATCATAGGGCCGGACGACTGTTGGCAGTTCTCGGTGATCCTTTACGTCGCGTCGCTGGTCGGGAGGTGCGCAAGAGCGGACATCCTCAACCTGATGGAAAAATTTTCCGGCAAAGACTAAAAAAGGACAGGGAACATAATGTGCGGGATAATAGGGTACACGGGAAAGAGGGAAGCGGCTGAAGTTCTGTTATCAGGGCTGTCAAGGCTTGAATACAGAGGATACGATTCTGCGGGAATAGCTGTTTTTGAAAACGGCGCAATGAGGGTCGTTAAAAAACAGGGGAAGCTTTCCGTGCTTTCAGGCGAGCTTAAGCAATCCCCCTTGAAAGGGAACACCGGTATAGGGCACACCAGATGGGCAACTCATGGCGTCCCCAACGATGTTAATGCTCATCCGCATTTCGACCAGAAGAAAAAAACCGTTGTGGTCCACAATGGCATAATAGAGAATTATCTGGAGATCAAAGAAAAACTGCTTAAGGAAAAGTGCCATTTTGCTTCGGAAACCGACAGCGAAGTTATCGCCCACCTTGTCGCGCGGGCTTATAAGGGCGATCTGTTGGAAGCCGTCAAAAGAGCCTTGAAAGTTCTTAAGGGTTCCTATGCGGTAGCTGTTATGCATCAGGATGAACCCGGTAGGATAATCGGGGCGAGATTCGACAGCCCGCTTATAGTGGGTCTCGGCAAAGACGAGAATTTTCTGGCCAGCGATATTCCCGCCACGCTTGAATACACGAAGGAAGTTGTATATCTCGAGAACGGTGACATAGCGGACATAAGGGGCCGGTCATGCGGGATCTACGATATCAAAGGGAAAAAAGTTAACAGGAAGAGCGCGACCATTAAATGGGATATTTCTCAGGCGGAAAAGGGCGGATATAAGCATTTCATGCTTAAGGAGATCTTCGAGCAGCCCGTGGTTATCAAAGATATCCTTAAAGAACGGACACACGGGCCCGAGATAGATTTTAACGAGCTGAAAATAAAAAAAAGCGATCTTAAAAAGATAAGAAGGATAGCGATCGTAGCCTGCGGGACAGCCTATCATGCGGGACTTACGGGAAAATATATTATCGAGAAGTTCGCTAAAGTCCCGGTTTGGGTCGATACTTCCAGCGAGTTCAGGTATCGCGATCCGCTGGTAGACCGGGAAACGCTCGTTATTGTCATATCACAGTCGGGCGAGACGGCCGATACTCTCGCGGCTCTGAGGGAAGCCCGATCACGGGGCGCTTTAGTGATGGCGGTATGCAATGTTCTCGGAAGCTCTATCGCGCGCGAAGCGGACGGAGTTATCTATACGCATGCCGGTCCGGAGATCGCGGTAGCTTCCACTAAAGCGTACACTGCCCAACTGAGCATTCTATACCTTTTCGCATTTTATCTCGCGGCCATACGCAAGACACAAACGGTTACACAAAGAAAGAAACTTCTTGCCGAGCTTGGGCGCATCCCGCTTTCCATGGTACGCATTCTCGATAACTGCCACTCCAGAAAGAATCCGATAGCCAAATACGCGGCAGAATTCCATGAGTACTATCTTGCGAGGAACAATAAGAGCTGTTTTCTTTATCTGGCGCGGAACATTAATTATCCCAACGCTCTCGAGGGAGCCCTAAAGCTGAAAGAAATATCCTACGTCAGCGCGGAAGGATATCCGGCCGGCGAGATGAAACACGGCCCGATAGCGCTGATCGATGAAAATCCATGGGTGGTTTGTATAGCCGTACAGGGAAATACTTACGGGAAAATGCTTTCTAATGTTCAGGAGATCCGGGCTCGTGGGGGCATAGTTATTGCAATTGTGACAGAAGGGGACCATACCCTTGAACGCGGAGACATCCGGTATGTCATTGAAGTTCCCAAAGCGCCGGAGATCTTCTCGCCGCTTCTTGTCGTTATCCCTCTTCAGCTTCTGGCATATTACGTAGCGGCAGACTTTGGGTATGATATCGACCAGCCGCGGAATCTTGCAAAATCCGTGACCGTTGAATGACCCCGCTCCGGTAAAGTACTGAACCAGGACAAATATGATGACGGGCACACTTTATATAGTCAGCACCCCCATAGGAAATCTGGAGGACATTACTCTTCGAGCTATCCGTACGCTGAAGGAAGTTGACCTTGTTGCGGCAGAAGACACAAGAAGAGCGCTGGTCCTCCTTAAAGCGTACGGCATAGAAAAACAAGTATTAAGCTATCATTCCCATAGCGGCCGGGCAAAAAGCGACCAGATCATAAACAAGCTCTTGGAAGGAAAGAATATAGCGCTCGTATCCGATTCAGGCACGCCGGGCATCTCCGATCCGGGAGGGGTGCTTGTGTCAGCGGCCCTGGACGCGGGGATCAAGGTCACGGCGGCCCCGGGAGCTACCGGTGTAATAACGGCGCTGGTCATATCCGGCAAACCGACGCATAAGTTCGTTTTTGAAGGATTTCTGTCCAACAAATCCGCCAGAAGGAAGAAACAGCTCGAGGAATTGTGCCGCGAAGAAAGGACCGTAGTGGTCTATGAATCCCCTCACAGAATAGAAAAGTTCATGCAGGACATGGCTTCCATAGACCCCGAAAGAGAAGTTATCACAGCCAGGGAAATGACAAAAAAATTCGAGGAAGTAAGACGGAATACGGCAGCGGGGCATCTCGAGTGGTTCAGGACAAACAGGCCGCGGGGCGAGTTCGTCGTTGTTTTTTAGAGAAGCTATTGATGTGATTGACTTTTTCCAATGGGTTGATAAAATGATAGGTTAGTATCTAGTAGCGGGTGGAAAATAAAAAAGTTTTATTAAAGGGAACAAGAAGAGAGGTATAACGTGGAACAGCAAGCATTGGTCCTTATAAAGCCCGATGGGTTAAAAAAATCGCTCACCGGCAACATTCTCACAAGACTTTCCGAAACGAAGTTGGAGATAGTGGCTTCCAAAATAGTCCGGGTTTCCAGAGAACTGGCGATGGAACATTATTGCCACATGAAGGACATGCCTTTCTTTGAAGACCTTATAAAGTACATAATGGGGGAGTACCACAAGAAGAAGGTCATGGCGCTGGTCTATTGGGGAGAAGAGGCCATAGAGAAGATAAGGGCTCTTTGTGGAAAAACCAACCCGGAAGAGGCTGACTCCGTGAGCATAAGAGGTTCATATGGACGCATAACCACCAAAGGGGTATATGAGAACGTTATACACGCTTCATCAAATCCTTCGGAGGCAGAGAGGGAGATAAAGCTTTGGTTCAGTCCGGACGAGATAATAATGGATCTTTATCCAAAAAAAGAAATAGAAGAGATGCGCAAGGTAAGGGTGTGGGCGTAAAAAGAAAACCCTTTCAGGCAGGGAGAGAAAGATGATCAGATCCATGACGGGATTCGGGAAAGCATCAGTAAAAAGCCCGTACGGCACTATCACGGTAGAGCTTAAGACGCTGAACAACAAGAGCCTCAGCATCAGCTATTCCACGACGGAGGGGATGTTCCTGCTGGAAGAAGACATTAAAGAGGTCATGGAAAAGAAGATATACAGGGGCAAAGTTTATGCGAAAGTGACAAGAGAAAACCCGCCCAAAGGGGACCGGTCCAGCCGGGTGGAAGTTAACAAGGCCGCCGCTAAGGAGTACGCTGAAAAGATAAGGCGGATGCAAAAAGCGCTTGGGCTCAAAGGCGAAATAACGATAAGCGATATAATCGGCCTTCCCGGGGTTATTGAAGTAACGGCCGATCGCAAGGAAGAGAAATATTGGCCTTATATCAAGAAAGCCCTCGAAAAAGCCCTGGATAACCTTATGGAATACCGGGTTTCAGAAGGGAAAAGGCTCGCGAAAGATTTCAAGAAAAGGCTTTCCGGCATGACCAAGGCCCTAAAGGAGATCAAGAAGTACGAAAAACAGAGCGTGGAGGCCTACAGGGAAAAACTTCTTAAGTCGATCAAGGAGATCTCTGACAACAACGAAACAGACAAAGGCCGGATAGAGCAGGAAGTCGCGATCTTTGCGCGGAACTGCGATATAGCGGAAGAGGTAACAAGACTGGGAAGCCACGTAGAAGCATACGTAGAAACGATAGACAAGGCCAATCATGATGTCGGCAAAAAATTGGATTTTGTCGCACAGGAGATGCATCGGGAGGCGAACACCATCGGGTCCAAGGCTAACGACGTGAGGATCTCCAATGCCGTAATAGAGATAAAGAGCGAGATAGACCGGATGAGAGAGCAAATAAAGAACATCGAATAGGACAGATGTAACTGAAAGGCGGCAAAAATGGAGGACCTGAAAGAACCCTTGATAGTGGTGCTGTCCGCTCCGAGCGGAAGCGGGAAGACCACTATGGTCATGAAGGTCCTTGACAAGCTTACGGATATAAGAAGGTCAGTCTCCTGTACGACTCGAGAACCAAGAGAAGGGGAGGCAGAGGGAGACGATTATATTTTTCTCGCGAAGGAAGAGTTCAGGGACAAGATTGACCGAGGAGAATTTATCGAATGGGAGGAAAACTTCGGTAATTATTACGGAACGCTGCGGAGGCAGGTCGAAGAGGCCATAGAAGAAGGCGACGACGTTATACTCAGTATCGATGTAAAAGGGGCCCGGCGTGTTAAGAGGGCTTTTCCGGAAAGCGTGAGTGTTTTTGTTATGCCGCCTTCCCGGGAAGAGCTGGAAAGCAGGATAAAGAAACGGGCCCTCGACGCGGAAGAACAAGTAAAGCTCAGGTTGAAAGAATCGGAGAAAGAGATAGCCGCCGCCGACGAGTACGATTACCTGATAGTCAACGACAGTCTCGACAAAGCGGTAGAAGAGCTTGTGTATATAATCAGCCAGGAGAGACAGAACCGGAAAAAACAAAACAAAAAAAGGTGAGGGAAATGGAATATATATCAAGAGAAGTTCTTATAGAGAAAGCGGGAAGCATATATAAGCTCTGCAATATCGCCGCGATGAGGGCCATGGAACTCAATAGCGGGATGAAAAAGCTTGTGGACGGTGACCCTAAAGAAAAAGTAACGACGACCGCGATCCGTGAAATAGCGTCAGGAAAGGTGAAGATAAAGGAAAGCAAAGAAGCTTAAGGCGGGCGCGCTTCATGTCTAAGATCCTTCTGGGTATAACAGGGAGCATTGCGGCTTATAAAGCCTGCGAACTTGCGGGGATGCTCAAGAAAAAAGGGCATGTGGTGAAGTGCGCGATGACCCCGGACGCATCTTATTTCGTTACCCCGCTTACGATGGAGACCATCACCGGGGAAAAAGTGGCGGACAGTCTGTTCCGTCTCCCCGAAACCCGAGGCCCTGTCCATGTTTCTCTTGCCGATGAAGCGGAACTGGTACTGGTGGCGCCGGCCACAGCAGACATAATATGTAAAACAGCTGCCGGAATATGCGATGATGTTTTGACCTGTGCTATCTGTGCCACGGCCGCACCGGTACTTTTCGCGCCGGCAATGAACAACGGTATGTATTCAAACCCAATTCTCCAGGACAAGATCGCGTATCTTAAGAGCAAAGGGCATCGTTTCGTTGGGCCCGTTGAGGGGGCTCTCGCCTGCGGGCGTGTTGGCATGGGGCATCTCGCTCCGCTCGAAGAAATAGTAGCCGAAGTGGAAAGAACGATCGCCTCCCTCAGGTGAAAAAGATATGCCTTTTTCGGAGCCTATCCAGTGAAAAAAGACCGCAAGAGAATACTGGTCACCGCGGGGTCTACCATAGAACCCATCGATCCCGTCAGGTATATTTCCAACTTTTCCACAGGGCTGGCCGGATATGAGATAGCGGCCGCCTGCGCGGAGAGGGGACATAAGGTGTGTCTTATCTCGGGTCCTTCTTCCATCGTTCCACCGATGAAGGTGAAGGTAGTTCATGTATCCACAGCCAGGGAAATGATGAAAGCTATAGAGGGCCTTTCAGGAAAGATTGATTGTATTGTGATGGCCGCGGCAGTCTGTGATTTTCGGCCGGTCAAAGAAGCAAAAAGGAAGATAAAGACAAAAAGGGGCTTCTCTCTTAATCTGGTCAGGAATCCCGACATAATAGCAGGCATAAAACCTGAAAAAGAACAGATAAGGATCGGATTTGCACTGGAAACCGGGACGATCGAGAATTGCCGAAAAAAGGCCCTAAGAAAGATCCGGAAAAAAGGGTTGGACCTTATTGTGCTCAATACCAAAACCCCATCGTTGGACCCCTTTGGGGCGGGCAGAAAAGATTTTGCTCTGTTATGGAAGGACGGCAGGGAAAAAAGGCTTAAGGGGATAACAAAAAAAGCCATGGCGAGGATACTTGTGGAGGAAGCCGAAAGGATGATGCGATGAAGTTCGCGCTGCGAAAGAGTAGAGGGTTTACCCTGAGTGAGCTTATCATGGTCGTCGCCATAGTCCTTGTTCTCTGTGTTTTTTTAGGACCTTTTATGACCAGGACCAGACAAAAATTCAATAGAGTCCTTTGTGCTAACAACCTCAGGGAACTCGGGTTGGCATCATTCATATACGCCCGGGAGCACAAGGGGGAATTCCCTCCGACCCTTGAGGCTCTCTATGAGGAAAAATACGTTTCAGATATGAGGCTGGTGGATTGCCCCGCAACAAAAAGCCAGGGAACGCTAAAAGACCCGGAATATGTTTATGCCAAAGGCATGACGGTAAGTTCTCCGTCGACGGAAACACTTTTGGCGGATAAAGACGGGAATCATCCCCAGGGAAGAAACATTGTAAAGGCTAATGGGGACATACTTTGGGAGAAATAGCCTGGTCTGGCTGAATCCGATTGACAATTTTTAGGGCCTATGATAGTTTAAGTGCTTACCGCGACTCAGGAAAACCGGACTATATGAGAATGCCCATTTTTGGGACGGGCCGGGATGCGGTTATATAATACAACGCGCCAGGCGCGGTGGCCGAGTAGTTAGGCAGCGGTCTGCAAAACCGTGTACACCGGTGCGATTCCGGTCCGCGCCTCCAAAATTCGGGTCATTGCTCGAGCTTCCAGAGGAAAAGGGAGATCGAGCTTATGACCGGTTAAAAGAAAAACGAAAAAATTAAGGACCAGGTTGGTCCAGGCCGCCTCGATCAGGGATATGGTTCGGCGGTCAAATGTTCATTAGATATAAGGGTTTGCGGGCAAGAGGGGCGAGTGGCGGAACTGGCAGACGCAAAGGACTTAAAATCCTTCGGTTGAAAGACCGTGAGGGTTCGACCCCCTCCTCGCCCACCACTTAGAAAATCCGGTGCTTCGGCCGGCGCTGGATCGGAGGGCGCCGCCTTCGCACCTTCGGCCCTAAGGGGCCTCAGGCGGCCTTGCGGCACGCCGGATTTTTTTGAAAGTGAACCACATGGTTCCCTTTCAAGGCTATCCCTCCTTTATTGGAGGGTTGGAAGAGTTAGCTATTTGACAGCGGGGGTCGAAGGGAGCCGCCGAGCAGTTCAAGGGAAACCGCGAGCTGGCGAGCGGTGACCACAGACGAGGCGGCGGGTGGCCGACCGGAGGAGCGCGTGAGTTTGGCGAGGCGGAGCCGAAGCCAAAGGAACAGAAGCGCGACGGAGGCGCCGACCCCCTCCTCGCCCACCATTTTTCGCCCAGCAGGCGAAAAATGGAGAGAAATAGAAAATAGAGAAACCGAAAATAGAGGATCAAGGCTATCCTTCACTCATCGGAGGATGGGAGCATAGAACAGGATTGCGAAAATCCGGTGCTTTCTCGCGGACGTTTCGCGTTCTCGAGACCTTTGGCAGCCGGTGCCTTGCTCAAGAAAAGCGAGAAAGACGTATATATAGACATGCGGGCGGTTAGCTCAGTTTGGTTAGAGCGCCACGTTGACATCGTGGAGGTCACTGGTTCGATCCCAGTATCGCCCACCACATTCCGTGAAATAAAATCATATGGTTAAGAAAAAAGACGGGGATCTCGAAAAGATCAGACATAGTGCGGCCCATGTCATGGCAGACGCCGTGAGAAACCTTTATCCGGGGGTAAAGCTGGGCATAGGACCGGCGATCGAGGAAGGGTTTTATTACGATTTCGATTTCAGGGGATGCAATAGCTCTATTTCGGGGAAAGCGGGGGAGTTTCTTACTCCCGAGGACCTGCCCAGAATAGAGTCCGAGATGGCCCGTATAATAGAAAAAGGCACCTCCTTTGAGAAAAAGTCCGTTTCGCGGGAAGAAGCGGTAAAGCTCTTCGCGGATGAAACGTATAAGCTGGAGCTTCTTTCCGAGATAAGGGACGACGAAATAACGATATACAGGCATGGAAGTTTTTTTGACCTGTGCCGCGGGCCGCATGTCACATCCACAAGGGACATAGGGGCGTTCAAACTTCTTTCCGTGGCCGGAGCTTATTGGAGAGGCGACGAAAAGAACCCCATGCTTCAGAGGATATACGGTACAGCGTTTGCCGGGAAAAAGGAGTTGGATGAATTCCTCCGAGTCAGGGAAGAAGCCCAGAAAAGGGACCACCGGAAACTCGGCAAAGAACTTGACCTTTTCAGCTTCAACGACATAGCGGGCGCAGGGCTTGTTCTTTATCACCCAAAAGGGGCCCTTCTCAGGCAGCAGATCGTCGATTATATAACAAAAAAGCACCTTGAGAAGGGATACCAACTGATATCGAGTCCGCACATGTTCAAAAGTGACATCTGGATAAAGTCCGGGCATTACGGATACTATAAAGATAACATGTACACGTTTGATATCGAAGGGCAGGAATACGCGGTGAAGCCCATGAACTGCCCGGGACATATCCTCGCATATGCTTCGAAGGTAAGGAGCTACAGGGAATTCCCGATAAGGTATTTCGAACTGGGCAGTGTTTACCGCCACGAGAAATCGGGCGTCCTGCACGGACTTTTGAGGGTAAGAGGTTTTACACAGGACGACGCGCATATCTTTTGCCTGCGAGAGCAGGTAGAAGAAGAGGTGATGCGGGTAATAGATTTCGTCGATGAGACGCTGAAAGTTTTCGGGTTCAACGAATTCGAAGTTGAGCTTAGTACCAGGCCGCCGAAATCCATCGGCTCTGACGAGGACTGGGAGCTTGCTACGGATAAACTGAAAAAAGCCCTCGATAGAAAGGGGCTTTCATACGAGGTCAACGAGGGTGATGGGGCCTTTTATGGGCCCAAGATCGACATTAAGCTCAAGGACGCGATCGGAAGGGC
>JAQVSN010000070.1 GCA_028700515.1 Candidatus Omnitrophota bacterium
TAAGTTAGGGGTTGCTGAAGAGAATTCGGGGAAACTTGTCTCGCTGGTCAGGGGGCAGGCCAGGGAACTGGCGGAAAAATCCGGTTGTGACTGGGTGATAGTCGACGGAGCTCCGGGGATAGGGTGCCCGGTAATAGCGTCGCTTTCAGGGGTGGACCTCGCCGTGGTGGTCACAGAACCCACCTTATCGGGATTGCATGACGCTGACAGGGTCATGCAGGTGGCCGGATATTTCGGTATAAAGACCGGACTTGCCATAAATAAGTATGACCTTAATGCCGAAATGTCCCAAAAAATAGAAGAATATTGTAAAAATAAAAATATCCCTGTTCTTGGGAAGATCGCTTTTGACGAGAACGTGGTTAAGTCCATGGTGGAAGGAAAGACCGTGATAGAATTTACAAATAATGACACCGCTCAGACCATAAAGGGAATATGGAAAAGGATAGAAAAAGAGCTGTCATAGGAGGAGTGTATGGCAAAAGAGAACGCAGATATTGAAAGATCTTCTTCCTCGGACAAGAGTGGATCCCTCCGGGATTGGACAGACCGTGCATTGGAGGGGGAGTTTGAATACCTTGGAAGGATGAATGACCCTACGGCAAGCGCTTATATTAAGGGTCCTTGCGGCGATGAGATGGAGTTCTATCTCATAATAGAGAGAGACACGATAACGGACGTTAAATTTTATACCGACGGATGTTCATATACACGTGAATGCGGCCAGGCGGCAGCGGAAATGGCGATCGGTAAGGGCATATATGACGCTCTTGATATATCCCCCAGGAAGATCATGGACCGTCTTGGATCGCTCCCGCCTGATCACAAACATTGTTCTATTCTCGCCGCCAGCACTTTGCAAAAAGCTATAGCAGATCATTTTCTTAAAAAGTAACCCATGCATAACACTTGCTGAAGCTTAGATCTTCCGGAGACAAAGGGATGAGGCTAAAGATACTCTATGATAATAAGGTCCAGAGGCCTGGATTGCAGGGGGCATGGGGTTTTTCCTGCCTTATTGGCGAAGAAGTGCTTTTTGATACGGGGGGAGACCCGGAGATATTGCTTAGCAATATTGAGGGGATGGGTGCTGACATTACAAAAATAACCGACGTAGTGATATCTCATGATCACTGGGACCATACCGGGGGAATAGACACAGTGCTTAAAGGTAGAAGCGGCGTAAAGGTACATATTTGCCCGGACTTCGGCATAGAATTCAGGGAAAAGGTTCTCTCTTTTGGGGGGGATATTGTAGAGCATGAGGATCTTTTCGATATTAAAGAAGGGATATCAGTTACGGGTACAGTGCGCGGAAAGTATAAGGAAAAGGATATAGAAGAACAGGGTTTGGTGATAAGGACCCCTGGAGGAGTAACCCTGATGACAGGATGTGCCCATCCAGGTGTTGTTAATATAGCCGAAAAAGCGAAGATAAAGGCAGAAACGGCGAAGATGAAACTTGTTCTTGGAGGGTTCCATCTGGGGAATGTTTCTCCGGAGGAAATAGTCCGGACCGCAGAAAATTTGAGATCCATGGGGTTTAGTTCCGCCGGTCCCTGCCATTGTAGCGGAGATGAAGCTATTGCCATTTTTAAAAAGATCTTTGCGGAAGGCTTTACGTCCGTATCCGCGGGAACAGAATTCGAGGCTTAAAAACAATGGATGCCATTTGGGAATTTACAGATAAAGAGATAAAGGCTAATCGAAGGGTCTTTGAGGAAAGGACGGGGCTTTATAGAAAAAAAGGGCTCGACCTGCTTAAGGCGAGAGAGATCATTCTGAAAAGGTCCGGGAAGTTGAAAGGGAAGATTCTTGAGATAGGGACGGGACGCGGTGTGACCGCTCTTGCCCTCGCCAGGGCCGGGCACAGGATAACATCGGTGGATAATGATCGGGGAATGCTTAAAGTCGCCGCGCTTAACCTTTGTCATGAAAAACTGCTTTCAAAAGCTTCTTTTCGTGTGATGGACGCGTATTCTTTGGAATTCAAAGATAGAAGCTTTGATAATGTTTTCGTGGTAGAGGCTTTACACCACCTGTATGACGCTGAGAGGTTTTTCGGCGAGGTTGACAGGGTCTTGTCCGATAGAGGCAAACTCATACTTGCGGATTTCAACACAAAAGGGAAAGCGATAATAGGACATGTGCACTTAAGCGAGGGCCGGAAGCATAAAATATCTCCTTTGGGAAAGCGCGAAGCGAAGAGTTGGCTTATAGGCCACGGTTACGAAATAAAAATTTACGATGAAGACTGCCATTGGGTGATAATCGCGGAAAAAACACTTAAGGAACGGCGTAAGCTCGGAAAAGGAATATACGAACATATCTACGGACCAGTACCCTCCTGGAGATTAGGAGCGTCTCTGGGCATTGATCCGATCTCATCGGACAGGAAGATGTGTAACTTTGATTGTGTTTATTGTCAGCTTGGAAGGACTAAAGGGCGGGTGTCGAAGAGAAAGACATTCATCGCTCCGGAAAAAATACTGGAGGAGCTTAAGTGTTTGCCCCCGGTCACAATAGACTATATCACTTTTTCCGGGACAGGGGAACCTACCATGGCCGCTAACCTCGGAGAGATGATAAGGGAAGTTAAGAAGATAAGGAGAGAACCTGTCGCTGTCCTGACAAATTCTTCATATCTTTGTGACCGGTCCGTCAGAAAGGCTTTGTTGCCCGCGGACCTTGTGGCTGTTAAACTTGACGCTCCTTCCGAGGAGCTGTTCCAAAAGATAAACCGGCCGGCGAGAGGCTTGACTCTCAAGAAAGTGATAAAGGGAATAAAGGCTTTCAGGAGAGAATATAAGGGTAAATTAGCCCTGCAGATGATGTTCCTCGAATACAACTTTTTCGAGGCTTCGGAAATGGCATCTCTCGCAAGGGATATCGGAGCGGACGAGGTTGAACTCAATACCCCGCTCAGACCCTGTGCAGTGAAGTCTTTGACCAGAAAAGAGATGGAAGATGTTAAAAGACATTTCCGGGGATCGAACGCCATTTCGGTGTATGAAAAAGAAAAGAATAAAGTAAGACCCATAAGCGACAAAGAGACGATGAGGCGGAGAGGCAAAAAGATATAAGGTGAAAAATCGGAGAGACCGATGGCCGATTTCAAGATAATCGACGGAGCCAGGAGAACGCTCGGATTAGGGGATGATGCTACCCTCCGGGAAATAAAAGAAGCTTATCATGACCTTGCGCTAAGATATCATCCCGATAAATGCTCCGAGGACAAAAAACCGGGATGTGAAGAAAAGTTCAAGGAGATAAACCTGGCGTACGAGGTCTTAATGGCGTATTGCGCCGGATACAGGTTCTCGTTCAGGGAGGACGAGGCCCGCGAGGCCGGGATGGACGAAAAACTGAGTGAGCGGATGAAGACCTTTTATGAGGACTGGTGGAGGCCGGAGAAAAAGTGAAAAGTGTTTTCGACGGACATTCCGCAAAGTATGACGCCTGGTACGCGCGCAACGCCTACGCCTACCTATCCGAACTCATCGCTCTTGAAGCGGCTCTGCCCGAAAAGGGCAAAAAGATAGAGATAGGGGTCGGGACGGGACGGTTCGCTTTGCCGCTCAAGGTAAAGTACGGCATAGACCCGTCAAAGAATATGCTCAAGATAGCTGCGGCACGAGGCGTCCGCGTGAAACAGTCTTTCGGGGAGGATATTCCCTATAAGGAGCGTTCCTTTGACGCGGCGCTTATTATGGTGGCGCTCAGTTTTGTCCGAGACCCGGAGAAAGTCGTTCTTGAAGCGGCCCGGATACTGAGAAGGGGTGGGGTACTGGTCGTCGGGATGATAGACGGCGATAGTTTTCTGGGTAACCATTACCGCCGTAAAAAGGGATCTTTTTATATAAATGCCAACCTTTTAAGTGTTGAAAAGGTTTCTGGGCTTATGCGTAAAGCAGGGTTCAGGAGGCTATCTTACACACAGACGATATTCCGCCTCCCCGGGGACATGAGATCGGTCCATAAGGTCACCAAAGGCCATGGAAAAGGCGGTTTTGTAGTTATCCGGGGAAAGCTGACAAAAAGCAGACTTAACCTCTCTCCCGTCCATCCTAATCCAGCCTGAATCCTTCCCGATTTATATGTTAAGCATGAAAAAGCGTGTTTTAATTAGGTGAAATCTGAAAATAATATAGTATAATTGTTTTAACTAGTTCTTGTAAAACAAACAAAAAGGAAAATATGATGATTATGAAGAACGTAATTGCCTATGGTCCTTTCAAGAAGCTAGCTATTTACCTGTTGATAACGGCCTTTATGGCCAGTTCTGTCCCTCAATCCGCATATTCTTCCCCCGCGTCATTACAGGCAGAGAAACTTTCTCCCCCGCTGGTCTCCTCCGGAGAAGTGGAAGGGGTCATAGCCGATGTCGAATTCATTTCTGTTGCCTGTGCCATCGCCGAGTATTTTTATGAAGGCAAAGGCGCAAACGAAACTTTGCCTAAGGTTCTTAAGGAAAAGTTCGCCGGTTCAGAAAGTTACCTTCACAGACAGTTCATCGATATCGAAAGTATAACGGGCCCCGGCAAGGGGAACGTGGTTACTTTTGCCTTTACGGCTCCCGGAAGCCGGAAGAACGGTATTTTCAAGATATGCCCTACAGCCGCCCTTGGTAAGAAGGAGATGAACTCGGGCAAATGGAATGTCGTAGGAAAGTACGCTTTCTCGGCGGATCCGGCCGACCGCACCGATGAAAGGGACCTGAAAGAACCGGGGTCTCCGGAGAGTAACGACCTGATCTCTGAGCTTATAAAAAAAGATCAGGTCGTCGAATTTTATATGGACCCTGAAACGGATACGCTCAAGGGGAACCGTGTTAAGTGGACCAGAGAGTACACGGCGATGGTCACGCCTCCGGAACTGTACCTTGGAGAGGAAATAAGCGCAAGGCAGCTTTTTTCCACGGAGGAGATAGGCAACATGGAAAAATGGATGAGAGCGCATTCAGTTAGAGGCTCTCCCGTGAAATTCCGCGTGGTACTCGGGGCTGCCGCTCTCGGGTGGGAAGAGACCGCAAAAAACTCGAATTTTGTCCACGCCGGTATCAGGGATAGATCGATCTACATAGGATCTTTTCTTCTTGCGTACATATTTAAGGAAGGAAATGAGGCATTAAGGAAGGAAATATTGGATAAGGATGATTATCTGCACCTTATCGGACTGGGGCACGGGACGCCTGAGGAGTATGAGAAGCGCACCAAGCTCGTCAGGGAGGTTATAAGTTCCGAAGGTCTCGAAGAGATACACACAGCCATAGAGGAAAAGGATGTGTATTTTCTTCTGGAGAAGTTGAGGAGTCGTCTTGCTGAAGGGCCCGGAGAGGTTCTCGAGTTCCTTTCAGCCGTGAACAACGTGGCCATGAGCCAGCCGCTCTATCCCGTGGAACGGACATACCCGATCAAGCATGCGGTGGCGCTTTTGAATAAGGAAGAACAACGGCAATTGACCGAGATACTTACGAGTAGCAGGGAGATCGTCGGTTACCGCGAGCAGAACGTTATCTATGAAATACTCCTGATGCTCGGAGAAAGCAGGACCCTCAAGGATTGGATAGATGTACACGCTCCCAATTTAAGAGGCAGGACCCTATGGCAGATATCCCCGGAGATCTGGCATGAAGCCGGCGGTCTTGCGCGTGTGATGCAGTACCATGGAGCTGGCATACTGGAGCTCGTCAAAGACACTAACGTACGATTCCGCCAGATAGAACCGCATTATCAGAACCGCATCGATGCCGAAGGAAAACCTCACCCTCTGGATTATACCAACAAACAACAGCTTACTCACCCGGTAGAGGGAACTATAGAGGAAGTGGCCAGGTATTTTGTAACGGTTGGAGGAAAGAAAGTCGAAGTGGCGGCTTCAAAGGGCGTGAATGATCTCGGAATAGAGGTGTTCCTTATAAAGGATGTTCAGCCGAACGGAAAAAGTTATTATACCCATTCCCTTTACAACTACAGTAACCCCTGGGAAAAGAACCCGGAACTGCCCACATGGGAGGAGTTTTCCGTATTTTACTCTAAAGCGTCACTCGAGCTTGTAAGGATAATGGAGGAGAGAGAAAAGAACGAGATCGGGTCCAGATGGAAGGCCCCGGTCATACATCTCAATGATTCACAGGTCGCGCTTGTATCCGTGTACAGAAAGATATTCCACGAGAACGATCCTGTTCTCGGAGGGGCGACGGTAGCCTTCACCACGCATACTTATGGGAACAGAAAGGCCTATCCGGTGGCCAACGGTTACGGGGACGGGGTGCTTGATTTTATGGAGATCCCCGGAGAGTACCGGGAATTTTTCAAAAGAGATTACGGGAAGCTTTTTGATATAGCTTCGGCAGGGTTAAGGACGGCCGATTGGCAGGGGGCGGTGGCAAGGGCGCATCGCGACGATGTGGCTATGTTCGATGAATGGGTGGATTTTCCCCAGGATCCGGGCCTTGAGGAATATTACAGGAAAAGAGGCGCGAATGTAGAGCTTATAGCTGTGGCCAACGGTGACCATCGTTCAAATACGGCCGTGTATTTTGATGAAAAACTCAAAAAATTATACGGTAACGATGTGGATCTCGAAAGGCCCGAACCCGACCAGGTAGCGGCTGTTAAAAAACAGGCAAAGCTCGATCTCGCTATTGGCCCGGAGCGGGTATACTACTCCTCACATATACAACAGGATTGGGAAAGGTCGCTATTAAGCCCGGAACAGATGGTGGTCTCATACTCGGGAAGGCTTGTTCCCGAAAAGGCCGGAAGAAAAAGAGCTTTTGTTGACCAGAACGTCAAAGCGCTTCTTAAGGCGGGCGTCCAGGTGATCATATACGGTAATGTACAGGTAAATAACAGCTCTTCCCAGGCCTTGGCGCAGGATATCAAGAACCTTATTAACGAGTTGCGGGGCGATCCCCAGTATACGGGGAGACTTATATTTGTACCCAGGTTCACTCTTAATGAGCAAAGGATGCTACTTGCGGCCACCGACGTGCAGGTGCAGGATTCTGACCCCAGCACCGAGGCCGCCGGTTTTACGGAAGCCGATGTATCGAGGACCGGGGGGATAGAGGTAGGGACAAAACGCACCGATAACAAGGTCGGGGAAGGGCTTTTCCAGGCTCA
>JAQVSN010000071.1 GCA_028700515.1 Candidatus Omnitrophota bacterium
TTCTTCGTTTATTGTGGGCTGCGTAAAAGCGGTTCAGAGGCGGAAAAGAAAAGCTCCCCAGAAGCAGACAGCGGTAATTGCGACAGACCGTTTTTAGAGCCGAACAAGTATTGTGGTCCGTAGAACGCCGCAATGGCACCATGATTTTGTGCCTAGACGGTAAAACGGTCAAAAACGGTCTGCCCCTGGAGCGGGAAATATATCATGGAACGCGATGTCGGAAGCCCTACAAGGAGTGGTGAGGTATTTGGAGTGCGGTGTATACTATTCGAAGTCATAAAAGCTAAAGGTTAAGGACTCGAGCGAAGGAAACGAAAGTTGCAGAGTGGCGGAAGAGTGTGAATGGTAAATAGAAGAGCTCCGGGGTCAGGCCTCGAAATTAGAAATAACTTGAATTGTCAGGCGCGTAAGATATAATGACAGCATGGCGAGGCCATGTCGATTTGAATCTGAAAACACCTTCTATCATCTCACCAGCAGGGGGGATGACCGCAAGAAAATATACGCGAGCGAATTTGATCATGAGAAGTTTTTGGAATATGTTCTAAAAGCTAAAAAGCGATACAGATTCCGGTTGTACGCGTATGTGCTGATGACAAATCATCACCACCTCTTGGTAGAGACCCTCCAGGCGAATTTATCTAAAATAATGCATTTCATTAACGGCTCTTATACGACATATTACAATACGAAACGTAAAAGGGCCGGACATCTGTTCCAGGGCAGGTACAAATCGATAATTGTGGATAAAGACAGCTATTTTTTGGAGTTAACCCGGTACATACATTTAAACCCTGTCAGGGCCAAGATCACGCAATTACCGGAAGAATATAGATGGTCCAGTTATAGAGGGTATATAGGTGAGGTAAAGGATAAATATATAGACAAGGACGCGATCGAAGCGATAACGGATCTAAAGGGGGAAAGGTACAGGGCTTTTGTAATGGCGTCAATGAATGAGGAATTGGATCCGCTAAAGAATGTGTATGGCGGGATGATCCTTGGCAGTGAGGTGTTCATAAAAGATAAATTAAAAGAGATAAAGGATCAAGTTGAGTGCGAAGATGTCTCATATAGGGATGCGTTGACCAGAAGCGTCGCACCCGCGGATATATTAAGTTTGATCAGCGGTAAATACGGAAAGGGCATCGAAGACCTGAAAGCAAGGAAGAGGAATGGTATCGAGCGGGACATAGCGATATACTTAATGAGAAAATTATCCTGTATGACGAACAGGGAAGTCGGAGAGATATTCGGGATGAACTATTCAGCCGTAAGTAAGGCCGCGTTGAGCGTAGAGGGCAAGATAAAAGAGGATAAGAGGCTGCGGAAAGAAATAGAGGGTGTTATTTCTAATTTCGAGGCCTGACCCCATAATGTTTGCAAACGATACTGGGACTGTGGAGATTGAATGATGATTTTTGAGGTGGGCTTCCGGATAGAAACGAGAATTGGTGATTAGTCAGCCGAAATCTTATTAAGATTTTGAAGAGATCTGCCAGACGCTTTGGCCAGGCAGGGGGAATCAAATGGATAGGAGAGAATTGTATGAAAATAAGGTCTTGAAATATTTGGATAAAGATTTTCCGCAAAAAAGCAAAAACCCCAATTTTTATATTTCCTGCGAGTCAGAGCTCATAATTGGCTATGAGTTTTTAATGAACGGATATGATCTCAAAAAAAAGAAAACTGAAGGTCCTGATTTTTTAATTCAAGATAAAAATCGGAATATCTGGGTTGAAGTGGTTGCCCCTGAAGAAGGGCAACATCCTAGGCTAAAAAACAAGGAGCGATTGAGTAGCGGGGAAATGGCAGAGGTAGATTCAGACAATTGCAAGCTTCAGATGGCATCTGCTATATGTTCGAAAAAGGATAAATTTAAATTATATGTACAGAAAGGGATTGTTTCGCAGGAAGATATAAAAATAATTTGTGTGAACTTGTTTAATTTGGGATCGGGAAAAAATTCCTGTCCATATATTGCCAGTGTTCTGTACGGCTTAGAGGAAGTGCGGTGGGTAGATGTAAAAACGATGCAAAGCGGCACCGAATATTTGCCACACAAGCCGGCAGTTAAGAAGACCGGTGCGAAAATTGATTTTGGATTATTTTTGCAGACAGAGTATGAAAAAATTGATGGAGTTATATGGTTTGATTATAGCTTGCGTTTGATCGTGCCGGAAGAATATAAAATTGAGTTTTTTGCGAACGCTAATCGAAAAGAGAAAATCGGTGATTTATTCCCAAAGTGGAGACGGGTCTATTATGAAAATGGTTTTTTAACAAGTTGATCGGAAGTATTTTTGCAAGCCATCATTTCCAACGCTTGCGCAATCGAACGCTGTTGGATGGATTGGGATGAGATGTTTGAAGTATGAAATAGTAAGGTATGGTGTTTTGATGAAACTGATTGAAAGAGATCTAGGAGTGGTTAGGTTTTTCCTTAAAAATGATTTTGCTATTGCGATAGATGCGTTTCATCGTGCTTCGAAAGCTGATAACGATAAAGCGGGGATCTGTAGTCTTTTCAGGATGATTTTTCCTTTAATCGATCATGTGGCTCAATTAGTGAGGGGTAGGAAGGGTGATAACGGCAACGCTTTGACTCAGTATATCCGTAATAATATGGGGGAGGTTAACGAGTTGTATAAACGTTCTGCTGGGATGATTGTTTTCATTTATCGTCACGGCTTATTGCATCAAATTCAGCCTAAAAGAATAGAACACAATGGTTCAATTGTTGAATGGAATATTTTCTACAGAGAAGAAGGAAGCTCGCATTTGTCTGTTAAGTCGGAAGGGGAAAAGAAAAAGCGATTATATTTTGATGTTGAAAATTTTGCTTCTGATTTTTTGGAATCCATTGAGAGGCTGGAAGTACAATTAAAGAATGACAAAAAGCTACGAGATAATTTTATGAACGCAGCAAAGGAGATGTCGAAACCGTTGAGTACTGCGGAGCAAAAGAAAAAGGATAAGTGGTTGACACAACAAGACTTTGAGATTTTGAAATAAATAATAAAAAAGAAGTTCTGGAGCAGACAAGGACTTTAGCAACACCCTTATCTGCCCACGGTGTGGGGGTAGGTCGCAAACAAGATGCAGGATAACCTTATTCATACTATAGTTCGCTCGAGGCGCAGGACACTTGCGCTTGAGATCGTTTCCGATGCGAGGCTGATCGTGCGGGCGCCCCACAGGGCATCCCTTGACGATATCCGCCGCGCCGTCCGCAAAAAACTTCCCTGGATATTGGAAAAACAACGCCTGGCACGGGAACGCGCAGAAAAGTTCCCCCAAAAAGAGTTTATCGCGGGTGAAACATTCATGTTCCTGGGGGAACCCTTCAAACTTTCTATTAAGAACGACCTTCCCCAGGCCCTTGTATTTAATGGTTCCGGATTCTATTTAAGGGAAAGAGATAAGGGGTCGGCCCGAAAGTTATTTACGGAGTGGTACAGTCGGAGGGCTTTTGAGATCATCGATCAGCGTGTTCGTTACTATGCCGGCCGACACGGTCTTGAGTTTTCCGGGATACGCATATCCAACGCCCGTAAACGCTGGGGATCATGCGGGGCTAAAGGAAAACTCAGTTTCAGCTGGCGTATAGTCATGGCGCCTATGAACGTAGTCGATTATGTGGTGGTGCATGAGCTGGCGCATCTCGTCGAGAAGAACCACCGTTCGGGGTTCTGGGCAAAAGTACGGGGAATGTTACCTGAATACCGCTTAGCCAAGGCCTGGCTAAAGAGAGAAGGTGCAGGGCTTGATGTGTGAGTTGCTATGCGTGGCGGATGTCGCTGTAAGCAGATAGGTTAAGGTTGAGGTTAAGGTTGAGCGCTTATTGCTGTAGTCCGGTATTAGCACTTAACCTCAACCTTCACCTTAACCTGTCTGGTTCTCAGCTTGACAACCTTCGCACTTATGGTAAAATACTTATAACTTCAGGGTAAGGTGATCCCCTTTCATCGGGGAAATTCCTTAGTCGGCGGTGATGCCTCGAAGAGGACAAGTCCGCGAGCCCGCAAGAAAAGGGCTGAGCCTGCGAGAAACAGGCACCGACCGTAAAGCCGGGATGAAAGAAGAAGGAAACTTGAGCTTCTATCTTTTTGTCGACCCTGAAGGTATGCCTTCGGGGTTTTTTATTCAATGAGGCCATGACTTACACGAGCCTTAAGGGCGAGTGTAAGTCATATGCCGAATTGATCCTGAGCGAGGGAGCCGAATGGCGACTGAGCCGAAGGATCTATGTAGGCATTGGCATGCGAGCAGTGCGATACGGTCAAGAGAATTTAAATCTTATTTGTTCCCGCGAAAGCGGGATGACGACTGAACAGAGGACCAAAATGAAGCTTAATACCATCAAAGAAGCTGTTGACGACCTTAAGAAAGGCCGTATGATAGTGGTCGTTGACGACCCTTCAAGGGAGAACGAAGGCGACCTCATCGTTCCCGCGGATAAGATAACTCCGGAGAAGGTGAACTTCATGGCCAGGTTCGGACGCGGGCTTATATGCGTCCCCATGGAGGACGATATAGCGGAAAGGCTGGGGCTGCACTTGATGTCACGCGATCCGCAGGACCCATACAAGACCGCATGGGCAGTATCTGTGGACGCCAAGGAAGGCGTGACTACCGGCATATCGGCGCATGACCGCGCGCGTACAATCAGGCTTTTGGCGGATACCGCTTCGGGGCCGGGTGACTTTTCGAAACCCGGGCATCTTTTTCCTCTGAGGTCACAGAAAGGCGGCGTCCTTGTGAGGGCGGGACACACGGAAGCGAGCGTTGACCTTATGAAACTCGCCGGCCTCTCACCCGTAGGCGTTATATGCGAGATAATGAACGAGGACGGGACAATGGCCCGCATGCCTGAACTTCTGAAATTCTCCAAGAAACACAAACTAAAGATATGCACCATCGAGGACCTTATAAAATACAGGAGCCACAGGGAACATCTGGTAAAAAGGGTGGCCGAGACATCGCTTCCCACCAATTTCGGGGAATTCAAGTTGTACGCGTATAGTTCGCTGATCGACGATTACCAGCATCTCGCGCTTGTGAAAGGTGATATAACCAAAGGCGAGGTAATGGTGAGGGTGCATTCGCAGTGCCTTACCGGAGACGTTTTTCATTCCCAGCGCTGTGACTGCGGCGCTCAGCTCGAGAAGGCGATGGACACCATATCCAAAAAAGGCAAAGGCGTAATACTCTACCTTTCACAGGAAGGCAGGGGCATCGGGCTTTTCAATAAGCTCAAGGCCTACGAACTGCAGGATAAAGGTTATGACACCGTCGAGGCTAACGAGAAGCTGGGATTCAAGGCCGATCTCAGGGATTACGGGATAGGCGCGCAGATCCTCGCCGACCTGGGGCTTAAAAAGATAAAGATCATGACGAATAATCCGCGTAAGGTAGTGGGGCTCAAAGGATACGGTATAACTATTTCAGGAAGGATCCCCGTTGAGATCGCGCCGGGTGAGAGGAATAAAGGATATTTGAGGACGAAGAAACATAGGCTGGGGCATAAACTTACTAAAGTCTGAGCGCTGAGCAATCCGGGAAGTATGAGTACACAAAAAGGTTAAGGTAAAGGGAAAGGTTAAGGGAAAGGTTAAGGTAAAGGGGTTGAAAATGCAGTACGCTATTAACGTGCTCTCAACCTTAACCTCAAACTCAACCTTAACCTCGGCCTTAACCTCAACCTGTACTATAGCGCTTCAGTGGAACAAAGTAATAGCAAGATGAACTGACAAAACAAGGAGGAACAATGGCTGAGATAAAAGTGATAAATTCGAACCTTATCGCTAAGGGCAAGAGGTTCGGGATCATCGTTTCGCGTTTCAACGAGTTCATATCCTCTAAACTTCTTGAAGGGGCGGTCGATACCCTCGTGAAGCATGGGGTGAAGCAGGACGAGATGTCGGTGGTCTGGGTGCCGGGATCGTTTGAGATCCCGATGGTGGCGAAGAAGATGGCCGCCGGAAAGAAATACGACGCCCTTATATGTCTCGGGACGATAATACGGGGAGAGACCCCGCATTTCGACTTTGTGGCCGCCGAAGCCGCTAAGGGAGTAGCGGCGGTAGGGATGCAAAGCGATATACCGTGCGTGTTCGGTATCATAACCAGCGATAATCTCGAGCAGGCGATAGACCGGGCGGGTACGAAAAGCGGTAATAAGGGAAGGGACGCGGCGGTGACGGCCATTGAGATGGTGAACCTGTACGCGCAGTTATAAGACGCGTACAGTGGAGATCAAGCGGCTGGGATAGATAACGGGCAATATCCCGACAAGACCATGAAAGGTGTGCTATGAGAAAAAGGACCAAGGCGCGCGAGACGGCGCTGATGATACTTTACGCCGCTGATGTTACGAAGGATGGCATAGAAGAATGCGCTTGCCGGCATTGGAAGGGCTCGGACCCCGAGGATCCCGAAATAAAGGAATTCGCCGATAGTATACTGAACGGGGTCCTTGCCAACAAAGCGGCGATAGATTCCGTGATATCGGCGCACGCCACTAACTGGGAGATAGGCAGGATGGCCACTATAGACAGGAATGTGCTCCGGATGGCCACCTATGAGCTGCTTTACCTCGATGACATGCCTCCCAAAGTAGCCATAAACGAGGCAATAGAGATGGTGAAGAAATACGGGGACAAGGATTCCGGTAAGTTCGTTAACGGGATACTCGATAAGATAAGTAAGACGGAGAAGAAATCGTCCAAATCCTAGTTAATGCGGTAAAGGGTTAATGGGGTAAAGGGTTAAACTGCGCAGAGCGTCGTTCGTGGTTCGTGGTTGGTGGATAGAAGGCGAGAAGATTTAGCACAAACTTGTCATCCCTGCGAAAGCAGGGATCTATAATATGAAAGTAGGAAGATCCATTTTCATGTTATAGATTCCCGCCTTCGCGGGAATGACAGAGGGGTGGCTTTAGCGGGACTATTCACTATTCACAATTCACCATTTACTATTCACAGGACTCTTTGCTGTGACTGCTATACTTAACTGGATCGCAAAAATGACTAACAACGACAAATACGCTGATCTGCATGTACACACCACGTTCTCCGACGGTTTGTTCACCCCCGG
>JAQVSN010000008.1 GCA_028700515.1 Candidatus Omnitrophota bacterium
ATACTTACCGTAGATGGCGTGGGCGAATGGGCCACGGCCAGTTTTGGGAAAGGACAGAGGAATAAGATAGAGATAATGGAGGAAATACGATTCCCTCACTCGCTGGGCCTGCTTTACTCGGCTTTCACGTATTACTGCGGTTTCAAGGTAAACTCCGGCGAGTACAAGCTTATGGGGCTGGCTCCTTACGGCGATCCTGTTTATGAGGACCTTATTCTCAAGGAACTCATAGACCTTAAGGCGGACGGGTCTTTCAGACTGAACATGAGATATTTCAACTATTGTACGGGCCTTACCATGACCAACGGGCGTTTTCACCGTTTTTTCGGAGGGAAGCCACGGAAACCCGGTGATACGCTTGAACAGAAACACATGGATATCGCCAGGTCCATACAAACCGTTACCGAGAAAGCGGTCATGCTCATGGCGGAGCATGTCCACAGGGCTACGGGATGCGACGACCTGTGTCTTGCCGGCGGGGTAGCGCTGAATTGTGTGGCGAACGGGCGTATCGTCAGGGAAGGACCTTTCAAAAGAGTATGGATCCAGCCCGCGGCGTCCGATGCCGGCGGCGCGCTCGGGGCCGCTTATGTAGGTTGGTTCGAATATTTCGGCAAAGAGAGGAACGCTCCCGTAACCGGTGATCTCCAGAAAGCCAGCCTTCTCGGCCCGGGGTTCTCCGATGACGAAATAGAAAAATATTTAAGGGATAACGATGTACCCTTCGAAAAGATACCTCCGGGAAAAGTGCCCGAGACCGTAGCGGGGCTTATAGCCGGTCAAAAGGTAGTGGGATGGTTCCAGGGTAGGATGGAATTCGGTCCAAGGGCCCTCGGGGCCAGGAGCATTATAGGCGACGCGAGATCCGAAAAGATGCAGTCGCTTATAAACAGGAAAATAAAGTTCAGGGAGTCGTTCAGGCCTTTCGCTCCGAGTGTTACCATTGAGAACGCTTCCGAGTATTTCTCTATCCGCGGAGAAAGTCCGTATATGCTCATAGTTGCCCCCGTAGCGGAAGATAAAAGAGTATGTTCTGGAGGGGATGATCTTTGCGGGATCGATAAGCTCAAGGTAAAAAGGTCCTGCATACCCGCCGTGACCCATGTAGATAATACAGCAAGGGTCCAGACGGTGAAAAGGGAGGATAACCCGCTCTACTACGATATGATCAAAAAGTTCGGAGAACTTTACGGCTGTCCGGTGATCATAAACACTTCGTTCAACGTCCGCGGGGAGCCGATAGTATGCACTCCGGACGAAGCTTACAGGTGTTTCATGAGGACCAACATGGACAGCCTTGTTATGGGCAGCTACGTGATCGATAAAGAGAAGCAGGACCCGAACCGTTTGAGGCCGGAAGAAGTTTGCGAGTTCGAGCTCGACTAGCACGGAGAAAAAACATTCGCATAGCGCAAAGGGCATAGCGCAGAGAAACAGACGTTTTCGCTTCGCGCTATGCGCTATGTTCTTTGCAGTAAAAAGACGATAATTAATATGAAGAAAAACCTTACAAATAGAGAGCTGCGACAGTTCGGCCTTATGCTCGGGGGCATATTTTGTCTTATCGGGGCGCTCAACCTTAGGAAAGGGCACGCCACGGCCGCTGTTATCCTGTTTTCTCTGGCGGCTGTTTCTCTTATTCTTTCCCTGGCCGCGCCTTCGTCGATGAAAGGTCCCCACAAGGTGATGAGCGTTATCGGCCACGCGATCGGATGGGTCAATACGAGACTGATACTTATGTTCATTTATTACTTTATTCTGACGCCGATAGGACTTATTATGAGAGCATTCGGTAAGGATCCGGTCTACAAGAGACCGGATCCGGGAGCTGGAAGTTACTGGGTCCCCCGCGAGTACCATGTTACGTCAAAAGAAAGGCTGGAGAAACAATTTTAGCGGTAGAAAGGGATGAACCATACATAGGTATGGAAATTTGGGTACCTTTTAAAACCGCGTAAAAGAGGGCGGTTCATTCCATGATCGTTGTTCTGTTTTTGATAGGACCTCTTATGATCTTTACGGGATCTTCGGCCATAGCGCCGTTCATTTATACGTTGTTCTAAACTCGTTTTTCGTTTTTCGTTTATCGTTTATCGTCCATCCGAAAACGAACAACGAACAACGAACAACGGATAACGGAGGTTTCAATGAGGATACTGTTAACGGGTGGAGCTGGTTTTATCGGCTCACATCTTTCGGAAAGGCTTCTTGCCGACGGACACGAGGTCGTGTGCATGGACAATCTGATCACGGGAAGGACCGACAACATAGCTCATCTGGCGGGGAACCCCAAGTTCGAGTTCATAAAGCACGACGTTACAAAATATATATACGTCAGCGGGAAGATAGATTGCGTGCTTCACTTTGCTTCTCCGGCGAGCCCTGTGGATTACCTTATGCATCCAATAAAAACCCTTAAGGTAGGTTCTCTGGGTACGCATAACTCCCTGGGAGTGGCCAAGGAACACGGAGCAAGGTTCCTTTTGGCGTCGACTTCCGAGGTCTATGGGGACCCCGCGATAACTCCTCAGCCCGAAACTTATTGGGGGAATGTTAATCCCGTCGGGCCCAGGGGGGTGTATGACGAAGCTAAACGTTTCGCCGAAGCCATTACTCTGGCATATCACAGAGCTCACGGTGTTGACGCTAAAATAGTCCGTATTTTCAATACATACGGGGAACGTATGCGGCATGAGGATGGCAGAGTCGTTCCTAATTTCATTGATCAGGCTATGAAAGGTGAACCGCTCACGGTATACGGCGATGGTTCCCAGACCCGTAGTTTTTGCTATGTTCAGGACCTGGTAGAGGGGATAGTCCGGCTCATGAACTCGGACCTTAATGAACCCGTGAATATAGGTAACCCCAGGGAAATGAGCATTCTCGATTTCGCGAAACTCATCAAGGAACTTACCGGTATCAAGACGGAGATAGTTTTTAAGGACCTCCCTGTGGACGATCCGAAACAGAGGCGTCCCGATATCACAAAAGCCAGGACCAAACTGGGGTGGGAGCCTAAAGTGAGTTTTGAAGAAGGTCTTGCGAAGACCATAAAGTGGTTCAAGGAAAATTATAAATAGTCGTCAGTCGCCGGTCGAGGGTCGTCAGTTGTCGATCGTCGGACGTTAATAGCAGTCGTGGGTCGTCAGTCAGATTATAAACACAGACGACTGAAGACAGACGACTGATAATAGACGGGAGGATTTGCATGCCTAAGAAAAAAGCCCTCATAACCGGTATCACCGGCCAGGACGGGAGTTATCTCGCGGAATATCTTTTGAGCCTTGGATACGAGGTTCATGGGATAATACGCCGGGTAGCTCTCGAAGACCCGGGACATCATCTCTGGAGGATAAGAGGGGTGCTTGATAAGGTAAAACTCCATTCCGGGTCGCTGGAAAGCTATCCCAGCATATTCAAGGTTATAAGCGATGTCCAGCCGGATGAATGCTATCATCTGGCCGCGCAGAGCTTTGTTGCGTATTCTTTTGAGGACGAGTTCTCCACATTTAACACCAACATCAACGGCACACACTTTGTTCTTTCATCGCTCAAGAACGCCTGTCCTTCCTGCCGTTTTTATTTCGCCGGGTCGAGCGAGATGTTCGGCAAGGTCAAAGAAGTGCCGCAGAACGAGAACACCCCGTTTCACCCAAGGTCGGCGTACGGGATCTCCAAGGTCGCCGGGTATGACCTGACGAGGAATTACCGGGAAGCCTACGGGATGTTCGCGGTGAGCGGAATGCTCTTTAACCACGAATCTCCACGGAGGGGGTTTGAGTTTGTCACAAGGAAGATCACTTCAACGGCCGCGCGCATAAAGCTGGGGCTTGCCGACAAGCTTTTTCTGGGTAACCTTGAAGCGAGAAGGGACTGGGGACATTCGGCCGAATATGTCAGGGCGATGCATCTCATGCTCAATAACCCTACCCCGGAAGATTTTGTTATAGCCACAGGAGAGACCCATTCTGTAAAAGAGTTCGCGGAGATAGCTTTCCGAGAGCTGGGGCTGGACTACGCCAGGTACGTTGAGAAACAGGAGCTTCTGTATAGACCCGCGGAGGTGGACCTTTTGGTCGGGGACGCTTCGAAGGCAAAAAAGGAACTTGGGTGGGAGCCCAGAATAAAGTTCAGGGATCTCGTAATTGAGATGGTCAGGTCGGATCTTGAGTTTTTCAAGAACAAGCATTAAAAGGGGAGAGACAGAGAACATGGCAGACATAAAAAAAATGAACATACCGCTTTTAGACCTTACGGAACAGTACAAAACCATAAAAAGCGATGTAGATGAAGTCCTGATGAAGGTCGTCGAAAGCCAGTACTTCATACTTTCTCCCGAGGTAGGGGCTTTGGAAAAAGAGATCGCGGCATATACAGATACGGCTTATTCCGCCGGGGTGGCCTCCGGTACGGACGCTATCATCCTAGCCCTCAAGGCCGCCGGTATAGGCCCGGGAGACAAGGTCATTACCACGCCGTTCACTTTCTTCGCGACAGCTGAGTCGGTTTCAGCCCTTGGCGCTACACCTGTCTTTGTTGACATCGAGCCTGATTCGTTCAATATCGATCCCGATAAGGTGGAAGAACTCTTGCGAACAACGAACAACGAAAAACGAAAAACGATCAAAGCGATCATTCCCGTCCACCTATACGGACAGTGCGCGAACATGGAACGAATTATGGATATAGCCGAACGTTATGGTCTTAAGGTGATAGAAGATTGCGCGCAGGCTATAGGCGCGACCAGGAAAGGGAAGAAAGCCGGCAGCTTCGGTACCGCGGGTTGTTTGAGTTTCTTCCCGTCAAAGAACCTGGGAGGGTTCGGCGACGGTGGTATGGTGATATCCTCCGACGAGGCTTTTATAAACAGGGTAAAGAGGCTCAGGGTACACGGCAGCAGGGAACAGTACGTGCACGAGGAAATAGGGTTCAATTCACGTCTCGATAGTCTTCAGGCGGCTATTCTCCGGGTAAAGCTCAGGAAGCTCGATACCTGGCTTGACGGAAGGCGGGTTGTGGCAAAGCGGTATGACTTGGCATTCACGGGGCTTCCGCTTGTGACACCGAAGATAGACGACGGCAATACCCATACTTATCACCAGTATACCCTCCTTGCAGATGAAAGGGACCGGCTCATGAAATATCTCAATGATAACGGCGTGGGGTCGCGCATTTATTATCCTATCCCCATGCATCTCCAGCCCTGCTACAGGGACATGGGGCTTAAGGAGGGCAGCTATCCGATTTCTGAAAGTGTTTGCAAACGGGCTCTTTCGATTCCCGTATATCCCGAACTTACCGAGGAAAAGATAGTCTATATTACAGACACGGTAAAAAAATTCTATAGGTGAAGATGGACCTTTCGATAATAATACCGGCCTATAACGAGGAAAAAAGGCTTGCCGGGACCCTGGACAGGATAACAAAGTTCATGGAGACCCGGGGATCCGAGTATGAAGTGATCGTCGTGGACGACGGCAGCACTGATACTACCATAGATGTAGCCGCCCGCTCCGCGCTAGGGGTTTCGGGCAGGCTTCGTGTTATATCGAATCCCGGGAACAAAGGTAAGGGGTATTCCGTGAAAAGAGGTGTCGAGGAGGCCCGGGGGGACATCATACTTTTCACCGATGCCGATATGTCGACGCCTATAGAGGAGATGGACAAGCTTATCTCGGCTATGGGGGCGGGTGCCCATATTGCCATCGGGTCCAGAGCGGTAGACGGATCTCAGGTGGAAGTGAAACAGCCGTTTTTCAGACAGACCATGGGGAAAGTTTTCAACAGGATAGTAAGGTTCATTCTCGGAGAGAATATTCATGACACCCAGTGCGGGTTCAAGGCCTTTGGTAAGACGGAAGCGAAGGAGCTTTTCAGGGATATGTTCATACCGGGATTCGCTTTTGACGCTGAACTCCTGTATCTGGCGAGGAAACGCGGACTTAAGGTATCTGAGATAGGGGTTGTGTGGCAAAATTCTCCAGTCAGCAAGGTTAGACCCGTAATGTCGTCGCTCGAGATGCTAAGGGACGTTATAAAGATCAGGGTTTTCCACAGATGATTTTCCGCCGAAGAGCTCTTCTTTTATCCGTGATATTACTCGCGGCCTTTGCCTTGAGGGTATGGGGCTTGGGCTTTGGATTGCCTTTCCAGGCCCATCAGGACGAACCCATTGTAGTGAATCACGCCATGGCATATGGTTCCGGGGACCTCAACCCCCACTTTTTCATGATACCGCCGTTCACTTCATATGTTCTTTTCTTTGCCTATGGGGTCATGTTCCTGATAGGGAAGTTATTCGGCGCCTGGGGTGCGGCATCAGAGTTCGCGCGGGCTTTCTTCCTGGACCCAAGCCTGTTCTATGTTGTCGGAAGGTTTTTCATAGGCGTCATCCCCGGAACTTTATGTGTGGGTCTTACTTTTCGTCTGGCTTCGCTTCTTTTGGATGAACGCGGGGCGCTTTATGCCGCCGCCATAATGGCTTTTTCATTCCTAAACGTTGTTAACTCCCACTACATATATACCGATATGCTGCTTATGTTAGTGTTGATATTGGGGATCATAGTTTTAGTAAAGTTCTACAGATCTCCGTCGATCATGGGTCACGTCGTTTGCGGCGCTCTTATAGGTCTCGCGGCCGGAGTGAAATACAACGGTGTATTGCTCGCGGCTACATACGCTTTCGCCTTTTATTTGTCCTCGAAAAGGGACGGGAAAAATATTAAAGGAATGATCTTTTCCCCCGGGCCGGTCCTGGCGGCGGCATCCGCGTCGGCAGTGTTCGTGTTAGTCAATCCTTTTTCCGTCATAAGTCCTTCCGAGTTCGCAGGGTCATTTATCGCCCAGAGCGGTTGTTTTTGGTATACCGGTCCATTACATCATTTTTTCTATTCGCTTTCAGAAGGCATATCACTTCCGCTCACGCTTGCCGGGATGGCGGGACTTGTTCTTATATCCCTGGGGAACGATAAAGGCAGGATATTCGTGTCTTTTCCTGCCGTATACTACGCCCTGATAGTGTTCCGGAGCCAGCATTTTTCGCGTTATGTACTGCCCCTTGTGCCGTTCTTCGCCGTGGGCGCGGCATATTTTCTCTTGCAGGCTTTACCGCACTTTTTTAAAAGCTCTTCAGCAAGAAGATTTTGCGCTGCCGCCGCGATCTTCTTACTTGTTCCAACTGCTGTGAAATCCGTAAAGGCCGACTTTATTTTCTCCTCGACGGATACGAGGATAGTATCGGCCCGTTGGATACACAAGAACCTTCCTCCGGGTGAACGTCTCGCGTTCGACAGCACCGTGCACCGACCGGCCCTGAGACAACCGGCTTCCCAGCTGGAGGCGAAGAAGGAGCATTCAGGCTCACAGGAAGGACTTGGGAAACTTAAAGGGGAAAAACTCAGGTTTATGATAGAGGCGGCAGGTAAGAGGGGTGACGCGTATCCGTTGTATTTCATGTACCGGGACCCGGTGGTCCAGGGGCAGTTCCTCGATACTTTGCCGGCATTACCTTTCGATGTTGAGCGTCTCAAGGAAGAGGGGATACGGTATGTCGTTGTGAACTCCCAGGAAAATCATTCCGAGAAGGAACTCTTTTTGGAGGAACTTGAAGCCTCCGCCGACAAGGTCATGGAATTCAGCCCATATGATGACGGTATCTACCGGGAAAGTTTTGACAGGATAGACGCGACATGTATCCCGGTGTCGGACAGGGAGCTTTTTTCACGCAGGAAACTGGGACCGGCGATAAGAGTGTACAGACTTAAACAATAATAGGTAAGGCCGCTCACAGGGAAAAGGGCATAATGAAGATACAGAACCTGAACGATCCGCGTAAGGTGGCACACGTAGAGCTTTCGGTTGTTATCCTCTGTTACAAAGCCGGCGCGAGGGCATATGATTTCACCTCCAAGGTGATGAAGATGCTGGATATGTTCGTGCCTTCATGGGAGATGGTGTTGGTCGGTAACTTTTGGGAAGGGACGAACGACCCTACCCCTGAAGTTGTCAAGGATATCGCTTCTAAAAGGGATAATATTAAATACGTAGCCGTGCCTAAGAAGGGCATGATGGGATGGGACGCGAGGAGCGGTCTTGAAATGGCGTCTGGCGAGTATATATGTCTTATAGACGGGGATGAACAGATGCCACACCGTGATATTGTGAGGGTTTATAGGAGGATAAAGAGGGAGCATCTCGATTTTGTGAAGACCTATAGGTTGGTCAGGCACGACGGATTATTCCGAATACTGATATCGTTTTTCTACAACGTTATCTTTTTTGTGCTCTTTCCCGGCATTCTCTACAGGGATGTGAATTCGAAGCCCAAAATATTCAAACAAGAAGCCTATGAACGGATGCGCCTTGAATCGGATGACTGGTTCCTTGATGCCGAGATCATGATACAGGTGAGGAGATTGAAATTTAAGGTGGCTTCTATACCATCGAAGTTCTACAAATGCAACTACAGGAATTCTTTTGTTGGGTTTTGTACTATATTTGAATTTATCAGGAACCTGTTAAGGGCACGAATAAGGGAGTTTTTTGTGTGAACAACAAGAAAAAAGTATTTGTTACAGGAGCTTCAGGGAAGATCGGACGGCTTCTTGTGGAGAAGTTGCTCGCGGGAGGTTATGAACTTGTCCTCCTTGAAAGGCGGGACCGGTCAGAAAACCGTCTCAACGGCGGCAGAACAGTAAAAGGAGATATTCTTGACGCGGCAACATATTCTTCTGAGCTTGGGGGTGTGGACACTGTCCTGCATATGGCTGCCATAACTCATACCAACGTGCCGGGATCGTATTTCAAGGTGAACGTCGAAGGTACCCGTGTGTTAATGGGGGAGGCGTTGAAAGCCGGAGTAAAGAGAGTGATATATGTTAGCACTCGGGCCGCTTCACCAAATGGCGGAGGATATAGCGTTTCAAAACTTGAAGCCGAGGGGATCGTTCAAGAGAGTGGCATGGAATGGGTTATCCTGCGTCCGGCCGAGGTATATGGAGCTTCCGGAAAGGAAGGGATCGATATGCTACTTAACAAATTATCCTCTTTCCCGATCATCCCAGTGATCGGTGATGGCAGATACAGAGTAGCTCCTGTGCATGTGTCGGACGTAGTATCATCAGTGGTGACCGTTCTCGGTGACACAAGTATCAGTGGAAAAATATACACCATAGCGGGACCGGAGGCTTTTACTTACAACGAACTTATTGACAGAGTGCTTCGGATAAAAGGCATAAAAAGACCCAGGGTCCACATACCGGTTTGGATCTTCCGGATGGCGGCCAGGATCCTCTTATCCCTGCAGAGGGGTGGAGGGATAGCTATGGACCAGTTGCCGCGGCTTCTTTGCTCAAAAGAAGAGGATATATCCCCCGCCAAACGGGATTTTTCTTTTTGTCCGAGGAGTATGGACGAAGTGTTTTTCGGCATGAGCGCTGACCGGGATGGAAAAGGACATAGTGAAAATGACAGGGCTTGATCCATTGTTGTGCTTTCCGAGTTCTCGCGTCACGTGGTGTTGGGACGCATTTTGAGGATGTGGTGTATGCGAAAACATTCAGGGTTCATTATATTCTTTTCTTCCGTCATATTGTTCTTTATGTGGAGGCTGCTCACCCTAAAAGCCGGTTTTATCTATGGTGATTATGCCGACCAGTTCTACCCGTGGAGTTTTATTTATTCCGGGGCCGTTAAGGTGTTCGAACTCCCGTATTGGACGCGTTATGTGCATTCCGGCTACGCGCTCATGGCCGAAGGACAGGTGGGAGGGTTCTACCCGCTCAACTGGGTATTCTTTTTCCTGCTTCCGTTCAAGGCGGCATATAATTACCTTACTGTCCTGCACTTCGTCTTCGCGGGAGTGTTCACTTATATCTTCACCAGAAGGACCGGGGCCTGTATCTGGGGAGGTTCTCTGGCGGCGCTTCTTTTTTGCTTCGGCAGCGCTTACGCGGGATGCATGGTAAATACCGCCACAGTAAAGACCCTTTGCTGGTTCCCCATTGTCCTGTATTTCATCGAGATATACGCAGTTACACGAAAACCTTTTTTCCCGGCCGTGGCAGGCCTCATATTCGGGATGCAGCTTTTGGCCGGGCAGGCTCAGGTAGCCGTATACGCGGGTATGTTTTACTTTTTTTACGTTATTTACCGCCTCAGGTTGGGAGGGGGAAGGATTACCGCGCGGGATATCCTGATGGGGTTGGCGGCGGTCACTCTAGCGGCAGTAGTTTTTATGCCGCAGGCGATGCTTACGAAGACAATGGCTTCCTTATCCTGGAGAGCGGAAGCGTCAGCCGATTTTGCTTTATCCGATTCGTTCTCACCTTTCAATTTCCTGAGCGCAGTATTTCCGTACCCAATCTTGAGAGGTGCTCGGCTGTATATCGGTGTAATGAGTCTCTTATTCCTTGTTATGTCCTTCTATGGGTTGAAACAGATCCCCGCAAGAAGACCTCTTTTCGCTGTTTTCATTCTGGCCCTTTTTCTGACGCTGGGGAGATATAATCCGTTTTACGTTCTTGCGGTGAAGGGGCTGCATCTCTATGGTTTCCGGAATCCGTCAAAATTCATTCTTTTTGGCGCGTTCGCGGCCTCCGTAATGGCAGGATGGGGATTCACGGACTTTTTCGCCGCTTCATGGAAAAGCACAAAGAAAAAAGCCGCCGGGGTCTTTGCCTGCTTTATAGGGGCGGCCATGGCCGCTTTATTCCTTGTAAAGGCTGTTTTGGCGGTGTTTGGTGACCAGATCGTCAGTTTTGGGGAGCGCTACGTGGCCGAACACGTCTATGGAAAAGGGTTCCACAGGTTCGATCTGGATGTTTACATTGAGAAGGTCCATGGTTTTTATGCCAGTCTGGTCGATGTCACGTCGTTCCTGAACCCGTTCGTCCTCATATCGGTCACGCTCTCTGCGGCCGCGCTTGTAATGACCTGGGCCCTTTGCTCAAGGGAAAAACAAACGGGAAGTTTTCCGAAGACCATCGCTATCTTTTTCATTTTTATCGATCTTGTGGCTTTTAGCTCCTATGGCACGGGGTTCAGGGGCAACATAATGGATTTTAAGACCATTTCACCCCAAGCCCCGGGAGTCCTGGAGGCTATTAAAAGCGATTCGAATGTTTTCAGGATACTGCCTTACGATATAGCTTCCGCTAAACTTCCTAACTGGGCTATGCCGAGTATGAACGCTGTCTATGGTGTGGACAGCATCGCGCTTTATACTCCGCTTGTGAACGAGCGGTACAGGAAGGCCCTTGAGGAACTTGAAGTGGCGGATAACGCTTTAGGACTTAAGTCTCCTGAGCCCGGATCTTTGCACCGTAATCTGGAACTTATCAGGATGCTGAACGTCAGGTATGTGGTAAGCCCTTATGAGCTGGAAGAATTTTTTCTTGAACCGGTCATGGAAGAAGATGGGATCCATCTTTACAGACTTTCCGGAAGTCTTCCCAGGGCTTTTGTGGCGAAAGAACTTCTTCCGGACATGGTCGATGCGGATGTTCCGGTTTCGTTCATTCTTTACAGGCCGGGAGAGGCTCTCATGGGGGTTCGAATGCCTTACGAGGGATTCCTGATATTCTCCGAATGTTCATACCCCGGATGGGAAGTATATGTCGACGGAAAGAAGGCGGAAATAGTGCCTTTTTCCGTGATACAAGCGGTTAAACTTCCCGCCGGAAGTCATGAGGTGTGGTTCGTGTTCAGGCACTTTGGGAGTAAAAAGTAGAGGCTGATTTAAAAGATCGTAGTTCAAACAGAGTTTTGATCGCAGAGATATTAACGGAAAAATCTCTGTGATCAGGGAAGCGTTCATATTGCTCGAATCTTTGTAATCTAAACAGGCTATATCACGTAAATCTCCGTAATTTTTTTATTTATGCGTACAATATCGCGTTATATGCTTTTCGCCGCGCTTGCCGGCATATTCCTGGTTTTGGGGGTGACCTCATCCGCCCGGAAATCCCTTACGGCGGATGAGGCGTGTCATCATATCGCTTCAGGTTATATCCACCTGACCCGTGGGGACTTCGCTTTCTCCCCTGAGGTGCCGCCGCTTTCCCGCTATATCGTATCGGTTCCGATGGTTTTCATGGACTTAAAGCTCCCCGCCGACAGGGCCTACTGGGCAAGGGAGGACCGGTCCCTATTCTCGAGAGATTTTCTCTATAACCTGAATCGGGATAAACTTGCGGCAATAACTTTTTCCGCGAGAGGAATGAATATGCTGTTGGCGTTATTGGGCGGGATATTCCTTTTCCGGTGGGCCGGCCGAAGGTATTCAGCTCCGGAAGCTCTTATAGCGGTCGCTTTCTTTTTTCTTTCCCCGGAGATCATCGCGCATTCATCGGTGGCTGCCACGGATATGGCCGCCGCGGTATTCATGATGATGGCTGTATTTACTTTCTGGGATCTCCTTGAAGAACCGTCTATCAGGAAGGGGTGTTTCGCCGGTGTCTGTCTCGCTTTGGCGCTTCTTTCCAAATTCTCCGCGCTGATCCTTCCGTTCTTTTTCGCGGCGGTGGTCATTGTGAGGTGCTTCTCCGGTCATGTAGATCGCCCGGGTAGGAGAAGGATAACCCCAATGGTACTTTTAGCCTGCGGACTTACGACATTATTAGTGTTATGGGCGGGGTATGGTTTTGAGACGCGGCCTTTTCTTGAAGGAGCGATGAGGGCAGGGGATAAAGTCGATATGGTGACCGGAGCCGCGCTAAAGTTCATTCCTGGTATAGGGAGTGAGGGGCTTGAAAGGATAAAGACGATACTCTATTCAACCCCCGTGCCGTTAGCCTCGTTCATTACCGGAGTGGCCGGAATCCTTAAACACGGCGCTGATGGATCCTTGGTCTATTTCATGGGCACATGGAGCGATAAAGGAATGCCCTGGTATTATCTGGTAGCTTTTACTGTTAAGACGCCCATACCTTTCATAGTGGCCCTGATATCCGGTTCAGAGTGTCTTTTGCGACGTTCCGGGAAAAGGGGGCTTAACCTTTACCTGTTCTCATGTGCGATGTTACTCGTTATACTAGCCTCAAAGTCGAACCTCCAGCTCGGGATAAGGTACATATTGCCGGCATATCCCTTTTTTTGTCTAATCGCCGCTCAGGGGATCCGGACCATTACCACACGTGGCGGGTGGAAGGCCGCAGCCGGTTATTGTCTTATTGCCTGGTTCATCCTCGAAAGCCTTTTTGCCTGGCCGGATTTCCTTGGTTATTTTAACCAGTTAGCCATCACCGCCGGAGGAGGGCATCGGATCTTAAGGGATTCAAATATAGACTGGGGGCAGGACCTGCCTGAACTCAAAAGATACATGGATCGGGAGGGCGTAGGCAGGGTCGGACTGTATTATTTCGGGGGTGCCGACCCGGCATATCACGGAATAAGTTATGATAATGTCACGGAACAGGAGTTAATGGATCCTGAAGAAAAAGTCTATGCCGTGAGCGTGCAGTATCTCGACGCGGTGAAGTGGTCAGGCGAAAGGGAACCGGACGCGGTGGCGGGGAAGTCGATATTCGTGTATGACATGAGGAATAAAAAAGTACGCCGGAAGTAGATAAAAGATCGCGGAGATCTACCCGGCACCGGCGAGGGACGCAATAAGAGCTCTTTTTTGGGAGATCATCAGGGCGCAATCTTGTTGACTTGTGGCGGACGAGGTGATACATATGAGTACCGATATGGCCGGGAGGAATGTCATCGATGGTAGATCATAAGAAAATTCAAGATTGGTCCAAGGATATGGAAATATCTGTTTTAGACAGGGTCGTTCCTATTGTGTTAAGTATTTGGGCGATCTTGGTGATAGTCGTTTATGCCGCGGCGTTCATTTATCCACGTATTATTAGCCTGATAAAACGATGAAAGACATCCTTTTATTTACTCTGATCGTTTTTATGGCCTATGGCTTAGGCAGGAGGGCTCTTTCCCTGTTCGCCAAAGAGACGGAAAGTCTTCTCGAAGATATTGTCTTTTCATCGGCGATTGGTTTTGCTCTGCTAGGGTATCTGGTTTACGGCATCGGGAGTTTGGGCTTTCTGTACAAAGGACCTGTTCTTATACTGTTCGTGGTGTGCGCCTTTGCGGCGGCGGGTCCGTTTTGCCGTTTGGTCAGGAGGCTGACGTTCCCAAGATCATTCAACTGGCTTTCGGGGGAAGGGACATTCGATAGATTCCTGTTGGGGATACTTATATTCATACCGGTCCTATCCCTTTTTGGAGCGATGGCACCGGAGATCGGTAACGACGCGTTGGCCTACCATTTGGATCATTCAAAGATCTTTGCCGGTAGGCATAGCATCGGGTTCATTCCGTTCACCAGGGAATCATTGTGGCCCTATTTTGGCCAGATGTTCTTCACCGCAGGGCTTCTACTCGAGAGCGTTACGGCGGCAAAACTTTCCCACTATTTTTTTGGTATTTTGTTGATACTGAGTGTTTTTTCGTTCACCCGCCGTTTTTTCTCAAAGAAGAAAGCCTTGCTCGCGGCCGCTTTATTAGCCTCATCCCCAGGGATATTTACTCAGATGACGTATGCCTACGTAGATCTTACTCAGGGCTTTTACTCTTTTATGGCCCTGTACGCGATCATGCTTTGGGTGAAAAGGGAGCAACTCGGGTTGCTCGCGCTTTCGGGCCTTTTCGCCGGGATAGCCTTATCTGTGAAACTTATGAGCGGGATGGCCTTGATAGCGCTTGTTTTTGTCGTCCTGCTCTCGGATCTTCATAAAAAAACCCAGGCAAAGAAGGTGTTCGCACAACTTTTCGTTCTTGGTTTGTTCGCTTTCGCCGCGGGTTTTGTCTGGTATTTGAGGTCTTATTTGGTCTTGGGCAACCCTGTGTATCCGTTCCTCCACAATATTTTCGGAAGCGGATGGGAAACGCATCTTAAAGATTATGTGGGTACCCGGACAGACCTTCTCGGATTTTTCCTTTTACCCTGGGATATGGTCATTCACGTAGATAGTTTTGGGGGGGAGCAGATAGGGGTGATCTTCCTCGCCTTTTTCCCTTTGCTTATTTTTCTTCCAAGACATGAGAAAAATATCCAGTATCTTTTCTGCTTCTTTATTATACACGCGATCATATGGTACATTGTAAATCCGATGCTGCGTTATACTTTTGTGAATTTTGCCGTTGCTTTCATCCTTATAAGCCTTGGTTTTTACGGAGCCTCGGAGAAATACGGGCTTGTGTTCCTGAAGAAACTGCTCGCGGGATGCGTCATTTTCAACTTTCTTTTGTGTGTATATCACAACTATGATACCGTAGCCCTTGCTCTAGGGGTTACGACCCGTGATGAGTATCTCGCGCGGAATGAGAGGACGTTCCCTGTGGCTGATTTTGTTAACAAAAACACTCCTTCTGATAGTGTTATTGTTCTGGTCGGGGAGTCCAGAGGATTCTATTTTAACAGACAGGTTCTTCAGTATGGCATGTGGGAGCATCAGACAGACAAGAATATCTTATCATATTTGAGAGAATTAACTTCGAGGTCTGTACCCACCTACATCCTTTACAGGGATGACTATGATATTCACCCTTTTGGCCCGATCATAGACGAAAGAGATCCGTTAATGGTCCTGGAGCGGAAAGTCGAGCGGGGAAAGAGGGCCACGTATTACCTCTTCCGGATATGAAAACTCCCATCTCACTGCTTATTTTGACTACTAATGGCTACTATTGACTGCTAAAACTATCATTTGACGATTTCGGACTACTGTGGTAATATACAGAAAAAACCAAGGAAGTTGTAATGGAAATTAATCCCAGAGAAGTTTATACGACAGAAGAGACCCAGAAGATACTGAAGATAAGCACGTCAACTATGATGCGCCTTATTAAGAAGGGCATAATCAGGGCAGCCAAGGTAGGGAAGCAGTACAGGATTCTGGGAAAAGAGCTTTTGCGCCTGGTTTCTCCTGAACTTGAGGATAAGGTCGGTAAAGTCTATGGCAAGGGCAGAGAATGGGTGCACAGAGGAGTGGACGAACAATCTACGGAGTGAGAGAGTGAGATATGGACTTAAATAATAAGAACGTATTGGTCACGGGGGCTGACGGATTCATAGGATCCCATCTCGTTGAGGGGTTACTTGATGAAGGATGCAGGATCAGGGCCTTTGTGTATTACAATTCTTTTAACTCCTGGGGGTGGCTTGACGGGTTCCCCAAAGAGAAATTGAGAGGTATCGAGGTTTTTGCCGGAGATGTCCGAGACCCTAACGGAGTCCGCAAGGCGATGGAAGGTATCGATGTGGTTTTTCATCTGGCCGCCCTCATTGGGATCCCATTTTCTTATCATTCACCCGATTCATACGTGGATACTAATATCAAGGGAACATTGAATGTACTCCAGGCTGCCCGGGAATTGAGTACTCCAAGGGTTTTCGTGACCTCTACCTCGGAAGTGTATGGGACAGCGATATATAGCCCCATGGATGAAAAACACCCGTTGCAGGGACAATCCCCTTACAGTGCCACAAAGATAGGCGCTGATAAGATAGCTGAATCCTTTTTCAGGTCCTTTGGGCTTCCCGTTACGATCATCAGGCCTTTTAACACATATGGTCCGAGACAGTCAGCCCGGGCTGTTATCCCAACCGTTATTACGCAGGTATTGTCCGGGATAAAAGAGATCAAGATGGGGGCCACGCATACGACCAGGGATTTTACGTATGTGAAGGACACGGCAAAAGGCTTTATCGCCGTAGCTCGCAGCGATAAGACCGTAGGGGAAGAGGTGAACATTGCCAGCGGGAAAGGCGTATCCATCGGGGAAATAGCGCGAAAAATAATAGAGCAGATCGATCCCTCGGTGAAGATAGCGGTCGACAATGAAAGGGTAAGACCCGAAAAGAGCGAAGTTGAGCATCTTTTGGGGAACAGTGGGAAAATACGGGAACTTACCGGATGGAGACCGGAGTATTCTTTGGACCGCGGGCTACAGGAGACCATTGATTGGTTCAAAAAGGAAGAGAATAGAAGATCCTATAAGGCGGATATATACAATGTCTAAAAAAATACTGCTTGACGCGCCGAACATAGGAAAGACCGAAAAGATATTTGTTAACAGGGCCATAGATTCGGGATATGTATCGACCGTCGGGCCTTTTGTCCCGGATTTTGAGGAACGTTTTGCCTGTCTCATAGGGGTTAAAAAAGCCGTTTCAACACAAAGTGGTACAGCTGCCCTTCATATGGCTCTCTATGAGACGGGGGTGGGGCCGGGAGATGAGGTCATAGTGCCCGCGCTTACTTTTGTGGCGTCGGTCAACCCTATTCTTTACGTTGGAGCGAAACCGGTTTTTGTGGATGTTGATCCGGGCACATGGAACATGTCCCCGGAGGAGTTCGCAAAGAACATTACGGGACGCACCAAAGCTGTTATACCCGTACATCTGTACGGCAACCCCTGCAAAATGGATGATATAACGAAGATAGCCCGGGCTAAGAACATTGCTGTCATAGAGGACGCTACAGAAAGCCTGGGAGCGTTATACAAAGGACGACATACGGGGACTTTTGGTGAGTTTGGATGTTTCAGTTTTAACGGGAATAAGACCATTACCACAGGTGGCGGGGGGATGGTCGTAGGGAAGAGCGCGAAAAGGATCGATCATATAAAGTTCCTTGTTAACCAGTCCAGAGAAGGGGCTAAAGGATATTATCATCCCGAAATAGGTTTCAACTTGAGGATGACGAACATTGAAGCGGCTCTTGGGCTTGCTCAAATAAACCGTTTTAAGGGACTTCTTAAGATCAAAAAGCGTATACATGTGATATTCAGAGAAGAACTTGCCAGTGAAGAACTTATTGTTTTTCAAGACGAATATCCCGGGGCACACAGCTCGAGATGGTTAACGTGCGTATGCTTCAGGTCGGATATCCGGGTGGAAGATATACGAAATAAATTGGCTGAAAAAGGAGTTCCTACGAGAAGAGTATTCATGCCTATATGGGAATTCCCTCCGTACAAGAAAGCCGAACGGGGAGACATGAGCAATACGAGGGCGATATACAGGAACGGATTATGCCTTCCCAGCTCGACATTGAACGGAGAGAGAGATATTATGCGCGCGGCCAAGGAAATCAGGACAATATTGAGGAAAGTATGATATCTGAAAAAGAAGAGATCGTCCTAGTCGGGGGAGGCGGACACTGCAAGGTAATAATTGACGCTATCCGATGCGGAGGAGTGTATGAAATATTCGGGATAATCGATCCGGGGCTCACCATGGGGGATGAAGTGCTCGGGGTTAAGGTCATAGGCACCGATGATGATCTCCGGTCCGTATATGAGAAGGGTGTCAGGAACGCTTTCATTTCGGTCGGCTCGGTCGGGATCTCTTCGCTGCGCAAGAAGATATACGAGAATATTCGCGGGGTAGGTTTCAAAATTCCGATAGTTATACATCCAAAAACGGTTATCGCCGGTGACGTTGAGATTGGGGAAGGGACATTCGTAGCGGCTTCGGCCACTATAAATACCGGAACGATCATCGGAAAGAACGTTATCGTTAACACCGCTTCTTCTTTGGATCATGATTGTCGCATAGGGGACTTTGTGCATGTGGCTCCCGGGGCGACATTGAGCGGGGGGGTGGATGTCGGTGAGGGGGCGTTTATCGGGACTGGGGCAAAAGTAACACAGTACGCTACCATTGATCGAGGCGTTCTGGTGAAAGCGTGCAGCCTTGTTTATAAGAACTCAAAAGGGTGTACGTTGGTGAGGGAATTCGGTTTTGACGGAGAAAAGAATGTCGGACTCATCTAGAATTTTAATAATAGCGGAAGCGGGTGTGAACCACAATGGCAGGATCGTGTTGGCGAAGAGGCTTGTAGACAAGGCTGCCTGGGCCGGAGCCGACGCGGTCAAGTTCCAGACATTTCGTGCCGAGAACATTGTTACCGGATACGCCCCGAAGGCCGAGTATCAAAAAAAGAACACATCAAAGGTTTGTTCCCAGTTCCGTATGTTAAAGGGGCTTGAGCTGCGATACGCTGACCATAGAACGCTCATGGAACATTGTAAACGCCGAGGCATTATGTTCCTGTCGTCGCCTTTTGACATTGAAAGCATAGATTTTTTGAATGCTCTCGGACTTAAGATCTTTAAGATACCCTCAGGAGAGATAACCAACCTCCCATATCTCAGGAAAATAGGGTCTCTGGGTAAGAAAGTCATATTATCGACCGGCATGTCGACCCTGAAAGACGTGGAGAAAGCGTTAGCCATACTGGAAATTGCCGGTACCCCGCGGTCCAATGTTACCGTATTGCATTGTAACGTTCAATACCCGTCCCCTTTGGAAGACGTTAACCTTCTGGCGATGCGGACCATGCGGGAGAGACTGAAAGTGAACATTGGGTATTCCGATCATACCGGTGGTATCGAGGTAGCGGTAGCCGGAGCGGCTTTGGGGGCGGAAGTAATTGAGAAGCACATTACACTGGATCACGGGATGAAAGGCCCCGATCATCGGGCCTCATTAGAACCCCCGGAATTCAAGCTTATGTGCCAAATGATACGCAATGTGGAAAAGGCTATGGGAGATGGGATAAAAAAACATTCAAGGTCGGAACAGAAAAATATCGGCATTGTCCGTAAAAGTATCGTCGCGTCACGGCGGATAAAGAAAGGCGAGGTCATAAAAGAGGATGATCTTGCCGTAAAAAGGCCCGGTTCAGGGTTGAGCCCAATGGAATGGGATAAAGTAGTCGGGACAAAGGCCAGACGCAGTTACCGTAAGGATGAGATGATAAGACAATGAGGAAGATCTGTATCGTGACAGGGTCAAGGGCGGAATACGGTATATTAAGGCCGTTGATCAAAACTATCAGGGATGAAGATGATCTTATTCTGCAGATAATCGCCACAGGCGCTCATCTTTCAGCCCGTTTCGGGATGACGTATAGGGAAATAGAGGAAGACGGTTTCCTGATAGATGAAAAAGTCGATATAGGACTTAAAGGTGATGCTCCGAGGGCGATAGCCGGAGCCATGGGGGCCGCTATAGGGGGCCTGGCGGGTGCCTACCTGAAACTTGATCCGGATATAGTTGTATTGCTTGGGGACAGGTTCGAGATATTTTCCGCGGCCGCGGCCGCGCTAGTTACCAGGACCGCTTTGGCCCATATTCATGGAGGAGAAGTGACAATGGGTGCCTATGACGATGCCTTCAGGCACGCAATAACAAAAATGAGCCATCTTCATTTTGTCGCCACAAAAGAGTATCGCGACAGGGTCATACAGCTTGGGGAGGATCGGCGGAACGTGCATAATGTTGGTGCCCTTGGACTTGAGAGCATGAGGAACACGGTATTTTTTTCCAGAAAGGAAATGGAGAAGGAACTCGGCCTTGTTCCCGGAAGGCGAAGTCTTTTGGTCACGTTCCATCCTGAAACTCTGGGGGATGAGGATTCGGCGGTACTGTTCGGTGAGATCATAAAGGCGTTGGACGGCAAAAAAGGTGTGAAGTTGATCTTTACCGGATCTAACGCGGACACAGGAGGGAACTTAATAAACAAAATGATCAACAAGTATGTTTCCGCTAACCCCGGCAGGGCGGTCGCGTTCAAGTCATTGGGGCAGAGACGCTATTTCTCAGCCTTGAGATACGTGGACGCGGTGGTAGGCAATTCTTCCAGCGGCGTTATCGAGGCGCCCTCTTTTGGAATACCCACTGTTAATGTCGGAGACAGGCAAAAGGGAAGGATAAAAGCGAAGTCGGTCATTGATTGCCGGACCGATGCGGCATCGATATCGAGGGCTATAGATAAAGCGTTTTCAAACAGTTTCAGGAAGATCTGCGGGTGTGTCGCTAATCCCTATGACGGAGGGGATAATGTTTCAAGTAAGATCGTCGAGGCGCTTAAGGCCTTTGATCTCGATAAAGACTTTTTGAAAAAAAGGTTCCACGATATAGGCGTAAGAAGAAGATTTTCGGGGAAATGAGGTTATGGCATGCCAGTAAGGATTATACCAAGGCTGGACATCAAAGGGCCCAATCTTGTCAAGGGCATACATTTGGAGGGATTGAGGGTCCTGGGGAAGCCTGAGGATTTCGCGAGGTATTATTACGAAGCCGGGGCCGATGAATTGATATACATGGATGTTGTGGCCAGCCTGTATGGACGGAACAGTCTCGAGGAGATCATCACAAGGACGGCAAAGGAGATATTCTCCCCTCTCACGGTAGGCGGCGGGCTGAGGACGATCGACGACATAAAGAACGTTCTCAGGGCGGGGGCCGACAAAGTGGCGATCAACACGGCGGCCATCAAGAATCCGGCCATGATCAGAGAGGCATCGATGAAATTCGGGTCATCGACCATAGTTGTGGCTATTGAAGCCATACGTCAGGCTGACGGCAGTTATATGGCGTATACGGATAATGGGAGGGACCACACAGGTGTTGAAGTCCTGGGTTGGGCGAAAAAGGCGGAAGAACTCGGAGCCGGAGAAATAATGCTTACGTCCGTTGACCGGGATGGAACGGGTCTGGGATTTGACGTTGAGTTAACGAAAATGGTCAGCAGGGAGGTCTCCATCCCTGTTATAGCTCACGGAGGAGCTGGGGAGCTTGAACACATATACAAAGCTATTGACGAAGGGGGAGCCGACGCTGTCGCGATATCTTCGATATTGCATTATGGCCTTATTGCGCACCACAAGAACCTCGTAGGTTATGATGCCGAGGGCAATATAGAGTTCCTCAAAAGCGGGAAAGGGAACTCCCGTATAAAAAGCGCGGGTCTCGATGAGATAAAAAGATATATCTTTTCGAAAGGCGTTGAATGCAGGCATCCCATAGGGACGGGGGTGGCTGACGGTGAATGATATCAGGGTGGCGATAATAGATTATCAAATGAGCAATCTTTACAGTGTTAAGAACGCTTGTGACCATAATGAGATAATATCGTTCATAACTTCCGACCGGAAAGAGATAATGGATGCTGACGCTGTGATCCTGCCCGGTGTAGGCGCGTTCGCCGAAGCCATGAACAACCTTAAAAAGCTGGACTTGATATCCCCCATACGGGATTTCATAACGACGGGAAGGCCTTTTATGGGTACCTGCCTTGGCATGCAGCTTTTGTTATCGGAAAGCGAGGAATTCCAGTACGCCAGGGGGCTTGGACTGATAAAAGGCAAGGTAACAAGATTCCCTAAGATCTCCTCCCGAGGAGAACGTATAAAGGTGCCTCATATCGGGTGGAACAGTATTCACGGGGTCATGCGCAGGCGGGGTTGGGATAAGAGCGCTTTAAGGTCCGTTCGGGAGAGTGAATACATGTATTTTGTGCATTCCTACTACGTTGTCCCTGAAAATGAAAGTGACATACTGACGACAACGACATATTCGGGGATAGAATTTTGTTCTTCCATAGCCAGGGAGAATATTTTTGCCACTCAATTTCATCCCGAGAAGAGCTCCCGGGAAGGAATGAAGATATATCGGGAGTGGCTCAGTGATATCAGGGATAAAAAAAGGAGAACTTGAGTGAAAGAAAAACTGGAGGCATATTATGGACTGCCTGAAAAAGTGGTTTTTTGTAAGAATTGCGTAATGTCAAATCAGAGACCGGCCTCTTCCGTGGAATTCAAACATACGAAAGAGAGCAGGAAAACCACGATGAACATCCAGGAAGACGGTGTGTGTGACGCCTGCCACCACGCCATTGAAAAAGAAAAGATAGACTGGGAAAAAAGGGAAGAAGAACTTTTGAGGCTCCTGGACAGATACCGCCGCTGCGACGGGGCATATGATTGTCTGGTCCCGGGATCGGGAGGCAAGGATAGCGCGTTCCAGGCCCATGTCCTCAAGTATAAATACGGTATGCATCCCTTGACCGTCACGTGGCCCCCCATCCTTTACACCGACTATGGGTACAGGAATTTTAAGAACTGGATCGAAGTGGGCGGGTTCGATAACATCACTTTCAAACCCAACGGAAGGGTAATGAAGCTTCTTACGAAACTCGCGATCGTGAACCTGTTGCACCCTTTCCAGACGTTCATACTTGGGCAGAAAAATCTGGCCCCAAAGATAGCGATGAAATACGGGATACCCCTCATATTCTATGGTGAGAATGAATCTGAATACGGGAACCCCATAGGAGATAACGCGACTTCCCTCAGGGACAAGTCCTATTTTTCCATGAATGACCCGGATGAAGTAGTGCTGGGTGGTGTTAAGATCAGGGAATTGAGAGAGAAATATGATATTAATATTTCCGACATCATGGCTTTTCTCCCAGCATCCTACAAAGACCTTGAGAGATCCAATATTGAGGTTCATTACCTTGGATACTACCTTAAGTGGGTACCTCAGGAGGTATACTATTATGCCGTGGAAAATACGGGTTTTCAAGCCAGACCTTTCAGGACCCAGGGTACTTACAGCAAGTATAACAGCATTGATGACAAGATAGATGATCTGCATTATTACACTACTTTCATTAAGTTCGGCATAGGAAGAGCGACTTACGACGCGTCTCAGGAGATAAGGAACAAACATCTCACGAGAGAGGATGGGGTCGCTTTGGTGCGAAAATTCGATGGGGAATTCCCCGACAGATATTTTCAGGAAATAATGGACTACCTGGGTATGGATGCCGGGCATTTTCATGAACTTTGTGACGCAGCGCGTTCGCCTCATTTGTGGCTCAGGGATGGCGGTAAGTGGAAACTGAGGCATCAAGTGTCGTGATCAGAAAAAACATAAAAAATAAAATGGGTGATAACGTGGAGAACATGATAAGGCGTGTCAGCGTGTCCCCCGAGATGTCGATCAAGGAGTCTTTAAGAAAGATCGACGAATCCGGGATCGGGAACCTTTTTGTATGCGGTCATGACGGAGAACTGTTAGGGTCCCTGACCGACGGTGACGTGAGGCGGCGAATACTGGAGACCGGGGATCTGATGGAGCCGATAGAACGCTGTTATAACAGGAATCCTGTATATCTCAATGAAGGGAGATATGATATTCAGAAGGTCAGGTCACTTATGCTGGAAAAGACCATAGAGGCCTTGCCTGTTGTAGATGAGACGAAAAAGATCGTCAAGATCCTGTTCTGGAAGGAAGTGTTCCAGGGGGAGAAAGTTTTCAGGGAAAAGATAGATGTTCCGGTAGTGATAATGGCCGGGGGGAAAGGCAAAAGACTGGATCCTTTTACCAGGATATTGCCGAAACCGCTTATTCCCATAGGTGAAAAACCCATGATAGAAGTCATAGTGGATAATTTCGTCCGACAGGGGGCGGAAAAGTTCTTTGTAACTTTGAACTTTAAAGGGGACATGATAAAGCTTTATTTCGACAGCATCGAGAAGAATTACAAACTGGGTTATATCAGGGAAGATGAGTTTCTTGGGACTGCCGGCAGCCTTAAACTCCTGCCGGCGGATATCGGAGAAAGATTCATTGTGTCGAACTGTGATGTCATAGTGAAAGCTGAATATAAGGACCTCATCAAATTCCACGACAAAAACAAGAATCTGCTCACGGTAGCCGGGGCGATACATTACCATAAGATCCCCTACGGGGTCATCCGGTTTGGGAAGGACGGGAAGATCCAATCTATTCAGGAGAAGCCGGAACTGGACCTTACGGTCAACTCCGGGGTCTATGTGGTATCAAAGGAGGCGGTCGAGCTGATACCGGAAGGGAAGCGATTTGACATGACTGATCTCATACAGGCCCTATTGTCTGCAGAGAAGAACGTTGGTGTGTATCCTGTTATGCAGAGCAACTACATAGATGTTGGGCAGTGGGAAGAATACAAAAATCATATCAACGAACTTGGTATTTGACCGGAGACGTATGTATAGAGGAAAAAAAGTGTTGGCGCTGATACCGGCAAGAGGCGGGAGCAAGGGGCTTGCAGGAAAGAACATCAGGCCTCTTTGCGGTAAACCTCTTATCTCGTGGACCATAAGCGAGGCAAAAAAAAGTTGTTATGTTGACCGTGTTATTGTCAGCACGGATAGCCCGGAAATAGCGGCTGTTTCAGAAATGTATCATGCGGATGTCCCGTTCCTGCGTCCAAAACGACTTTCGGGGGACAAGGCTGCTTCAGTGGACGTGGTCCTGCACGCGCTCGATATCCTTGAAAAGAACAAGGAAAAATATGATGTGGTCATTCTCCTCCAGCCTACCTCACCTTTGCGTAAAGCGGATGATATCAATAGGGCGGTCACGACGCTTTTTTCAAAAAAAGCGAAAGCCGTGGTATCGGTTACGGAAGCGGACCATCCGCCTCTTTGGATGAATACACTTGCGTCGGACGGGAACATGAAAGGGTTTTTGAGTAAAAAACACGTTAATGTTCCCAGGCAGCGCCTGCCTCGCTATTTCATGCCGAACGGGGCTTTGTTCCTGAGCTTTTCGGAGCATCTAAGAAAAGAGCGCAGTTTTTACGGTAACCGTACCTACGCGTATGTGATGCCAAGGGAAAGGTCAGTTGATATTGACAGCATCTTTGATTTCATGCTGGCGGAGACCCTCATGAAAGCCACGGTTGTTACGAGCGTAAGGAAAAAGGGATGAACAAAGCGCTTTTGATCATCGAGAACATGGCCTTAGCGAAACGCGATCTTGCCTTGATCAGGAGGAAAAAAGATAAAGAAGGGTTTGATGTCCTTGCTTTTTCCGACTCTGCCAGGTTCTTTTTGGAAAGCCAGAACATAAGCTGTGTGGACTATCACGATCTTGAGACCAAAGGGATGTATGACGGCCTGTACGCCACGGCGCAAGAGTGGGGCAGGGGCTGGTATCGGCCCTGGGGGAATGAGCTTTCTTTGCGGGATGGCTATTCTTTGGGATGTTTTTTAGAATGGCCGATGATATATTTCTTCGCGCGTTTTCTTATGCTCTATCTTTTGATCGACAGGATGATGAACGTACTTTGTCCGGACAGGATAGCGATCATTTTAGACCGGGGTCTTGTACTGGGGGAGGATCTGTCAGGAACACAAGATGTCGGCTCCGACCTTTTAGCCCATATGTTGAAGGTGTATATCGCTGAAAGGGGATCGCTTGTTGAGCTTGAGATCGTTAACGGATCTCAACAGACGAGGACCACGAAGGAAAGACATTCGGCAATAAAGCTCTTTTGCGAGATGCTTAACCGGCCTGTTCGCGTATTGTGGCAGATCTTTGACAGGTTATCCCGCAAAAATAAAACGATAATGTTCTTTGAAGGCGCCCGTCACTTTTATGATATCGTCAGATCAGAAAGCCTCAGCAATATCGGTAAAGTGCATTTACAGAAACAAATTGGGCCTTCACTGATGGCTTGGGCGTATCTGTCAGGCGTGAGGATCGTGACATTAAAAGGGTTGAGGGCGAAGAAGACCGGAAGGAAGGACCGGTTGGACGCGTATATGCTTAAAGAGGGTCTAAAAGGATTTTTCTGTCTTAACGGCAGAGACCTTTTGGAATACCTGTTCCCGCGCCTGGTATTTCTGTTGGAAGAGGTTTTACCTAACAAGGTATATTCAGACCTGAGATCCGCGGTAACGGCCGTCAGAAAAGTTGGGCCGGACATCGTTGTTGTTGAGAACGATTCCACGTATTTCGAAAAGATGCTGGTCGTGGCGGCAAAAAAGGAAGGAATTGTTACGGCGGTAGTACAGAACGGGGCTACACTCCATAAGGATGACGCGAAAGACCCTGGGCTTGTGAAGCACGATTTTTTGCCCTTTATTTCCGATGTTTTTTTCGCTTACGGAGAGTGGAGCAGGGACTGGATGCTGGAAAACGGCGTGGACGGCAAAAAGATCGTTGTTACCGGAGGAGCCAGGTTTGACGGTCATTGCCGAAAAGCAAAAAATTCCGAAGAAATTAAAAAACCAAGGAAGAAGGTAGTGTTCATCCTCAGCGACATATGGTCGAAAGATGGGGGTGTCACGAACCATATTGGGCTGAACACATTTTATGATCATATTAAGGGATTCTTGAGGATCGCGGCCAGTAACCCCGATGTGGATTTTGTTATACGTCCTCACAGCGAAGAACATTGCTGGGGAGAGATATTCAGGGAAGATATATTGGATCTGAAGAATGTTTCCGTTTCACGCGCTGGCGGGCTTGATGAGATCTTCTCCGGGGCAGATCTGGTCGCAGGGTACATTTCGACCGCGCTTTTCGAGGCGCTTATGTA
>JAQVSN010000072.1 GCA_028700515.1 Candidatus Omnitrophota bacterium
CCGTAATCTTCCCTTAGATCCCTGTAATTCTATTTTTACCCTTACTTCCCGAACCCCTTGATAACATCCTTGATGCTCTGGGCAATGTAGCCAACATGCTCGTCAGTATAGAACTCGTTCCACGGCAGCACGAGGACATGTTCAAGCGCTTTCATCGTCCCGGGATAGCTCTTGGTATCGTAAACTATCTCTTTCTCTCCGTCCCTTTTAGGGCAATCATACGGGCAATTGCTCCTGCCGTAGGTCCGCTTATCCCTCAGAACCTCACACATGAAAGCGGGTTTCTGTATATACCTGGGAGCTGAGAAAATACCTTTGGACTTGAGTTCGGCGGAAAACTCCATCACATCATGGCCAAAATGATCCGTGTCTATAATAAGCGGATACTTCCAATAAACATGAACGCTGTCGGGCGTGGATTCTGGAAGATATAAACCCTTTATCCCCTTAAGCATATCCGTAAGTTTAAGCGCGGTCCTTCTGCGGTTTTCCACGACCTTTCTGACCTTCCCCAATTGGGCGTAAGCGACCGCTCCCTGGAACTCGGTCATCCTGTAGTTGAGGGCGAGAAAATAATGGTCAGGCCTCGGATCACCATATCCCCATGCCTTATCGATAAAAAGGCGCGCGCGTCTTTCCATGTCAGGATCGTTGGTCACCACCATGCCGCCTTCTCCAGTGGTCATATGTTTTCCCTGCTGGAGACTGAAGCACCCTATGTGGCCTATAGTGCCCACCTTCCTGCCCTTATATTCGGCAAAGTAGGCCTGACAACAATCCTCAATAACAGGTATGTTGTACTTTCTGGAAAGGGCCATTATCGGGTCCATGTCGGCGGGCTTACCGAAAAGATGAACCACTATTATGGCCTTGGTCCTTTTTGTGAGCCTCGGTTCTATTGTATCGGCCGTGATATTGAGCGTGTACGGGTCCACATCCGCAAAAACAGGGACAGCGTTCTGATAAAGTATCGGGGTGATACCACCCATATCGGTAATGGGAGTGGATATGACTTCGTCGCCCGGTTCCGGGTTCACGACCGCGAGAGCGGTATGTATCGAGGCTGTCCCCGAAGTCGTCGCGTGGCAGTGGGCTACACCATATGTTTCGGCGAACGTTTTAGTGAATTTCTTCACCATAGTCCCCTTGGTAGCGTTGAGCGTTCCGGACTCTATGACCTGTTTTAGAAGTGTCATCTCAGCTTCACCTATGTCCCTGCCTGTTATATTGCCATCCTCCGGTAGTTTTATCATTTGTTCCTCCTGATTGTTTCCGATTTGGGTAAAAATATATGATGATTACGGAGATTGAAGTCAAAAACACTCTTCAGATTACGGTGATATGGAAAAAGCTCGGCTGTGTCATAAAAACTTAATCTCGGTAATCACTCCTAAACGCTCTTCGAATCAAAAACGAGCCTCCATATGAACCTCAGATGTTCCTTAATAACCTTAGCCACCTTGGCGCTCGAGACCCCGTATTGTCGCCTCGACAACGTCGCAGGATATTCTATCACCTTGTATCCTCTCTTTAAAGCCTTTATTAAGACTTCAGCCTGAGAAAGGAAACCATCCGAATTGAAACGCACTTTATCGAGCATGGAGACACGGTATATTCTGAACATGCTGGTATAGGTGTATATCCTCTGTCTTAAAAGCACGCTATAGATGACTGAAAGCCCTTTCGAGAGCACGAGTCTGTTCGGTGGGACCCCCTCAACCCTACCTTTGGGGTGATATGGGGAGGCGGTTATGATGTCGGCGCCTTCTTTCTTAATAATATCGAGCATCTCCGTCAGATGGACGGGCCTATAGGTGCAATCGCTGTCCATGGTGGCTACATATTCCGAAGAAGCGTTCTCTAAACCGGTCCGGACCGCACCACCAATCCCTTTGTTCTTATCATGCTTGATGGCCTTAACTTTTCGGCGGGGTGTATCACAGAAAGTCGTTTTAATAAGATCGAAAGTATTATCTTTCGATCCGTCATCAACGAGTACAAGCTCGTAATCGCCTTTAAAAGCCAATTCAAACTCTCCCAATCTCGAAGCAAGATTGGCAAGCCCTTGGGTCTCGTTATAGCAGGGAACTATGATAGATAGGTCCATGAGTGATCTCGTTTATCGTTTTTCGTTGTTCGTTTTTCGGAAAACGATGAACGGACAACGAAAAAAGAACTTCTTGTATGTGCCATCAGGCATCCTGGCTCATCCCGCGAACTTCATCCTTAAAAGCGTCATAACCGCCTCTATCCCGTCTCTCCATCCGATCTTCTTCCCTTCGTCGTAAGAACGGCCTCGATAGGAAACGGGGACCTCTACGATCTTTACTCCCCTTTTGAGGAGCTTGGCGGTCACCTCTGGCTCGAACTCGAACCGTTCGGCCTTGATGTCGATGTCCTTCATTATGTCGGTGCGGACCATTTTGTAGCAAGTCTCCATATCAGTAAGACTGCCGCCGAAAAGGATATTGGTAAGTACGGTCAGGGTCTTATTGACCATGTAATGGGGGAAAGACGTCGATCTCCATGTCTTAAGGAACCGTGAACCGAAGACCGCACCCGCACCTATCCGTTCGGCCATCTCGGCCATTGAAACCATATCGTGTGGGGAATATTCCAAGTCCGCGTCCTGCACGATCACGTAATCACCGCCGGCATGCGAGAGCGCGGTACATATCGCGGCCCCCTTGCCCTTATTGACATCGTGGTAGAACACCTTCACCTCTCCCTTCCCATCACCGAAATGCTCCTTGAGAAGTTCTCTGGTGCCATCATTCGAGAAGTCGTCCACAAGGACTATTTCCTTATGCAGTTTGACATTACCGACGAGTTCAAGAAGATCCAACAGGGTCTTCTGCTCGTTGTACACAGGAATAAGAACGCTTAGCTTCATTTGTTTTCCGTCAGTTATAGAGCTTATCGGTAATCAATTTTACCGACCATGGCTATCAAAAGAAAAACCGAACACCTGTCAGGGCCGGACCCGTCATCTGTCGGTTTCCCTCAGGAAAGCTTCCTGCCTACACATACATATTGGGCTCCCATAGGTACTGTGCCCAACGCTGGTTCCAAACATCTCAGAGCCTTCAAACATCGAGGAAAAAAGACTATGTATTTTTTCAGAATAACACTGATCCCCGTCCGGGTCAGACCTTTCTCGACCTCCTCCAACGTTAGGAGAGAGGCCTCCCGGTCCAAAACGGACCTTTTTACAACAAATTGTGTTAAAGGATTATACGGATTGTGTTCAAAAACAAAAACAAGTCCATCTGGATTCAGCAGCTTCTTCACGGTCCGAAAAAAAACAATTCGCTTTTCCGGAACCACGTGATGCATAACATTCGCCACTATGACAACGTCGAAAGAGCTCTTCTCAACTTTTTCAGGGTCACTGGTAAACATGACGCCGCTGACCTCTTTACCAGCTCTCCTGACAGCCCTCTCTGAGACATCAAAACCTGTTATGTGAACTTCACTGTTGTCCGACAATTCCTTTAGACTTCTAATGACAAGTCCTACTCCACAACCATAATCCAAAATACTTCCCTTAAATCCTGTGCCGAGTGTCCGGATTACAAATCGCGCTTTGTAATCAGCGAAATACTTCGCGGAATCCCCTGAAAACCGGACATCCTTATTCAGGATGTCCTCGTAATCCGAGTCAAACTTATCGAATTCGGACATGGCCCTCCGGACGTTATATTTTCCCTTCCCCTTCTATTATCTCGGTCTCGAAAGAACCGACCTCACCTTCCTGAAAGCATCTTCCCACCTGAAGGTCCGCATCACATGATCGAAGAAATAACACGCGAAGATCATCATCAGCGGCTCTATCGGAAAACGATATTTTCTGTCGGGATAGATGACCATGTGCTCCAAAAGCCAGAAGGACAGACAACTCCCCACCGTCAGTATCCCGATCCTGGATAAAGGCTTTATCCTCTTCCACCGGAAAGCCATTAGGAAAATGGCAAAAAGAAAGGCATAGAACAACGCATAGTACGTAGCGTACGCTAACTCTTCCAAAACGTACCTGAGCCTGCCTTCCATAGGCCTGGAAGGATCGTAAGACCCCTCGTAGAACTGGCTCAGGAACGGCCATGTCCCAAACCTCCTGTTCCATTCCATAAAGACCAATAACCGTGAGATCCCCAGAACCATAAATTCTTTGGGGTGCATAACGATCCAACGCGTCATCTCACGGGAGGACAGTTTATGTATCATTCCCGGATTTCTGTCCTCGGCGACAAGCTTAGACAATTCCTCCGAATATCCTTCGTCACCCTCTCTGGGGATCCAGCCTTCCCCCTCGGGAGTCGCGGTCGAATTGACACAGGCATAAAGATAATTCAAATTAGTGGTATAGACCACGGGGACGCCCCACGCCTTATAGTTCCTTACTACCCATGGAAGATTTATGATCTGCATCACCGCGACCGTCAGCAGTACCGTAGATATTATCTTCTTTCGGGGGAATTTTCCCAGAATGTAAGCGAATCCCAATACAAGCGGCATGAATATCGCGTGTGTCCGTGTCATCGTCGCGTAACCAAAGATAAGTCCGTACCATAACCAGCTCAAGACATACCTTTTTCCGTTGATCTCCTTGAGCAAAAGATAGATCCCCAAATACCAGACAGGCAGGAACAGATGTTCGTCACAGGTAAGTTTAACGCTGTATATGGATATCGGGTATATCGAGAAGAACAGCGCAGCCATGATGCCAACCCGTGACGAGAACAGCATCCGGGCGATCCCAAAGATCAGGCAGGTTGCCGCGGCGTAAAGTATGAGTTGAAGTACCCAGGCATTTACGGTATTCGTCCCGAAGATCTTATAGACGGTTCCTAACACCATCGGATACCCGATCGGCCTGTGTCCTGAAGGCGGCCTGTCACCGTCCGGACTTACGCCGGGAGGTTCCAGGAACCAGATCCCTTTTGTAAGTTCAATGGCATGCATGTTTATTCTATCCTCTTCAATGAACGGCATTTTCCATTCCGTCTTCGGAATGTGGCTCGAAAAACCCAGCCAAAACACCCTGAGGACCAGACCAAGAAGCACCACCAGGATAAGCGCCTTCCGCTTGTCCAGAAGCGCTCTGGGAACCCTTATGCTCAGGTATTTGCCGATCGACAGAACAAACAGGAACAGGGCAAAGTAGAAAGTGAACTGGTTAGTTTTCAGGTATTGGTAAAAGTAATGCCAAACGGTGAAATTCACTCTGCCCCCTCTTTTCCTCTTCTATCCCTCACATCTATATTGCGGTGATGCCCCCGCCGCGATCGCTCGACCTGATTTTAAGGGATTCTACCTCAAAACGTATATGTCCCTCAAGGACAAACTTGCCAAAACGGGGTCTTCTGCCTCGGAAGAGCAGGCCTTGCCTACCTCCTCACACTTTCCACTTCATATCCGGCCTCTGCGACCAACCTCGCAACAGTTCCATCGTCCATGGTTTTCCCCGGTTTCATTTCTACAACAAGCAGAGCACTATCCAGATCAACGTCCACTTTTTCCACATCCGCTTGTTTAGCGAACGTTTTCTCTATGGCCCTGGCGCAGAAATCGCACACAAGTCCCTTCAGGGTAACATTTATCGTCTCACCGTTCACGGAACTTTTGGCAAAACAGGCCATACAAGAAAATATCACGATCACGAGAACTACGGAAATGACTATCCTCATCATCCCCTCCTCCATCAGAAGAACATGACCCAATTAAAAAGCACATCCCCTTTTATACTGCACCCTACTTCGGCCATTACGGCCCCCTTAAAGAACCTGACAAGCGGTGTCACCATGAACTGGTCGTGTTTCATTCCCGGAAAATACCGTACCTCGCACATGAGCCAGGTATGTATGTCTCCGTAACCCCCGATATAAGGGGCGATGCCTACTCTCGCTTTCTGCTCAATATCCCTGTGTATATGACCGGCGTAAAGCAGCCTGTTCTCGTAAGAGATGTAATAGCGCCTGTTCTCCCAGTCGGCGGCGAATCCCGAAAATAGCGCGAGTTCTGACCTGTTCTCCGGGGGGCCGTCGCACTTGTAAGCCCATCCCGCCCCGGACTTCACATAAGCGTTGGCCTGCCATCCAGGCTCATTCCACCTTTTAACAAGCGCGTTGAACTGCCCGGCCGTCATCAGCCAGTCCTTTTCCCTGAAATACTCCGCCCTTATGCCCAGAGACCTGTCCGCCTTAGGAGAGTAATGTATTATACCCGAATCCGAGTCGCCGTCATTATACGTCGCGAGCGTCCATCCCCCGGCATATGACACAGGCCGGGCCCAGGCGGGCGCGCAAACGGCGCACATCAAAAATATAGCGATAATCGACGTTCTCATGTTTGTTCGTCAGCGTTTAGGTCCACGTGATATCGTCAGTTGCAAAGTTGCCTAGTTGCAAGGTTACCAAGCTGCAAAGTTGGCTAGCAAGCTAGAGAGTTAAAGTTTTAGATCGTTATCCCCGCACTAGACATCTAACATCCTGCCCCATCGCTTCTCCCCTCGAAAAACGATAAACGAACAACGAAAAACGATCTAACTACCAACTCACTTGCCCGCCGGGAAAACCGGCCGTCCCTGAAAAGGCCGTCCAAAACCGCTAAGCTAACTCCCGCTTCAGGATCTTTACGATATTCTCAGCCGCTTTCCCATTGCCATAAGGGTTCTTTGCCTTGGCCATGCGCATATACGCCCTCTTATCGTCAAGGAGCCTCAGGACGTTCGAAACTATTGTCCTCTCCCTCGTCCCCACGAGCTTCGCGCACCCGGCCTCCACGCCTTCGGGGCGTTCCGTCACATGCCGCATCACAAACACCGGTTTATCAAGAGCCGGCGCTTCTTCCTGTATACCTCCGGAATCAGTGAGAAGGATATAAGCCTTTTTCATGAGTTGCACGAAAGGCTCGTATTCCA
>JAQVSN010000073.1 GCA_028700515.1 Candidatus Omnitrophota bacterium
AGTTCTTTGGCCCACCCTATGTTCCTTTCTTCGTCAAACCTGGCCTTTATCTCAACAAGGACTGTTACCTGTTTGCCTTTTTTCGCCGCTTCCTTAAGCGCGCCTATTATCGCCGACCCGTCGTTCGTCCTGTAGAGGGTCATCTTTATGGCCAGGACCGCGGGATCAGAGGCCGCCGTCCTTACAAGATCGACGGTCGGCGCGAAGGACTGGAACGGCACGTGGATCACGAAATTATTCTCTTTTATCTTGTCGAATATGTTCTCGTACTCTATGGCTTCCGGCGTGAAGGATCGGTACATGAGGTCCGGCCTCGCGGTCTGGGAGGCCAGCCCGAAAAGGTAAGTGAGGTCCATTTCCCTGTTGTCTATGCGGGTGATCGCTTCGGCCGGGAAAGCCAGCTCCTGGGAAAGGAACTCGGCGATCTCGGGAACACAGTTCTTTTCCACCTCAAGGTAAACCACTTTAGCCCTGGGCCTCTTTTTTATCTCCGAGTCGATCGCCTTTAAAAGATCCGGCTCGAATTCCTCGTCCACCTCTATTTCGCTGTCCCGTATCAGACGGAACAATGACGCCCCGGCTGTCTTGTACCCTTTGAACAGCTTTTCCAGGTTGTTACGCACGAGCTCGTCGGTCATTATAAGCGCCGTTTCTCCGGCCTCGGACGGCAGCTTCACAAGCCTGGGGACGTTCCTTGGTATGTTAACAATAGCAAGATAGGCCTTGTCATAACGCGTCAGCCCTACCGCCAGCGCCATAGCCCTTGAGGGAAGCACGGGAAAAGGACGTGATTGGTCCACCGCTATCGGAGTGATAATGGGAAAAAGCGCGGTATCGAAATATTTCTTCGCGAACTTCTGCTGGTCGGGTGTAAGTTCTTCATATCTCTTTATCAGGATCTTTTCTTTCGCCAGCTCCCTCATGCGGGCCCTGTAGGTCTCGTAAAGCGTCTTCGTAAGCCCTTCGTTCTTAGAAGATATTTCAAGAAGCAGGTCCTGTGGATAATACCCGAACCTGTCGCGCTTATCATAGCCTGAATCCACGAGCCTCTTGAGGCCGGCCAGGCGGACCATATAGAACTCGTCCATATTGTTCACGAATATGGCCAGGAACTTCACCCTCTCAAGAAGCGGATTGGACGAGTCCTGCGCTTCCTCGAGGACCCTTTTGTTGAACTCGAGCCAGCTCAGGTCACGGTGTATGAAAGTTTTTGATGTTTTTTCATCCGGCGCTTTGGGCGCGTTCATCTTTATCCCCTTGTCGTCCTATGCGTCGTTCCTTATTTCCAGTTTAACTTTATTGCCGGTTATTTCTTCGTACATCTTCTTTTTCTGCGAAAAATCGGTCTTCTCCAGAACGAAATTGCTCTGCGTCTTGACGATAACGGACACGTCCTGGGACTTATCAAGCCGCACTTCTATGTTCCTGGCTTTCTGCTTATGGGACCGGTCCAACGCGTTCGCCATGCGGAGTATGGCGCTCAACTTCTGCACCAGAATATGTTTTCCTTCCGGCAGGGACGCATAGACGGGGTGTAAAACGCTCGGCAGGGCCTTCCTGTGGTATCTCGCGACACATGATATAAGCTTTATCTCTTCGGTTGTAAGCCTGAAAAAGCTGAGGTTCCCGAGAACATACTCAGTGTGCTTGTGGTGGGCCCTGTTATGAATGAACATCCCTATGTCATGAAGCCATGCCGCCATCATAAGGTATGTCCCCTCCTCGTCTTTGAGCCCCATGGGGCCCTTGAGGGCGTCGAAAAGCGTCTTGGAAGCAGCGGAAACATACTGGGCATGGTCCATATTCACGTTATACCGCTGGCAAAGGTATTTTGCCACGGCCGCGAGCTGGTTAGTTTTGTCATATTTTTTGGCTATCTCTATACCCATGAGCATGTTGGCAAGAATGGCTTCGGCCAGGGAGGTCTCGAATATGTAAAGGCTTTTCCCCTGCAGGAAAGAATAAAGGCCTCCCAATATGGAAGCATAAGCCGGCATGGTGCTTGCGACCTCGTGCGTCACCTTGAACGTCTTTGACGTCTCCTCAGCCCTCCTGTCCTCAAATTCCGACGAAAGCCTCGCGACCTCGTCGGAAGATATCTGATATAGCTTGGTGTTTATCTTCTTTTCCGGAAGGAAGCTCGAAAGATACGGGGAATAATTCTCGTCAATAAGTATTATGTCATCTATCTTTATGTTGGGAAGAATGCTCTTTAAGTAGGAGAACTCGTTCTCTATGTATTCCCTGACCGCCTCAATATTCTCATCAACGCTCCCTTCAAGTTCTTCCGAAAGCTGTTTGAGCCGGAACGTTCCTATCGGAAGTCCTATGGTAAAAAGCGTGAAACCTTTCCGGAGAACGGATACGTCCATGCCTCCGGTGCCCAGTTCCGCGATGAGAAGGTTCTTGTCATGGATAGGGTAGGTGTCCTTCAGCTTGTAGGATATATACGCGTCTATGTAGTATACAACATCACCAACGGCAAGAAGCTCTATGTTGATCCCTGTCTTCCTGTAAACCGTATCTATGAAAATATCGCTGTTCTTGGCCTCCCTGATGGCTGTGGTGGCGATCGCGATAACGTTCTCTACTTCATACTCTTTCATCTTTTGTTTGAATTTCTCCAGCACCGAAACCGTCTGGCTGATGATCTCCTGAGGTATAGTCCCCTTAAGAAAAGTATGCTTGCTTATGGGGACCACGCTTTTCAGGAACTCAAGTATGTTCATCTCGCTTCCGCCGGACTCAACCTCTCCGATAGCGAGTTTTATCGAATTCGATCCGATATCTATTACCGCGGCGCGCATGTCGTCCTTTTTGATAAGTTTAAATATAAAGTCCAGGTTAAGATCCCGGCCAATGTTGAGATTGAGGTTGAGGTTAAGGTTGAGTGTTATCTTGCAAGCTACCCGCTCTCGGTCTTGCCCTCAACCTTCTCCTTAACCTTAACCTACACTATCCCTCTCTATTTTGGGCAACTCAAGAGATATTATTTTATACTTATTGAGCTTCAAAAGCAACTTTGACAGCAGGATAAATGCCAAAAAAAGCCTGTTATTTGCGAAAAAACCTGTTCCGGAAGGTTTTTTTAATGTAATTGGTTTCAGTTAAATGACTTATGTCTATATCTTCTTGCCTGATATGGGCAGGTCCTTATCGGCAGGTATTCTCTCACCTTTAAGTATCTGGGGAAGCCTCTGTGCATCGATCCTCAAGCCCCCGTCATGTTCTATTTTTATCGTGTAAAGCATACCCGGAATGAACATTGTCCCGGGGGCCTCGATTTGGGCGTTCTTTATACCTACATCCCGGGCCATTTTAGGATCCTGGGCATATTTCCAGAAATTCTTCCAAAGCCTTTCTTCAAAAGGGTCTTTTTTCACGCCGACCCTGTATCCTTTAGGAATATCTCCCGGCGCCGTTATGTCGTATTCCCGTGTGTCTTTCCCGTCCAACATAAAAACCTTACTGAAAAGATATGCGCTCCGGCCCTTCAGCCGATCCCCCCTTCTTACATGAAGGTCGTCAAAACGTATGACATAGGCCTGGAATTGGATTATGTTCCCGGTAAAAGTGAAATATTCCGGTTCCATGGGTTTCCCGGCCGTGTCATACTCAAGAAATTTGATCGTGGTCTTATTCTTACCCGAGATCTCGTCAAAATTCACCCCGGTGACTAAAACTTCGGCTATTCTTGAATCGGCTTCGAGGCGCTTTATCACTTGCTTAAGTAACGCGTTCTCCCGAATGTACCTGTTAGCGGAGACATAAAGCCAGGACATGGCGAGAACAGCCAGAAGTATCGCGAGTATTTTCTTTATATCCATATTCGTATCTGGTGCCTTTTTTCCTGCACTGCGGTCCCGTTCGGGGTCTTCAGCTTTCGGGCAACTCCGCTTCGATCTTCGATATAAGCGCGTCGGCGTCCTTCATTATGTGCCCGGGAAGGATACCCGATGTCTTCATCTCTGTCCTAATGGCCTTAAGCGCGCCTACGAAGCGTCTTATTATGGCAAGGCTTCTCTTTTCCCTTTCTTCCGCGGGATCAGACTCCTCTCGCCTCTTTATCATCTGGGTAAGGTCCTTCTTTACCTCTTTAGCGTCTTTTCCTTTTTCAAGGACGTATTTTTTTATAGTGGCGTAGTCGGCCCTGTCGAGCTTGCCATTGGAGCTGGCCGAGCGCAGTACATCGACCGCCTCATAGGTTGGGGTTATCGCGGCCTGGGCCTTATCCCTATACTCAGGTGATACCATCGCCGGAGCTTCTTTTTCAAGGAACGTGTAGGACCGTAGAAGTTTGAGCGCTGTCTCCTTGCGTACGCCCACCTCTTTTGCGGCATATGCTTCGAACTCGGAGTATCCCCACTCCTTGTAAAGCTTGTCTTTCCATACTGTGAACAATATACGCCCCAGCTCGATCCAGGAGGTCTTGAAGTCTCTCGCGCTTTTCATCACATGATGACGCAGACTGTCCTCCTCCACTCCTTCCATCCTTCGTTCGAGGTCCTTTATACCTTTGGTCTTGATATCGCTCATCTATGCCTTCTTTCGTTTTCCGTTTTTCGTTAATCTTTGATCGATCTCCGAGAAACGAACAACGATAAACGGTCAACGAAACTGTTCTTATCCTGCCTGTTTCCCTGTTAATCCCTGAGAGGGGCGGTCACCCTATCTTCCCTACCGCTTCCTGGATAAGGGGGATTATTGCCTCGGCTTCATCCTTGGTAAGCCGTCCAAGCTTAGCGAACTTGTACTCTCCGTCGGCGTTCTTTCCCTCTCTTGATATCTGGACTTTCTTCTGGCCCTTGTTGTAAGAGTACACACTGACAGTTATCCTGTCGGTTTCTGTCTCGTGGGATTTAGCGAATATCTGTTCGTCCAGTTTCGGATCATAAGGCATGTTCCCCTCCGTTCTTTGTGTCAGGTCTCTTGTCCCGCGGCGTCATACCGCGACCTTTATCACCGCTTTTAAAACATTCCCTTCGCCTGCCAGCGGCGCGTGACAATCGAAAGGAAAAAACACAGCGAACTTCCCTGTCTTAAGATCGATCCATGTCTCCGGAGCCCCGGTGAAGAATTCTATGTCTTTCTTCTCGTCATAGGCCTGGACGCCCTCCTTCACGGAAGTTATCGGGGACCACCCTATGACATCTTCACCCTCGAGGGGCATCTGGATGTCTATGTACTTCCTATGAGCCTCTAAACGGGCTTTTTCCTTGCCAACCCCTTCCGATCTCGCGATGATGACGAATATATCATCTCTCTGGATCTTATGCCGTCCTTCCTCGAGAAAAACCGGGCCTTCTCCCGAAAGGAACTCCGCGACCTTCCCGAACAAAGGATGTACGGATGAATAAGAACTGAAGCGGCCGGCCTCATCGAGTATCATCTATCGCCCCTCTATACCATGTGCTCTATATCAAGTCCGTCGAGGAAGGACTCTACGGCGTCCTTTATGGCGTTCCACTCGACGCGGTTGTGGAATGGGATCTTCTTGTCGCGTTTCCATTCCCCGCTCCGCTTGCGCCACCGATAAAAACAAACCTGTTTTTTTTCGTGGTCCTCAAGAAGGACTACCGCGGACCACCACCCCAGCCCGGAATTTTTCTTTATGGTCCTGTACCTGATCAACTTAAGGGGAGCGTGGATCGGAAGCTTTTCATCATCTTTGACCTTGGGATTCTCATCAATAACGGATCTTTCGTCATATTGCCCGTCCATACGACCCCTTTACCGATCTATTTGTTCCCCAGTTGTTTCACAAAAAAAGAACTGGCCAAAAGGATAATGACCGCCAGGACGATCGCCTCAGGCCTGTCTTTAAATAACCCAAAGGCCGGAAGGATGATCAAGATGACCGCCAGGCTTGCGAGAACGATGCTCAAATTGCCTGCTTTTTCCCGCTTCATACACGCCTCTTTCGGGGTTCAATCCCCTCCATAAAGAGCTTCGATCTCCCTCTTCCGCTGTACGTACTCCGTACGGGTATATAGGCCCGTCTGGTACCCCCTGTCCAGGTCCCTCATGGCCACACGGTATTTTACACTTACGTCCCTTCCCCCTCTACCGTCGGCGGCCTCCCGAGAGGTCTCGCCGCCGGAACACAAGGCTGGGACCAGGAGTAAAAAAAACAGCAAAGCATAAAACGGCGTCTTTTTCATCTCTTGTTAGTATAACCCATAATATGTGGGAGGTAAAGCCGGCAGGACAAGGTACAAGTGTTCCCTACCGGCCGGTATCGGTCCCGGAAAAGAGAACGTCTGTTCGCGGAAAAGAGTTAAAAAACGTTATGAGGGATTGTAACCGCACAAAAAGACCTGCTTTCTGGGCTTCGCGGGGACATCCTGCAAGGTCCTTCTCCCGGCACGGCACTCGTTCTTTCCTATTCACTACGTTGAAGTAGGCTTTCCCCATGGGCTCTCCGTTAAGAGATATCTCCATACGGTATCTTCCTTCGCGCGGAAGAAGGAGTCCCGACACTCTTCCGATTATCAGATGCTCGTGGTATATGTTCCTTAAGACGAAGTTTTCTTCGAGGTCCGCGCTCGAGAAAAGTTCCAGGGTCCCCGAAGGTTCAAATATCCTTATTTCCTGCCTGAACCCGGCCCCTGCCCCTTCTCCCCACTTGGTTATGACAAAAAGCTCTTCCGCGACATCGGGGATGT
>JAQVSN010000074.1 GCA_028700515.1 Candidatus Omnitrophota bacterium
AATTTTTTTTGAAGTTTCCCGAAAGATGCCGTTATCTTCGACTTATCGATCTTTCGCTTTTCTTCTCTGGCGGCCAAATGAGGCGAGGCGGCAAGTTTGAAGAGGTAAGGACACCTGTCTTTTTCAGGAACGGCAATGATATCCCGGGGCTTTCCCATGATCCTGAAATGCTCGGATATGTCCTCTGAAAATCCTTTATCGGCTCCGGTTTCAACCCACTTTTGTGTAACGACATTGAACCCTCTGGCCTTCGCGTATCCGGCAAGAAGGCCCGTAACAAGCGTCTTACCGACGCCGGTATCGGTCCCTGTTATGAAATAGTGGTCATTTAACATAACTTCCATCGTGGGATGATCCAGATCACAATTGTGCTGATTTTCCGGCCTTAGCGATCTCCGGCTGTCTTTCATCTATCCTCTTTTGCGGCCGGTCACCAGGAACACCTGATGCGTCGCGATTATCCGTCCGCATTTTTTTATGTAAGCGTCCTCTATGGCCTTTAGCTTTTCCCTGCCGAAGAACACCTTTTTTAATAGGCCTTCTCCCCTGGTCCCGCTTAGCCTCACGTCCCTCATGAAAGATACCATGTCTGGAAAATCAACTCCGCATCGCTGTTCGACGATCTCCACCCTGCTGAATAGCCCGGACATGCTGCGCTCGATATCTGTCAGGCATTTGAACCGCGCGGCCTCTATGAGCGCCCTCTCTCCGAAGACCTCTTCAAGAACGCTTTGCATCTCCCAAAACGTCTCGGGACCGTATATCGAAAAACATAAACTCCCTCCAGGCGAGAGGGCTCCCGCAACGGAAGAAAAGAACCCGTCGAGCCCGTTGATCCACTGCAGGCTGGCATTGGATGTCACTAGATCATACCCCATACCCATATCAAGACATTCCGCGTCCGCGGAAAAGATATCAACATTGGCCCCAAGGCCTTTCGCCCTCGCCGCGTTCACCATTTCTTCGGATATATCCACAGATACTATTTTGGCCGTTGGATACTTTTCCGCGAGAAGTTCGGTGTATATCCCTGTGCCGCATCCGATTTCAAGCACCCTTGAAATACCGTCCCGGGGACATATCTCAAGAAGAAGGGACGCGCATATTTTCTGCACACGGGCGTGATCATCATATGTCCCGGCGCTTTTAGAGAAGTTCGCCATGATCATCTTTTTATGCATTTTTAAGTCGTCCTCCGGCGCAGTACGCAATAGCCTTAATGAGCTCGCTTAACATGTTTTCGGTGTGTTCGCTTGAAATGGAAAGCCTGATCCTGGCCTCGCCTTCGGGCACCGTCGGGGGCCTTACAGGAGCGGCCCAGAACCCCTTTTCCCTGAGATCCCGGCTCATTTTCATCGCCGCTTCGTTCGTTCCGGCGAGCACAGGAACTATTTGAGACTCTCCCAGCACCTCAAACCCGAGGCTTTTGAGGCCTTGCCTGAGATATCCGGCCAGCGAGAGCAGTTTTGAACGCCTGCCATGCGAGTTCTTTACAAGCTCTATAGCCTTGAGATTAGCGGCTATGACGGCCGGGGGCAAGGCAGTGGAATAAATGAAACTTCGTGAAAAGTTGATCAGATATTCTTTCATTTCCCCGGATACCGCCACATATCCGCCGAAAGACCCGAGGGCCTTCGAGAAAGTACCCATCAATATGTCGACATTATCCGCAAGACCTTCGGAATGCACACGCCCTTCTCCTTCCGGGCCGAAAACTCCTGTAGCGTGGGCCTCGTCAACCATAAGAAAAGCGTCGTGTTCCTTTTTAAGACCCGTTAACTCTTCAAGCGGCGCGACATCTCCGTCCATGCTGAAAACCGACTCGGTAACGATCATCGCCCTGCGAACGCCTGGGCGTTTCGCCCGAAGCATCCCCGAGAGATGCTCTGTATCGTTATGCCTGAACCTGAACAGTCTCGCTCCGGAAAGTTTTACCCCGTCTATTATGCTGGCATGACTAAGCCTGTCGGCGAACACGGCGTCGTATTTCCCCATAAGAGCGCTTATCACTCCTACATTCGCCTGATAACCGGAATTGAAAATAAGCGCGGCCTCTTTGCCTTTCAGGGAGGCTACGGCTGACTCAAGGTCGGCATGGCACCCGGAAGTCCCTGTCATGAGACGGGACGCTCCTGAACCAAACGCCCGCGATATCTTCCCGAACGCGGCCTCTTTCAGCGCAGGATGGAATGAAAGCCCCAAATAATCGTTCGACGAGAGATCGAAGAACTCTCTACCCCCGGACATGAGTTTTCCACCGGGAAGCCGCTCAACTACGGCAAGCTCCCGTAAAAGTCCCTTGGCCTTTCTTTCCGCCATGTGAGGGGTTATCCCATTGTCCATATAGACCTCGCTGCCTCCGACAAGACCATATCCTCCTCGAAACTCTGCCCCCCCGTGGTCAGGTACCCTCCCACCATGATGCCGTTAGCTCCGGCCCGGAATATCCGTTCCTGATCTTCTCTGAAGACGGTCTCCCTGCCGGCTATGATCTTTATATCTCTTGCCGGCATGACCAACCTGAAAAGCGATATTGTCCTCAGCGCATCCTCCTTGCCAATTGACGGGGCGCCTTCCATTAAAGTACCCTTCACAGGTATGAGAAAATTCAGAGGCACGGCATCTACGTTCAATCCGTCAAGCGTCATAGCCATATCCAATCTGTCTTCCCAGGTCTCTCCCAGTCCGATTATTCCCCCAGAGCACACCTCAAGCCCTGCGGCTTTGGCGGTCTTTATCGTGGATAGACGTTCTTGAAAAGTGTGAGTCGAGACGATCTTCGGGTAATACGACGGCGATGACTCGATATTGTGGTGGTACCTTGACAGACCCGAAGCTTTGAGCCCGTCAAGTTCCTCCGCGGAAAGCGCCCCTAAGGAAGCGCAGACCCTTAACCCAAGCGTGCCGGATATCCGTTTAATGGCAATAGATATCTCTGCAAGCTCCTTCCGCGTGAGACGATTCCCGCTCGTTACAATACCGAACCGGGAGGCTCCGTTCTCTTTTGCCCGTAAAGCCTCCGCGAATATCTCCTCCGGGGTCTTAAGCGGGTATTCGCTTATCCCGGTGGAATGGAAGGCCGATTGAGCGCAGAATTTGCAGTCCTCGCAGCAGCGCCCGCTCTTGGCGTTAACGATCGCGCAAGCTTCGAAACGGAGTGAGCCATGCTCTCTCCCCGCGCGCAAGGCCGCCGAGGCCGCTTCATCAAGCGGCATATCCATAAATTTCCGAAAAAATTTCTCCTTCATAATGTAAACCAGTGTATCATCAGAGGTTTACATTATCAACGGGAAAAACTGAGCTGATAAGGAATATCTCTATAGATGACCTTGGCAAATAAAGAAACCGGAAGACAGATAAAGCCTCCGGCAGACTGATCATCTTTACGCAAGACTATCTAGGAATGATCTCAGAAGGGATTCCTGATGCTTGAACGGTATTAGAGGACGGTCCTTAGAGGAAAAGAACCTGGCTTCAAGGGCGTCATCGCCCGCTTTTGGGTTGAACTCCAGGACCTTGAACTCTATGCCTATCACAAGTACCGCCCCATAAAGTTTGCTTTCATGCATTTTGATGCCTATAACTTCTCCGGGATCGCCCCGAAGTCCGGTTTCCTCGAAAAGCTCCCTCTTGCCGGCTGCTTCGGGGGTCTCGTCAATCTCCATGAACCCCCCGGGAAGAGCCCAGCTGCCTATACAGGGCTCGATCCCCCTCTTGACGAGGAGGACATCGCCATTCGGATCGGCGACAAGACAGGAAACCACAGGAAGCGGATTACGATAATTTATCCATCCGCATAACGAGCACCTTGAGCGGCGCCTTCCGTCGATATGGGCTTGTTCAAGCTCACCCCGGCAATATGGACAGTATTTGAATGGTTGCATTGGGTCCTGTCATCAGTCGTCAGTTGCCAGTCGTCAGCCGCGTCGTCAGCTGTCGTCAGCTCAAATGTCACAGCTTCACCGGTCACGCGTTCGTCCCCCGGACCCTGACGACCCACGACTGACGACTAACTCTTTCTAATCGTTCTTAAACACCGCTCCCGTAGACGCCGAAGTCACCTGTTTGGCGTAACGATAAAGGTAGCCGTGCTTAACTTTATAGTCGGGCCTTTTCCATTCCTTGAGGCGCTTTTCGATCTCGTTGGCCGGTACTATAAGCTCAATAGATCTGTTCGGTATATCGATACGTATCCTGTCGCCTTCTTTAACAGCCGCTATCGGACCGCCTTCCTGGGCTTCCGGGGAAATGTGGCCTATCGCCGCGCCTCTGGTACCACCGGAAAAACGTCCGTCCGTTATAAGGGCTACTTCTTTGTCCAGTCCCTCGCCTACTATGGCCGATGTCGGTCCGAGCATCTCTCTCATGCCGGGGCCGCCTTTGGGACCTTCGTACCTGATCACCACTACATCGCCTTTCATGATCTTATGGTTCATTATAGCCTTCATAGCGTCATCCTCAGAATCAAATACCCTGGCCGGACCTTCATGCGTAAGCATGTTATCCGCGACGGCGGACTTTTTCACCACCGCTCCGTCCGGAGCGATATTCCCGAAAAGTATCGCCAGACCGCCGTCTTTTGTGTATGGAGAGTCTATGGGCCTGATGACCTCCGGATCCGAATTACGCGCGTCCTTTATATTCTCTTTCACTGTCTGGCCGGAAGCGGTCATTATGCCGATATTCAGCAGATCCTTTTTGGCCAGTTCGGCCATGACCGCCTGTATCCCTCCAGCCATATCGAGGTCCTCTATATGCTGTTTTCCCGCGGGGGATATTTTACAGAGGTTCGGGGTCTTCTCGCTCATTTCGTTGAAAAGCCTGAGATCCAGTTTTATCTTTGCCTCGTTCGCGATCGCGGGAAGATGAAGTACCGTGTTCGTCGAGCTTCCCAGCGCCATCTCGACGGCCATGGCGTTCTCGAAAGCCTTTATCGTGGCTATGTCACGGGGCTTTATATCCTTAGCTACGAGTTCCATGATCTTCATTCCCGAAAGTTTCGCCAGCCGCTGTCTCTTCGCGGACACGGCCGGTACGGTACCGTTCCCGGGAAGGCTGAACCCTATGGCCTCGCTAAGACAGTTCATGGAATTAGCCGTGAACATCCCGGCGCACGAACCGCACCCTGGGCAGGCTTCATTCTCAAGTTCCGATAGATCAGCGTCGCCGATCTTTCCCGAGGCTTTAGCCCCCACACCCTCAAAAACCGTTATGAGGTCGATGCTCGCCTTTTTCCGGGTCCTTCCGGCATACATAGGCCCTCCGCTAAGGAGTATTGCCGGCACGTTCAATCTCAACATAGCCATCATCATACCGGGCACTATCTTGTCACAACCGCAGATACATACAAGGCCATCGAAGGGGTAGCCGGTCCCCATAATTTCCACCGAATCCGCGATAAGTTCGCGTGAAGGCAGTGAGTACTTCATCCCGGCATGGCCCATAGCTATCCCGTCACAGACGCCTATGGTATTGAATTCCATAGGGGTTCCGCCTGCCATTCGTACTCCGGCCTTAACCCCCTCCGCGAGCTCTCTCAAGTGTTTATGCCCCGGAATAACCTCGTTGAAGGAGTTAGCGATCGCTACTATCGGCCTTGATATCTCTTCGTCGGTATACCCCAATGCCTTAAAAAGCGACCGGTGCGGCGCCCTTTCAAGTCCCTTTTTCATCTGGTCTGAACGCATGTGTTTGCTCCTTTCATAGGTCATCAGTCGTCAGCAACCAGTCGTCAGTCTTCGGTCGTCAGGAAAAGTTGCCAGAATCCCTCGATCTGACAACTGACGACCCACGACTGACAACTATTTAATAAGGTATAAATTCCGTCTTTCTGTCGAGTTTCCGGATGAATGCCGCGATCAGACGGGCCGCGTTATCAAGATCGTTCAGGTCCACAAGCTCAACAGGCGTATGCATATATCTATTAGGAATGCTTACAAGCCCCGTAGCCACGCCGGCGCGCGTAAGCTGTATCGCGTTCGCGTCGGTCCCCGTGCCCCTGGAGATACCCTCGATCTGGTAAGGTATCTTCTCCTTCTCCGCGGTCTTGACCAGCATCTCGAAGATCTTGTGATTAATGTTCGGTCCACGCGCTATGACCGGCCCTCCTCCGACCTTCATCTCGCCAAGCCTCTTTTTATCTACTCCGGGGACGTCCGTAGCAAAGGTCACATCGATGGCTATGCCGACATCAGGATCGATACCGAACGCGCTCGTATGCGCCCCTCGCAGGCCGATCTCCTCCTGAACGGTGGCCACACCATAAACGGAGGCGCCTATCTGTGTCCCCGAAAGGAGCCGCATTACCTCGCTTACCACAAAAGCCCCGGCCCGGTCGTCGTAACCCCGGCCTATAACCTTTGTCCCGTTAAGCACCTCGAACCCGACGGCAGGAACAGCCGGGTCACCGATGCTGATCTTCGTCATGGCTTCCTTGCGGTCCTTCGCGCCGATGTCTATCCACAGATTCTCTACCTTGGAGACCTTGCTCCTCTCATCGCCTTCAAGGAGGTGTATGGGCTTGCGGCCGATTATTCCAAGCACATCCCCTTTCTTTCCTTTTACCCATATCCTCTGTCCGGGCATAAGAGCGGGCCCGGACGCTCTCGGGCGGGGAGATGCAACGGGTGGCCCTTGCCCGGCCGATGGTAATCGAGCCCGCG
>JAQVSN010000075.1 GCA_028700515.1 Candidatus Omnitrophota bacterium
GTTCATTTTAATTTCTCCAATTAAAAGGGTTTATGACCTTCCGATTACACGGGGGGTCTGTATTAGTTTTTCAATATTACTACCACTATGCAACCAGTTCTGTGCTTGTTCACATTTTTTTATTTCAGCAGGTACTTCAAGAGAATACACTCGTGGTGTACTAGTACAATGACACACTAAAATAGTCATGTTATCACACCTAAAAAGTGCCTCTAGCGTATTTTCAATATCGTTTCTTCTATAATCAAGCCTTGTGGCGTTGTTTTCTTTAAGGTACCTATTCCACCCGTAGCGTTCTATTCTAATTCGTCTCCTCTCCTCGTTTTGTTCATTTTTTATCTGCCCTATTGTTCATTCTGTTTAATAGCATATTATATGTTTAACCAAAAGTATACTACATTTTTAAGGGATGTTAATAGAATTTTAATAAATAATTAGCATCTGTTCTGTGCTATTTACTTTGCTTATTTCCTGTTCTACGACATTCCCTAAATAATATTATAAAAAGATTAATATACTTTTTATAATACCCTAATCTGCCCTCATATACGTGGGGATTCCGTCAATAAAAGATAAAACACCCCAAACATTCCCCACTTCTGTATCACTCGCCGCCAAACTGCCACACTTATGTTTTATACAATACCTGTTTTTGTCAACGGAAAATAGTTTTGATATTGTCGGATGCGTAGAGGCACAGTCAAATAAGTGACATATTTCCTTTTTTGTACTGCTATCTAAACCATCGCACATATCTTTTTTATATATTTCTAAAATACTGCATAAGTCATATATAGAAAAAGGCCATAAATATAAATCTCTTTCCACTCGTTTAATTATGTCCTTGTGTTGATAGGGATTTCCCTTATACTTGGGCAGATTTCCCTTAAAACGCCTACACAGTTTCAAAAAATGAGTGTCGTCTGTGCCCACTAAATCCCATTTCCCATAACTATAAAAGGGATAAGATATTAAAAACAAAGTTCTTATAAGATTATACTGAATTGTTTCTATTTGTCTAACTTTAAAATCAACCGATGGGTTCTTCACTAAAGTAGTTAAAATATCTAACAATTTTTGCATTGTTTGGTGATATCCCACATGGGTTGTCCTTTCTGGCACACACCCCATGAATCCAATATACAGGATATTTAAAAGTTTAAAAACAAGGGGAATAGCACATAAGATACAAAATAAGCACAAATTACAGCCTACTACCAGTTCTAAAGTAACAGTATCAACAAGTCCACATAAAAAAGCAGGTACTACAAAAAGGCATATCAAAAAATTAAACAAAAGTCCAAGTCTACTGCTGTTTTTTAAACAAAGGAGTGTATCTGATTGTTTCATAGAATCACTCCATAAGATCGGTAATTTGTGTCCACGTTAGACCAACTATTCATTGCTCTAAACAAACACATAAGACTAAATATAGTGTGGAAATAAAAACCAGTTTTTATATATAACTTAAATGTTTCCATTATATTATCCATTATGAATACAAAAGAAAACCAGTATAGATAGTCCAAAAAATGTCCACAATAGTATATTAAAAACCCTTTTTATATCTATATTGGGGCACATACGTCCCCAAGAAAACAGATTTGAATTTTCTTTTTTCAGATGGACTTCCCCCTTTTCCATGTCCGATATACGCAATATGGAACACCTTTCATCATCGCACCCACCATCTAAAAGCAATTGGATATATCTGTTTACACACCATGCAGCATCCAACTCTAATTTACTTTTTATAGTGTTAAGAAATAACTCCATATTTGCAATAACGAGTATAGTTTGGTGCCTATCATCGGTTTTAAAGCCCCTTGTATCAAATACCAATAATTTACTTTTGGGGTGTAATTCATTAAAATCTAATTTAGTATTATCAACTTGATTTACAATATATCCCAAATAGGGATGAAAATCATACAAATAGTACATAAAATTGCCACCAGATTTTATATTAACAGCCCCAGACGGCCTTGTCAAACTAATTGAATATTCTTTATTTTTCATTGTTTTTTCTCCAATTCCTATATTTTTCTTCCATTTCACTAGAAACCACCGGAACAACCCCTAATATAATATCCTTAATCTTGTCATCCTGAACACAAGATATCACATTTCCACCGATACACTCGTCTATTATGTATTGCTTAATTCTATTGCAAATTTCCACAATATCAGAACCACTGTACCCATTTGTCATATCAACACACAGGGGAACATTAAGTGAGACTGATTGTACCATATTATTAATAAATAAAAACTTTCGTGCCTCCTCATCTGGGGTTCCTACATATATGTGAGTACCAAGCCTGCCATTTCTTAGAATACTCGCATCTATGTTCCAGGGCTTGTTTGTGGCTGCAATTAGTATCATACACTTATCTGATTTAAGCATTCCGTCAGAAAGTGCCAGAAACTGTGCAGAAAGTCCTACTTTATTATCAGTTTCATTAGAAAAAAGATAATCAATCTCATCTATAAATATTATTGAGGTATCATTTTTAGCAGCTTCATCAAAAACAGACTGAAGGTTCTTTTCTGATTCCCCATAATACTTATTCTTTATCTGAGAAAAGTTAATATTGAAGAACTTGGCATCTACTTCGTTGGCAATTGCTTTAGCCAACATAGTCTTGCCATTTCCAGGAGGACCATACATTAAAATTCCTCCCCCAACCGGCATATTATAGTTTTTATATAACTCTTTATATTTAAAAGGCTTAACTATTTTATTTATTATGTCTTGCTTAACTTCTTGTAATCCGGCAATATCGTCTAGCTTGATATCCCCATATTTCTTATCTTTATTTGTATCAGAAGAGGTAGTTTTTTTATTTTTCATTAGCTTTTCTACTACATCAAGATAGTCATTAGCATCCTTAATATACTTCCTGCCCACCACATTCTGTGACTTTTCGGCAAGTTTTATAGAAAACTCGGCAACTTTGATGCCATGGAAAATACCTTTACCATTTTCTTTTGTTTGGCAACATGTTTCAAGATTTTTAAGATGTTCTTTTCTTTTTTCAAGTAAAAAACTCATTTATTTTCCTCAATAAGTGCAGAAAGCCTTTGTTTTGTTGTAGAAAGGTCAGTGGAAATATCAGGGACATCTTGAATGGCCCCCCCATCAATACCAGCACAAACCTCGTCCTCTAACTGTTTCTCCAATTCTTCCATTTGGGGAATAGTCTCGTCACTTATATTTGAAATACCCTGCAATTCAGTCTTGTATTCCTGTTCCCAGAGGGAATCTATTGAATCCTGTTCAGATAGTTTGTCCGTAAGGGAATCCAGATTCATCTCCGCAACATTACAATCAATGTTTAAAACAGAGTTCAAATCCCCCATACAGGCTATAAAGGACTGTTCATCTTTAGCAATCTCCGCCCTACTAACAAGTTGTGTAAAAACCCACTTCTTTGTCTCCATCTTATTAATAAGCATTTCTATCATTCTACAAGATTGCAGACACCTATTAGAGGCGGCTTTTTGACCCCCCATAAGATACTGCTTGGCCTCTTCCCATCGCTTATTTTTATCCTTTTGAAGAGACTCAATCCTTTGTTCCACCTGTTGTATGGTAGAATTTGCCTCACGAAAAGCACGCCTCTGCTTTACCCTAATATCCCTTTGTTTATCTTTACCTGTTTTAAATACATTAAGTAAGTTCATTTATTTTTTCCTCTATATTTTCTTTAGTAATAATTTCTGTATTTCCGTTTTCTGTCAAATCTTTTAACCAGCTTTCTGTTTCTGTGTCTAGTTTACCATAAGTTTCTGGCAAGTCAATAGATTTATTAGAAATATTTGTAAATTCTTTTACACTTTCAGTGCTTAACTTTATATTTCGCAAATCATCTGAGGCCACATTAAAGTTTTCAACATCCTTAACAACATCTTCTAAATTCACAGCAATCTCATCAACACTATCAGTATCAACATTTTCTATTTTGGATATTGAAACTTCATCTATTTTGTTCAAAAGAAACTGTATTTTCTTTATATTTGAACAAATTATGACAACTTTGTCATTTACTGACTTGATGCTCTCATGTATTAGCAACAACTCCCGTGCTAGTATGAACTTAACACCGTGTGATGATGTATCATATTGCTTTTTTGTATCAAGAGCTTTCTTTTCCAGCAACAACACTTCACTTTTGAGACGATTAAGTTTTTGAACATTAGTGTCATATACTGCCATAAGGTTCTGTTTTACAGCAGTTGCACTCGATTTCCGTTTAAATCTATTCAAGATAGAGTCTAACATGTTACTTTTTGTCCTTTTCTGTGGTTTCTTTATCTTTATTATCATTATTGGTGGATTCCATATAATGTACCACTTTATTCTTATATTCATCATACTTAGAATTAAGTGTCTTGTGTGTCTTTACTGGGTTAAAACACACCAAAATAATCAGAAGAATCACACCAAATAACATCAAACGCCTTAATGCCTTTGAAAACATAAAAAATAACAAACACACCAAAATTAATCCTATTTCTAAATAACTCATTTTCTTTTCCTTTCGTGTAATTATACACTATTTTTGTTTAAAACAATCCTTTTCTTAGCACATTGCCAAGATTTTCTGCCAATTGTTACAAATACTAAAATCAGGGGTTAATCAGTCCAATTATGCCAATCCCCCCCCCATCAGTAGCATACTGTCCAGTAATGGGGAGGGATTCGTTGAAAAACAATATAAACCCTCCCTTAAATTTTTTTATTTTAGCCCCTTCTATAAACCCCATACATCTATTTTCTATGGTTTTGGGTACAGTATTACTATCACAGGTAAACACCACGCAGGATGCCGAGGTGTCACCGGAGTTTGAATTAAAACAGTGGATAGATATGCCCTCAATTTCGCGGAATGAAACTAGCTTATAATTCCTTTTTAGTTCTTTTTCAACATCACAATATGTAGTATTGCTTGAAATACTGGTATATTCTACACAAGGCTCGGTTATAATGTGCCTTGGAACAATACAATAAAACACAAAAACCGCCAAAAGGATTTCTGTAAATATAACATATATTGCACCACCAAGTGTAGAATCATCACCCTGTTCCCCCAAAAGGGGGTTTCCAAAACAGTGAGTAAAAAGTAGTAAGTATACAATAGTCCCAATGAAAACAAAAAGATACCACAAAAGAAAAGAGTGATATATAAAAAGAAAAATAATTAAACCGATAGGAACAGTAAAACAATACACCAAAGGAGCACAAAAGGGGCAAATAACAACTGTCAAAATAACTGTCAAAATAAAGCAAATCCCTTTAACAGCCCCCTTACTACACAATAAACACAGGGAACCCATCCACCTTATGAGAGGGAACAACTCTTTACATACTAGCATGTACAGGGCACAACAACAAAAAACTAAAGCCGATAAGGAAACGCAAGATACATATGTCCAATACATGTTGGATTGAAGCCCACAATAATCCCACCGAATGCCAATAAGACAGAGATATCCACAAAACATGCTAACAAAGCCTATTATTTTAATTATGTTTTTAACTATATTCATTACTGTTTTCCTTCTGTAAATAGAAGCACATTATTTTAAAATGTTAAGAATAAAAATAAATATTAATCACTATCTATTTTAGTCAGCTTTGTCCCGTGCCACGATATCTTATCCGTCCCACCATCTTTTGAAAAAATAGATGTGTATTTTTGGTTTATGCCTGTTATCCATTTTAAGTCATTTGGGAAACCTTTTTCACATACAATATACGCACGATTGTTGTCCACATCAACAGTCCCATACATTTCACATTCAGATTTTGATACAAAGTAAGAATCTCTTACATGTATGCTACGTATTTCCATAAAAACAGGGGCTTTGTTTTTTGAATAAAACACAAAGATGGTTGTATCCTCTGCATCCATAGTGAATCTAAACTCTCTGTATATTCCAGCATTGCCACATAATTTTATAACACACCATGCCAATAATAACACAATATTTCAGAATGTCAAGTCCTAAATTCATATTTATTTATGAAATTCTTCATATTTATTGTTATAATCTATGCACACATCAAGGCAATTCTGCCTACATATTCCATCACAGTGCGTATCATGGTTTTTATAATACTCGTACCTATCTTGCCTTACAGAAGCATCATATATTTTTCCTATTGGCGAACACCCCTCTCGCATCTTTATGACACAAGGATAATGATAATCGCCTTTTACAACCATATCATCTAATATCAAAGGACATTTATGAGAGTCATTCTCACATATTCCTCGTACATTTCTACCATTTTTGAAGTTATTAATCCTATATTTCAAAATAGGGTGTTTATTCAGGATTCGTTCATCTATTACCAAGTCCTTAAATATATCAAAACTATTCCATTGGGCTGCCGATATAATGCGAATGTCCGCTACTCCAAGATTTAATGCAAATTCTATAATATTTACAATATCTTTTGCATTTTGTTCGTTAAGTACAACACCCACAGTAACATATGTCAATTTTGAAAGATACTTGATAGTGTTCACAACTCTATTCCACGCTCCCTTTATACCCCCTGACATAATATCACCAACAGAGGCACAACAGGCATCTAATGATATAGACCAGT
>JAQVSN010000076.1 GCA_028700515.1 Candidatus Omnitrophota bacterium
CCGAGCCACTCACCGTTAATATCGAACGGTTCAGCCATGGCATGGCTCGAAAAGAGCACCGTCACCAGGCACACCCAGACCATCAAACATCCAATGACCTTTTTTTTGTTACCGTACATCTCGCACCTCTCTTTCATTTTTTGTTCATGTTTTTTGGTGACGGCAGCTTCGCCGGTCGAAACAAAAAAAGGCGTCTGGCTACCCTCCAACAAGGAGGATACGCCAGGACGCCTTAGTCCTTTAGGCATAGAAGCCCTTATTAAGCCTGGACGGCTCAACAAGGGCTTCTATGCCTTATATTCTTCCGTGAACAACCCGATCTTCGGGTTTGATCCCCGCGTCCATCATGGACGCCTATACTCACTGCTTCAACTTCTTTTTCTTCCCCGTCTATCGATAAACGAACAACGAAAAACGATAAACGATCCTATTCCCTATTGTCTTAATTCCCCCGTATCTCGTAAGAGAGTATTATAGCTTCCGCGATATCTTTCATCGTTACTCTCTTATTCATGCTGGACTTCCTCATCAACTTATACGCCTCGTCTTCCGAAAGGTTCTGCTGTTTCATGAGGATCCCTTTGGCCTTTTCCACCTTCTTTCTGGTCTCAAGCTCCTCCTGTATGACCTTTGTCTTAACAAGAAGTTCCGTATTCTCAATGGAAACCGCCGCCGAATTCGCAACTGCCGACAAAAGATTGATATCCGCCTTGGTGAACTCATAGGTCTCAACGGTGTAGACGTTTATGACCCCTATAAGTTTATCCTTTACCATCATAGGCACGCTGAGCATGGATACGAAGCCTTCCTTCTTGGCAAGATCCTTCTCCTTGTATCTCTTATCCTTCATCACATCCGGTATTACCACCGGTTCTTTCTCCCGGGCTACCAAGCCTACTATACCCTCCCCGACCTTGAGGGATCTTTCCTTCAGATACTCCCTGCTCATCGCCTGCGTAGCGCGTATCCTGAGATCTCCCGTGTCCTCATCGAGAAGCCATAATGCGCATATCTTGGCGCTCATTACGTTGGCCGTCAAGGTCACTATAAGCTTGAGGATATCCTCAAGATACAGATCCGATGTTATGGCCTTGCTTATCTTCGTGAGCGTCGCTAGATATTCTTTTTCAGATCCTTCCTTCATGGCTTGTCTCCTCCCGGAGCACTCGTCTCCTTATATCATAGAAAGCATCCTGGCATATGTCGGCAGAGGCCACCTGTTCTCGGGAAGAAGACCCTCAAGCACGTCCGCTGAGATCCTCAGGTCCGACATAACATCCAGCATCTCTGAACTCTCCGCTGCTTCAATCGCCTTCTGGAGCTTCTTCGCCAGGTCATTCATCCTGTCCGTGTGTGCCGAAACCTCCTTCAACATCTCTTTGGGAGCCTTGGCCTTGCTCTTACAGTTCTGGAGGCTTGCCACGGTATCCGCAAGTTCCTTCTGATACGCCACAGCCACCGGTATTATCATGGTCTTTGCCATGGTGAGCGCGCACGCGGCCTCTATCTTGATCGTCTTCTCATATTGTTCCTTATATATCTCGTGCCTTGACACAAGCTCCGTTCTTGAAAGAACTCCATGCTTTTCGAATATCTCGACTATCTCCTTTTTCGTCACTTCCTTCAGGGCGGCCGGAGTATTCCTGAGGTTGAGCAGCCCCCTTCGCTTCGCTTCCTTATGCCACTCTTCGGAATAGTTGTCCCCGTTGAATATTATTCTTTTGTGGTCCCTTACTATCCCCTTGAGGATATCCTGAAGGGACTTCTTGAAATCTCTTCCTTTCTTTACATCGGCTTCAAGTTTAGTGCAGATCTCATCCAGGACCTCGGCTACTATAGTATTAAGGACTACGTTGGACCCTGAACAGCTCTGGTTTGAACCCACCATACGGAACTCGAACTTGTTTCCCGTAAATGCGAAGGGACTGGTCCTGTTCCTGTCAGTAACATCTCTGGGAAGTTTCGGGAGGGAGCTTACCCCTACCTCAAGAAAAGCGTTCCCTTTCGAGGTCTTGCCTCCGGTCCCCTTCTCAAGTTGTTCTATTATCTCGGTCAGTTCTTCTCCGAGGAACATTGATATGATCGCCGGAGGAGCTTCGTTAGCTCCCAGCCGGTGGTCGTTCCCTGCCGTAGCCGTAGTGGCCCTCAGCATTCCCGAGTAGGTATCGATCGCTCTCATGAGAGCGCATATCATTGTCAGGAACTTGGCATTCTCCTTGGGGTTGTCCCCCGGAGATAGCCAGTTCTTCCCGTCCGGTCCGCAAACGGACCAGTTGTTATGTTTTCCGGAACCGTTCACTCCGGCAAAAGGCTTTTCATGGAGAAGACACACAAAACCATGCCTTTCCGCTATACGTACAAGAGCGTCCATGCAAAGCATGTTATGGTCTATAGCAAGGTTCTGTTCTTCAAAAACCGGGGCTATCTCGAACTGGGCCGGGCAAACTTCGTTATGCCTTGTTTTGGCGGGGATCCCAAGTTTCCAGAGTTCGTGATCAAGCTCCTCCATAAAGTTCAGGACCCTGTCCTTTATCGCGCCGAAATAATGGTCCTCCATCTGCTGGTGTTTCGCAGGTTTTGTCCCGAAAAGGGTCCTTCCCGTCTGTATCAGATCGATACGCTTTTCGAAATATTTCCTGTCTATCAGGAAATACTCCTGTTCCGCCCCCAGGGTCGCTACCGCCCGTTTTCCCTCGGTAGGTATGCCGAAAAGTTTAGAAACCCTTAAAACCTGCTTGGACAGAGCGTTCACAGACCTTAATAGGGGTGTCTTTTTGTCCAGGGCCTCACCGTTGTAGGAATAGAAAGCCGTCGGGATACAAAGTGTTGAAAAGTTCTTTCCGTGCTTTATGAAAGCCGGGCTGGTAGGGTCCCATGCGGTATATCCCCTGGCTTCAAAGGTCGCTCGCAGTCCCCCTGAAGGAAAACTGGACGCGTCCGGCTCCCCTTTTATCAATTCCTCGCCAGAGAATTTCATTACTACCCCGCCTTCACCGTCAGGCATAATGAACGAATCGTGCTTCTCAGCCGTAGTCCCTGTAAGAGGCTGGAACCAGTGCGTAAAATGTGTGGCCCCTTTGGCGAGCGCCCAGGTCTTCATCGCGTCAGCCACCTCGTCCGCTATGTCGGGGTCAAGGGACCGTCCCTCGATAATGGTGGCCCGGAGAGACTTGTACGCCTTTTCAGACAGGTAGTCCCTCATTGTTTTAAGACTGAAAACATTCTCACCGTAGATCTCTGCTATGTTCTTCATATCCCTTGTCTCCGTGGATGATCTCATTTTGTCTCCTTTGTTCTGGCTATGTGCCGGAGTATGATTCTACCATTTTTCAAGAGCTTACTTCAACAAAACATCAGTTCCCGTTATACTTCTCGCCCGGCCGGTGTTACCAGGGTTACCTGACGCCGTAAAACAAAAAACGCCCTTTAACCGCTGCAACCTTGCGGTATAAAAGGACGTCCTTATCCCGTATGCTTCTTTGTCTATATTTCCGGGGCTTTCAGGGCCCCTAAAACAAAAAAAGCCGTTCCGTCATCCGGAAAGGCTTCATTGCTTTTTGCACTGCCTCGTGCTTTCATAAAGGATTATACTGCCGCCGCGTTTTTGTGTCAAGATAAATTTTAGCGTTTTCTCGTTATTGCGTTATTGCGTTGTTGCGTTATTGCGTGCTTATAGCGATACAGGCGTTATTGCGGGGAGTCCTTCACTTCTCGTCATTGCGAGGAGCCAAAGGCGACGAAGCAATCTCGAAGAGCCTGGTTTTTGAGATCGCCACGCCCCCGCGGTTTTGCTTCGCAAAACCAGGCACGTGGGCTCGCGATGACGGTCTATGGAGCTCATGAGCAGTGCTCATAAACCCATTAACCCTTTAACGCTTTGCGAACCACGATCCACGAATCACGCACGACGGCTCCTGAACCCCTTCCCCCGCCCCACGATCCTGCCGACCGAAGCGATCATGGCCGCCACACAGCCCGCGCAATCTCCCGGATCCTCGTCAATACATATCTTGTCCGGATAAAGAAGATACGAGGCCCTGTATTCACGAGGTGTAACATTCGGCATTATAACGTTCGCTCCGCATTTAAGGCCTTTCTGCCTGCCTTCCGGATCTATGGTCCCGATAGCGGTAGTAGCGGGAATATTGGTATCGCGCGTGAGGATCCTCGCCAGAGCTATCACTTTAAGCGCAAGCGTGATGTCCCCTCCCTTATTGCCCGCCAGCGGAGTTTCAGGATTCGGTATGAAAGGTCCGCATCCTATCATGTCAAGGTCCAGACTGCGGAAAAGCATGATATCGTCGGCTATGCTTTCAACGGTCTGACCCGGAAGCCCGATCATTATACCGGAACCCACCTCATACCCAAGTTCTTTCATATTGTATATGGCTCCGAGCCTTCTATCGTGGTCACTATCGGGCTTAAGTTCCCTGAATATCCTGCGGTCGGACGTCTCGAACCTCATAAGGTACCTGTCAGCGCCGGCAGACCTTAACCGCTTAAGGTCATCATAGGAAAGCTCCCCCATGGAAAGGGTCACCGCGAGATCGAGTTCTTTCTTTATCCTCCCCACCACAGCGTACATCTCCCGGACCGATACCCCTGCATCCTCCCCGGACTGAAGCACTACCGTTCCGTACCCGAGGTCATGCGCGTTCCTGGCGGCGTTAAATATTTCCTCGCATGACATCCGGTATCTCGGCCTCATGGGATTACTGCATCTCAACCCGCAATACAGGCAGTCTTTGGAGCAATAATTGGAGAACTCTATTATTCCTCTTAAATGGACCTCATCGCCGACATACCTTTTCCTTACTGAATCCGCAATACTGAAAAGCTCCTCGATCTTAGCGGGGTCAGTGGTATTCAGATACTCGACCATTTCATCCCTTGAAAGCTCTTTCATCCGTCCCGGATCTTCGCTCCCCTGCGCCTGCCACAATAGTTTAACCTGACCCCTAACGTGATCCAGTACCATCGCGTCGTGGCCATGCATCTCGTAAACAATGACGCCGGCATGATCGCCAAGACGGACCTTTAACGGTTCCATGGCCGGTATCTCAAGGGGCCTTTCGCCGAGCGCATACGCCCACCTCTCGCCGCGGATCTCGGCAAGCTGGAGGACCACCCCGTGTTTCGCCAGAGTCTCGCGGGCGAACTCCTCGAATTTGTTTTTCAGGTCTTCAGTGATCATAGTCTGTAGCGCGTTCACGCGTTAATGGGTTAAAGTTATTGAGGGGTTCCGTCATGTGTCCTGCGTTATGCGTCGTGCGTCTTGTGTCGTGCGTTCCGTCCGTAAAGCACGGAACGAATGTCATGGGTCATTAGTCGTTTATCGTTGTTCGTTTTTCGAAGAGCCTTCTCCCGCATGACAAATGACACATGACCAACACTCTTCGCTATGCACTTTGCGCTTTGCGCCCCTCGACAAACGAACAACGAAAAACGATAAACGATTCTATTTACATTACGCACAACGAATTCTGCGCCCCTCGACAAACAACCAACTACAAACTACCAACAACAAACCCCTGCTTACTGCTCTCTGACGACTGACGACCCACGACTGACGACTAAAAGTACAGGTCTCTCTCGCCTTGCTTTATCCTCTCGTAGCACTCCATAAGCCTTGGATAAGATTTAGGCATGGTCCGCTTTATCTCCTCGATCTCTTTTTCGATCACTTTTTCTCCGGCCGCGCGAGTGGCGTCGGAAGCGAAATCGTCCAACCATTCCCGAAAAGTAAGTATGGCGTTCAGCTTACAGAACTTACCTTCCTGTCCGGTCTTAAGAAGCTCCATTATGCACTTTCCCGTCCTGCCGCACCTGTACCCGGCCGTACAGAACGAGGTTATACATCCATTTCCGGCAAGCTCTCCTATTACCTCATCAAGACTCCTGGTGTCTCCAAGAATGAATTGCTGTTTCTCTGACTCCTGGTCATCACAGCGGTCACTATACGCTCCTATCCCTATCTTGGTGGACGCGTCTATCTGGGTAACACCAAGAGGTATTAGCTGTCTTCTTATGTCCGCTCTTTCGCGAGCCGTAAGGATCATGCCCGCATATGGGACAGACAGCCTTAATACAACAACAAGTTTTTTGAAATCCTCATCGCTCACACGATACTTATCGTTCCCCGATAAAAGCGAATTGGACGCAGGTTCCAACCTCGGGAAAGATAACGTATGAGGCCCCATACCGAACCTGGCCTCCAGTTCTCTAGTGTGATAGACAAGCCCCATGACCTCGAAACGCCAGTCATATAGCCCGAAAAGGACCCCTATTCCAACGTCGTCTATCCCGGCTTCAAGGGCCCTATGCATGGAATAAAGCCTCCAATCATAATCGCCTTTAATGGTCCCCTGAGGGTGTACCCTCCTATATGTACTCTTGTGATATGTCTCCTGAAATACCTGATATGTACCTATCCCCACGCTGTTGTGCATTGAAAGGTCCTTAATGGACATCGGCGCCGCGTTAACATTGGCCCTTCTGATCTCACCCGATCCACGTTTTGTCCTTACTTTGACCGAATATATAGCTTTAAGCGTCTCGGCGATATAATCCG
>JAQVSN010000009.1 GCA_028700515.1 Candidatus Omnitrophota bacterium
GGAGCCGCTTCTACTTGAGAAGATCGGGGATCCGGAAAAGGTGGTTGAGCACCTGAAACTCCACAACGTCCCCGTTTTTGACGGGCGTTTTGAGGAATTTTCCGGGGTAATGAGAGAACTCGCGGAAGACGGCAGGATATCTTTCGAGGACGCCGACTGGGCGGTACGGTTTCTGTATACAACCAACAGCACGATCGAACATCTCGATAAGAACGGCGTGAAGATGTCCCCGGTGGAAGAACTGCTTGTAAGGTTCCATCACTCTTATGCCGATTTCGAGAAATACGCGTTGACCGAAGAGGCTAAGATGTTGCCTGCCGGGACCGTGGAACAGACGAGAAAGCTCCTTCCGATCGTGCGCGTCGTGGATTTTTTTGAGAACGGGCAGAACTCCTTTAAGCGCCTGAACTGGTACGGAAAGAGCCATGAATCGTTCATGGATACTTTTGATTTTCTGGAACGAAACTTCGCCGAAGAGAACGTGACCAACAGAGCCGGGTTGAACATCCTTGGCAGGATGCTGGCAGAAGAGGATCCGGAGATAATGGCCATAGTGGCCGAAGCCCGCGAGTCGTGGGAAATAGGCCCGTTTGACAGTCTGTTCATCGACCTCTCCTCAAGGGATGAGCGGGTGGCGTACATGCGTGCCGGTCTGGAGGCCGATCCGGGTATAAAGGATCACGCCGTGATGCTCTTCAAAATGGGAGCTCCGGAAAGTGTCCGCAGGCGTGCTGTGAGCTATCTTGAGTCCAAGGGGTTCGATGTTGAGCGGGTCGGGAGAGTTGACGGAGAGATAGGTATGGACTCCGTGTTAAAGCGCTGGGGAAAAGGCAGCGGGATAGAGTATTCCGTTCTCGATATGCAGCGTGAAGGCATAGACATTTCCGGGGCGCAGGAAGCCCTCGAAGCGGATGATGGAGAACGGTTCATGACATGGTTTGAAGCCGTAGAAAGAGAAAAACCGGACCTTGTTTCGGTCAAACTTTTAAGGTATTCGATAGAGGTTTTGAATAGAGGGACGGAGACGGTGATACTGCGCTTGAGGATACCCCGTGAACAACTTGTCAGGGAGTTCGGCGCGGAGGGGATCATTCCGGCCGAAGCGCTTGATACAATGCCTTTCCAGGACATTTTCAAGAAGATAGTCATAGGAAGTACGGATGTATTCGCCGCTTCCCCGGACTCTGTCAGGGGGAAGATAATGGCTCCGGAGCTCAGCGTTTCGGGAGAGATGTCGGAACTCTTCAAGCTTGGGAAGAAACTTTCTCCCGACCATATGATAGGGTTCATAGCCAACGGGGTCCATTGTCCGAAGCGGGAGGAACTTCCGAAGGAAATCAACGACTACCTAAAGGGGCCATATTCTCCCGCGACGGTCCTTTCTTTAAAGGGATTATTTGCTTCCCGGATGCCGCTTGCAAAATACTCTGTCAAGGTCGCTCCATGGGTAGAGGAGGGGCTCTTCTTTGCTCTGCCGTTGGTAGTCGGTAGTTGGTTGTTCGGGCTTAATAGCATTGGGACGGTAATCGTGATGCTTGGGGCGAGAGCTGTGTTCGTCTTCATGCACAAGGGGGCCCGGCCGCACGCCCCTCCGGGAAGCATACTTGATCTTACTGATGAGGAACTATTCAGTCTGATGGACCCGAGATACGGAGAGCTCAGGAAACACATGCAGGCCGATTGGGGATACGCGAGCCGTATAGCCGGAGAGATGGGCATAGAAGAGGGAAGTCGTGAATGGAAGATGCTCAAGGTCATATGCCTCGCGCATGATATTGGGGGTGTGTTGGGCTACAGGCCGCATGAAGGGTCGGAGAAGGAGGTCTTGGACCTGGCAAAACGGTACAACATAGCCGCCGGGGAACGATCCCCTGAAGAACTGGAGAGAAAATTTACCGCCCTCGGCATCAAGCTCACCCCCGAACAACGCGGATTTCTCAATACCGTCGACCACGCGGCTAATTCGATAAGGGTCATGGAAGCGGCGGGGATAGATGTCCCCGAAGAGATAAAAATCGTTATAGCCCGGCATATGGAAGTGCCGACGGATGAGGAGGTAAGCAAATGGCCGCCTGCGGCCAAGAAACTTTTCTCTATATTCACTATCGCCGATGTTTTTGAAACCGGGAATAACTATTATAAGCAAGCCGGCGGTTACTATAAGCATGAAAGCAAGTTCGAGTCGCCGGAAGAAACGCTGAAGTTCATGCGCGATAAGAAATTCAAGGGGCGGGCGTATATGACGCCCGCTATCGAGGCCGTGGAGAGGATCGTCTCTTCGGGCGGACTTGAAGAAGCGATGGCATTCAGCCGTAAACCTTATGCCGATGTAAGCATGATCGGGGAACGTTACGGAAAATACCTTTTCCCGTCATTAGTATCGGCAGTGTCCCTCCTTTTGGCAGTATTGCCTTTAGCCGGTATGTTCGCGAGCGTAGGGCCGCTTACATATATAGCCGTGTCGGCGGCAGTGTCGACGGTTATTCATGCCGCAGCCAACTCTATCGCGATCGCTATCGGGCGGGCCCCGGCAACGATAATGGTTTTCCCGAGGGCGCCCCAAAATATCCAGCTTTCCAGGATCCCATTCTATGAAGAATGGAAGGGTGTTCTTGCCGGAGAAAGGCCGACATTGCCCCAGATCGACCGGGAGCTTTCGGAAAAACTTTCGACCACGCAGGAAGGCCGTGATTTCCTGAGCAACTACGCGAAGATAATGCCTCCGGTAAAGTATCTGTTCGAGGATATGACCCCCGAAGAAAGGGATATGGTGCTGGGCGCGGCTATTGAGATGGCGGCACTGGTGCATGTTGAAGAATGGCCTCTTGGTGACTTCGAGAAACTTCATGGTCTCAGGGCTATGGCAAGAACACTTTTTACGGTCATGTTCAGCCGAAGGGATGTTCCAATTGAACTGAGGAACGCAGTAAGAGGAATGGCTTATGGTGTAAGCCTTCTCGCTATATACGCGGAGAACAGTGTGTGCGCGGCCAGGCTCATCAGGTCCGGCGCGGTAACTGAGGAGGAATTAGCCCCGTATCTCCTGAAGCGCGGGCTTGTGCCTCCGGCCGGCATAACTAAAGAGTCCTATCTGGAAGCTCTCGCGGGTCTGACGCCGTACTATTACGTTTTCGACCGGAAGGTCAGGGAGAGCCTCGAGGGCAAGGTCCTTAGCAGGATGGCAGTGGTAGGATCCCAAATGGAAACGTATACGTCACGGGACATTCCGTTCGTAGTGAAGGTCCTCAAAGAAGGGGCTATAAACAGTATCGATCAGGGGCCGGCTGAATTCGAGCGGGACGTATTAGGGCCGGTGAGGGTAGCCAGACAGAAGCTGGGAGGTATCGCGGCTAATGTGCTTCCGATAAAGAATCTTAGGGTCAATGTGGACGGGGTGGAAAGGGTTTTTGAGAACGCTATTGTTCAGAGGAAGGTCATACCCCTCGCTTACTATTTTACGATGGACTCGGTCGATTGGGATGATAACGAGCCCGCCGATGTGATAGCTGAAAAAAAAGACAAGATCGAGGATGTCATCAAACAGTGGTGGGATGTCCAGAAAGAGATGCACGCGAGGGGTGTAGCGGATCTCGATCCGAAGATAACCGATAACTACGGATATGATACCGATACCGGCCAGGTGGTGATCTTTGATTTCAGCCACACCACAGACAACAAGCGTAGACTGGGTTATGATCCGGTTTTCGGCATGGAGAACCTTAGGGCCTACTACTCTCATTCCAACATGGATCTTCTCTATGATCGAGACTCTCTTTCGAGCATCCCTTACGCGGTGGAGAAATATCGTGAGTTCTTACGGCAGTTCCGTCCCGATGAGAGGATGAAGTTCAAGGAAGGTGACGTATACATTATGGGATGGCCTTCTCCTGAAGAAGCGCTTAAAGAAGAGTTGTTCATCCCCATGAACGACCCGTTCAGGGTAGACTCCGAAGAGATGGCGACCATGATCGAAAGTGTGGACAAAATATTACAAAGGCAAGTGCTTGGCCGGAGTCTGGAGCAGGATTCCATAGATTCCATACTCCAGGCGATAGAGTTCAAGATGCTTTGGCTTTATTCCCGCAGGGAACGGGAGAGCATTCTTCGTCCCTCTAGTACTGCCACCATATCACGGCTGAAAGAACTAATATCTTCTAAAATGCCGCTCGCCGAATATGCCGTCAAAACCGCGCCTTGGGTGGAGGAGGGGATATTCTTCGCTCTGCCGTTGGTGGTTGGTAGTTGGTTGTTCGGCCTTGGCAGCCTGGGAACAGTCGCTGTTATGGCGGCCTCGAGGACGGCATTCTTCTTTATGCATGAAGGGGCTTTGTCAGCGGTCAGCGGTTGGCGGTCGGCGGTTAACGAAGCTCTGGGCCTTTCGCCGCAAACCGCGAACCGTCCGCCGCCCGCCGCGTACATGACGCCTTTACGCGTGGCTATCGGCGGATTCCTGATATCGCTCCTCCCGGTAGCCGCGGCCATGGTTTTCGGCGGGCTGCCCGCCGTTGACAGTGGTCTTACCTCCGTCTTTACCTTAACCTCAACCTTAACCTTCACCTCAACCTTCTTCTCCGGACTCTTCCACCGGCGGGAGAACGTAAAAGCCATAGCATCAGGCCGGGCCCCGGCGACGATAGCGCCCCGGTCCATACCCGAGGATCCCGAAGACATAAAACTGAGCGAAACGGCTTTCTATGGAACATGGCAAAGAATGCTTGACGGGGAAAGACCCGAGATCCCGGTCATGGACCCGGAGATGATTAAGGAGCTTGGTGTTACGCATGAAGGCATGGATTTTATTTACAATTATTCCAAGATATTGCCTCCGTTGAGATATTTGTTCGATAATATGACCCCTGAAGATAGGCGCACAGCGTTCTCTTTTGTGAGACTGCTTTCCGACAACCTCAATATAAGCGGTTGGACGCTTAAGGATCTCGACCGTATCAATGGGATGAGAGCGCTTTTGAGGAACCTTCTTATAACTGTCTATGGCATTAAGGACATATCGCCCCGGGTAAAACATGTGACGCGCGGCGTGGCTTATGGTGTGGGGATCCTCGCTATTCTCATGGAATATGCTGTCTGTTCCGCTAGGATGCCCAGGTCCGGGCCGCATGACCTTGCGGCGGAGCGGTTCGATGTGCCGTCGATCTCCGGCCTGCCGGACGGTGTCAGCGCGGAAACTTACCGTAACGTGCTTAACAAAATATTACCCTACCACCATGTCCTGAATTCGCGTGTACGGAAAGCGCTTCTGAACAAAACCCTGTATAAGATAGAGCCGGAAGGCCTGACGACGGCTGCTTATACAGCGACCGATCTCGATTTTGTGATCAGGGTATTGAAGGACGGAGCTGTGAGCCTTTCCGGTGAGCCTTTGGAATTCGATGAGACACTGCTGCCCGGTGTGACCCTCGCAAGAGAGAGACTGGGAGGTCTCGCGGCGAATGTTCTGTACGTGGATGGGGTCGATTTCGTCGTTGACGATAAAGAAGTGAAATTCGAAAAAGCACTTATCGAAACTAAGACAGTGCCTCTCAGGGACAGGTTGAAGGAGCTTGTTGTAAGGGGGGACGATCTGGCCAGAGAAGAGGCAAAGAACATAGTACGCAAGTGGTGGGATCTTCAGGTAGAGATGTGGAAACGTGGTGTGGTGGATACCGGGATCAATATGCTGGAGAATTATGGGTATGACGATATCACTGATAACGTACTGTTGTTCGGATACACGACCATAACTTCTTCCGAAAAAGGGTTCATTGACAGCAGGTCATCGATGAACATCCTGGATGCCTTCCGGCAGGCAAATGTTTCCGGCCTTGATGCCATTGCCCCCGGCATGGGACTGGGGGAGGAGTATTTGGCGGCAGAGTCTGAGACGCTTCGGGAGAACAACGTGTCCATGGAAAGATACGGGGATGAGGTCAGGGTGTCAGTATGGCCGTCAGAGGAAGAACTATCGGGCGAAGACCTGTATCTTCCTCTTAATGACCCGTTCATGGTGGATTCAAGGGAAATGGGCAGGCTTGCCCCCGGACTCAGGCAAGCTTTAGGCGAACCCGCTTTTATGGAAGGACACATATCGGACGCCGAAATGGAAGGCATCCTTTCAACTCTGGTCTATAACGTTCTGTGGCTGGCCGCTGACCGGCGCCACAGCCTGGCTGGAGAGACAATACATCCGTCCGCCGGGGCCATTAAAAAAAGTATGGCAAGTGCCGGTACTGTCAGAGCCGAAGAGAAACCGCAGCCCCTGCCTTTTACGCTTGACGCGCGTCCCGTTTCCGGAGAGCTTGCTCCGGATGCCAGGCTGCTTATACATGAGTTGCTTTCCGATGAGACTGTTTTCGGGGAATTCGGTATTGAAGGCGGGTCAGTGGAAAAAGTCACTGTTCTTGAACTGCGTGAACTTGTCGGAAGGGACATATTGACCCTGAGAGTAGATCATGCCGGTGCGTTCAAGAACATCATGCTGATACTCTACAAGACCGGGTACAACCTCGACGCGTCCGTAAGAGACCCTCATGAAAGAGCGGCTTCAAGACTGATCCAGATGTACAGAGATTTTGAGTTGCGGGACCATGCCGAAGAACTTGCTTCAGCGGGGGTTGTGCTGCCGGATGTGCTTGACGAGGTGGGGGGTGTATTCAGAGAAAAGATATATTCCCAGGAACTGGAATATTTTACCGCTGGCGGAGATGCCAGAGTATATTCGAACCCGGACAGGAGCGTAGTTGTTAAGGAGCTCGCGCTGGTGGATAGGGAATTGATAAAAAGATCGATATACGAGAAAGAGACGGATGAACAGGGGCCGATCAAGGGGTATCGGATAGCGGAGGAAAGCCTTGGACATCTTTTCATAAGGTTCTTCATATTGAAGGACCTTGTTATAAGGGAAAAGAAAAAAGACGGGACGGTCGAGGAAAAAACACTCCCGAACGCGCTTGTTCAAAAGCATGTACTTGTGTTCTTCAAGGAGGGGATGGGGATCGTCGGGCCGGGGCAGCGCAGATGTGTGGGGATACTGGCGGACGCCATTGAGAGAGGGGATATAGAGACAGCCAAGATGCTGATAAGAGAGTTCATGACGGCAATACGCGCGATGATGATAAGAGGGGTTTTCGATTGGGACGTAAAAACCGAAAATTACGGATGGGATCCGTCAGTCGGGCAGATCGGTTCTCTTGACGCGGGTAAATTCATGAAGGCTTCCGATGCCATGCCGGTGCATGGAACTGTCTTTCTAAGGAATCTGCAGATAGCGCGCAAAGACATATACGATTGGACAAAAGCGGTCCTTGACGAACCTCGTGCGGCTGAGCTCAGAGATTATTTCGATGAAAAGGTCCGTGAAGCCTTTAGTGCCAGCGATTATGAAGTGGATATTTCCCGGAGCGTAAGAGAAATAGAAGCCGATGATGAATTTTCCGAGGTCGTCAGGTGGAACCTTTCATCCGGTTTTTCCGGTATGCCGGTGTGCTTTTCCGGAACGGAAGGGATGCGCAAGAGCGCCGTCGATGATCTGGCCCGCAGCTTAACTGAAAAGAACATCGACATGAACGATCTTGAAAAGTCGTTTGCCGGGATAGGGTTCGACGAGATAATGACAGAGCAGCGCAGATCGTTCTTATTGGACAAACCTTATTTGACGACGAACGCGGTATACAGACGCGCGAGTAAAGGTCCCTATGTCGGCGTGAAGATGAGGGAGATGGGGCATTCACCGAGAGCCATGGATGTCGTGATACAAGGCAGATATTGGGATAAGGATCTTCGTCCGGAAGAGGTAGATACGATAAGGAAGGACATAGCGGTATCTCTTTTCCGAATGTATAGCCATGAGCAGGATGTTTACGGGAAACTGGCGGGTGCCATTGGACTTGACGCGTCAGTAGATGTCACGGACAGACTTGCTCTGATACGTGAGTTCGAGAAGATAGATAGATCCGAACTTACGCCGGCCAGGAAACAGTTTTTGTCGGATCTTCTCGGAGTGAGCGAGCTTAAAGACCCTGTGAACGAATTTTCGATAGCGTTCGATAAGCTCAGGGAGATGAGACGTTATCCTTTTGATATTTCTCTTGATAATTTCATCGTGAGGAAGACTTCGGGAGGATATGAAGTGGAGTTAGAGTCGTCCGGCAGCTATATCCGTAAGGCCAGGGAGATAGAGGTTGTAGAGCATATGCATGACTATCTGCTTATACCATACGATATTATCTTCAGCGCATTAAAAGAGGAAATGGGGGCTGTAGCGGGAGCGATCTTCTGTGAAAGGGTGTATTTCCAGGCTGATGAGGGTACAGAAATACAGAGAGAGTCGCGTAAAGCCCTGGATTGGTTATACGCTGACGGCGGAAGGAGTTACCTTGGACCGTGGCTCGCCAAAAAAGACGCGGCCGGCAGGGATGAAGATATGGTCCCATCGGATGCGGCCCCCAAGACGCCCGCGACGATATACGCCGTCAAGGAACTTATTGCACCTAAAGTGCCGTTCGTTGAGTACGCCTTGAAAACAGCCCCGTGGGTGGAGGAGGGGATATTCTTTGCTTTGCCGTTGGTAGTTGGTAGTTGGTTGTTCGGCCTTGACAGCCTGGGAACAGTCGCCGTTATGGCGGCCTCGAGGACGGCATTCTTCTTTATGCATGAGGGGGCGAGGCCGCACGCTCCTCCGGCAGGTGAGAGCCGAGAGATGAGAGCTGAGAAGAGAGCGGCGGAATACCGCGCGCCGCTTACAGTGGCTATTGACGGATTCCTGATATCGCTCCTCCCGGTAGCCGCTGCTATGGTCCTTGGAGGACTGCCCGCCGCTGACAGCGGCCTTGCCTCCGTCTTCACCTCAACCTTAACCTTAACCTCATCCTTCTTCTCCGGACTCTTCCACCGGCGGGAGAACGTAAAAGCCATAGCGGCCGGACGGTCCCCGGCGAGTTTGGCGTCTGCTCCCGCGACAGAAAAGCTCGTTGAGGATCTCGAGAAAGGGACGGAAGAAGAAAAAATATACGCCGCTCAAAGACTCGGAGAACTCGGAGATCCTGAAGCTATTCCGTTCCTGGTCAGGGCGCTTGAATGGGACGCTTCTTTTTGGATGGCGGAAAAGATCAAGGTTTCGTCCGAATTGCAGAAAGCCATAATCAAGTCCCTGGCAAAGCTTAAAAGGGTCCCTCTCCGCGTGAGGGAAAACGCAGAGATAGGCACAAGCATTGTGGGGATGATCATGTCGTCAATAGACGAGCTTGGAATTCCTGGTGAGAAGGTCCGTGTTTGCGGGCCGTATCAACGCATAAGGATAATGTTCGATATCGAAGGTGCCCCGAAAGAAAAGATGAGCAGACTCGAAAGGGAGTTGAGAAGAAAGTTCGCGGATGCCAACGTGGGTTGTAATATTGAGCGGCCGGATGGCGAGACCATCGAGATAAAATTAAGCCTCAATGTCGAGAACCTTACGGCTTTCTGGCGGTCTCTCGGGACCATGGACATGAGGATGGACGATGCCGGAAATTACAGAAAGTTCACTAATGTAGAGATGATAGAGAAGGTCATGCAAAGGGTGCAGATGCTTCTTGATGGCATAGAGCTTGATATGAAGAAGGTCGATCCGGAGAGTATCGAGTATGCCAGGATGTATGAAGAGTACAGATCCCTTAAGTTCTTTATCAACGGTGACGGGACGAACGTCAACCCGGGGCTTATAAACGTTATGAGGCATCCCGAGAAGTTAAGGGTCCCGTCGGAGCCCGTGACAGATGAGTCCGTAAAGACCGTGGATGGAAGGAAATTAGTTACCTACGGTGATTCACAGCTTATACTTACGGAGTCGGTCAAGGCCAGACAAAAGAGCCCGAACTATACGTCACTGAACGAAATGTTCCAGATGGCCGAGGCTAATCCTTATTTTGTGAAGTATCTGGACGATTTTATTGAAAAGAACTATCCCGGAGCGGAAGGTGCGAAGAAGCGTATATACCTTGCCAGAGCAGCGGGAAGCGCGTTCCAGACATCTTACCTCCTGAACCTTATGCGTGGAGGAGAATCTGATGACCACATGTTCTTTATATCGCGGGACACCATGGGTTTCAATAACTACCGGGTGCTGGGTGAATATGTAGGGCGTATATCAGATACTTCGGGAGATGACGATGTTGAGGAACGCGTTAAAGATTTCGGTGAGCTTCAGAGTGAAGTCGAAAAAATGATAGTTTCGATCGACAGGGAAGATAACCCGAAATGGAGAGGGATCTTCGACGGCATATGGAAACAGCTCCTGGCTTCCGGCATAATCGAGGGAGTAAAGCCCGGTGAGAGAATAATGGTGATCGACGAGGTAGGTCACGGAACGTATGATTTTGTCTTCAAGCATGTGGTAGAAACACGGAGTTTGGCTGCCGATGAACAAAGGTTCCGGGAGGAAGTGCGGGCTCTTATGGAGAAAAAGGGTCTTTCCCGTGAAACCGCTGAAAGATCGGTGACGCCCCCCGCCCCCATAGAGGTAGGGATATTCATAGGCCAATCACGATCCAGTCTGGCGGGGTATCCTGATATGGATGAGACAAAACTTTCCGCTATGTCAGGCATCAAGCGCCAGAGATCAGCGGATGTTATCAACGCGGTGTCCCATGGAGCCGACTTTATGCCGCATCCGGTCAAAGTCGACGATACGGTGCCTCTTCCGCTCACCGGCCCGGATGTTCCGATGGTCCTCGAAAAAAATGAAGTACTCGTATCCGGTTATCTCAAGGCCCTCTTTGCCGTCAACGGGATAATAGACTACTACGACAACATGGCGTTCAATACCGTTTCCGATATGCTCGAGAGATCGGACGATCTTTCTGTGCGTGTGGCCGCCGCTGAAGCTCTTGCGGAGTTCGATATCCCGGAACAAATGGAAAAAGCCTTGGAAACGCTCAAGTCCGCGGCAAAAGAGCCTCATGAAGAGTTAAGGGCCGCCGCTTCGTCGTCGACCCGGAAGATCATCCTTAAACAGCTCAAAGATTCCGTTGAAGTTACAGATCCTTCAGGGAAGATCAGGGTCAAGGACCTTAAAGAGATGTTGAAGAAGATCGGTATCGTGGTCTCCGCCGCCGAGAGCCCGTATCCGGAAGTAAGGATGATAGCCGAGGATATTATCTCTTCCCTGGGGCCGGATGTAAATCGGAACATGGCGGTGAAACTGCGGTCCCTCCCGATGCCTCCGAAAAGGATACTACGTGCGGCTAAAAAAGATGGTTTTATCGTTCCTGTGATAGCCCTGGGGCTCGGGAAGGTCTCCATGGCTTTTCAAACAGGAGCGGTGTTGAAGGCCGCCCGCGAATCCGGGGCAGCTTTCGGTCTGAAGATAGCATCCCGCGATCTGTCACTCTTCGACAGTAACAACGAGTTGTATCCTATCGAATCCCTGACGCGTAAGGCTGAGCTGGAGTTTGGGGAAGAGGGTCCTGTCTATTTCCTTCATATGGATACTCCGACGATAGACAATGTAGACGGAAAGAGCATTGAGGAACTGAAGAAACTTATTACCCGGGCTATGGAGGAGGGATATACCTCCATAGCTGTAGACATTTCGCGGCTTGAGATATCTGGAAGAGTGCTCGAGAAGGACTGGGATGAGACAATGAAACCCGTGGGTGTTTTTTTCCCATACGCTACACGCAGCTGGCAAGAAAAGAATGGTGATCTTATTGAAGAATTTGATTTCTACCGGGATCGAAGCAACGTCTATTTAAGCGCAAGCGAGGGTTTTGTCCATGAAGGAACGGTGAGGACACGCAACGGTAAGATTGAAGGCATTCCCAAAACTATCGAATACGCCTTTGACCATGATAAGATCGAAATAAAAACGGAAATACCGGACGCGGAAAGATTTGAATATGCCGCCAATGTCCTCAAAATATTACAGGAGCACATATACTCCGAATCTAACCGTCTTGGAGTGGAGATCGGGATGGAGGTTGTGGCCGCCGACCTGGATCTTTCCGGGGAGGCGGGAACGGGAGCGAGGGCCGCGGCGCTTTTAGATCAATTGGGAACGGTTCCCGGGATAATGACTGTTAAGGCCGGACGTGAAGTCGACCCGGTTTTGGCGGGACTGGCAGAAACGCATCCCGGATTGGGTCTTACGGCAGAAGTTTCTGATGTGTTTGACGGCGATAAGGTTCGGGAACTTTCCGGAAAAGGCGTTATAAAAGCCGACATAAACATGGGCATGGAAACCATTATTTGGAAGGTACTTGAAGCCTATTGTCCGGATGTGTACAGAGAAGTGTTCGACGAAGCGAGAAGAAAAGCAATGGAAGAGAGTTCGGAACTGGCAACAAAGGACTACGAAGCGGACTATTCCGTGTCGCGGAACAGGATAATGCTGTCCTACGCGTCTAAGATATTAAGCGAGAAAGGAAGCGAGAATGACCACGTGCTGGTCAATAAGGTAAGGAGCGCGCTTTATGATACGAGGATACGCATGCTGCCCCGGGGCACGATCCCGGACCGTTTGGACGCGAGCTACATTGTAAACGAGCTTTCATTCACTCCGGAGGTCGTCGATGGACTTTCTGCGCCGGAAATGCTGGACGACCTCACATACAGATACGCGAAAAACGTTTTCGAAGGAATATCATCGGAGGGATCGGCTTCGAGAGTGGCAATGGATACAAGACCACGGCTTTTAAGGGCGCAGCTCTCTGACCTTCTTCATCGCAGAAATGTATTCGCTCTTCTCGGGGAACGGGATAAGAAAAAAGCGCTGGATTCGGTCTTAGCGAAGATCCATTCCATTAAGGTGGCCAACGCGCGCGCCGAAAGACCCATCATAGCGGCTTTCCTCGGATCTCAGGGCAGCGGAAAAAAGTATTTCTCCGCCAGGACCGCGGAGGAATTAAGAAAATCCGGAAATAACGCGCGCAGGGTAGCCATGGAAGACATATGGATGCTTGGGTACTCCCGCAGGGAGGACTGGCGGAGCATGATCAGCAGGTTTGACCTTAAGGGGACATTAGGCTTCGTGGATTTCCTCAGAAGGATAAGGAACGGCGAGAACGCTTTTATGCCGTTCTTTGACCAGGGAAAAAGGGACAGATTCCGTGTTATAGACCAGAAACCGTATATGACCATAAAAGGTCCGGAGGGAAAAAAGAACGCCGTGGACGAAGAGGCCCTCACAAAGGCGGTAAGGCAGAGGGTGAAACTACTTAAAGAGTCCGGAGCGAAGGAACTTATGGTGGAAGAAGTGACCCTATTGAGGCTTTTTGACGATGATGGCAATTGGTTGATAACAAAAGATACTTCCGGGATAGCGGCGTCCACATTGAGAGAGGAGCTTGAAGCGGTCTTTGCCGGTATCGAGAAGCATGGAAGTTGGAACAGGGACGTGGTCAGGAAGAACCTGTATATCGACATAACCGAGAGGAAGAATGGGAGACTGGTTACCGGAGATGTTGTGGAGATGATAACTCCCTCTAAAAAGGACATTTTTCTTGTTACAAGTCGTCTCGCCGGCAGTGATGAGATATTTCTCCCTGAAGAGAGGAAAGAGATATTCGACCTTTTAGTGGGGGTATGGGCGCCTCCCAAGATGCGGAAGATCAAATTGATGAGACAGATGGCTGCCGCGAAGTTGATGCACTACGTCCCTGCATCCATTATGGCCGGGTTCGACAAGAGGCTTGTTACCGAGGAGATGCTCCTGATAGATCCAACTCTGTGGAACGCCGATACAGTGGTGATCAATATCAATGGTTTTGAGGATTTTCTGTTCAGCGATCAGGTGCATGGAAGACTTCCGGAAGAGGTATTCGACAGAGTTTACTTTATCCTGTTGGACCGGTTCGCTAAACCTGGAGTGGAAGGAGAATTCGAATACTATAAGGAAAAAGTTGAGGAGATCATCAACACCTACAATGTCGAGATGCCTGACGGTGTCATAAACGATGAGGGGATGATGATAAGCAGGCTTAATGATCTGATAAATACCCCCCATACTGCCACCCTTGGAGGGGTTAAGAGTATCGTGGCGCCGAAAATGTCGCTGGAAGAATATGCCTTAAAGGTCGCTCCCTGGGTAGAGGAGGGGATGTTTTTAGCTCTGCCTTTGGTAGTTGGCGGTTGGTTGTTTGGGCTTGGCAGTCTGGGAACAGTCGCTGTTATGGCGGCCGCGAGGACGGTATTCTTTATCATGCACGAGGGTGCCCTGTCAGCGGTCAACGGTTGGCGGTCAGCGGTGAGCGAAACTCTTGGCCTTTCGCCGCAAACTGCGAACCGTCCTCCGCCCTCCGCGTACATGACTCCCTTACGCGTAGCTATAGGAGGTTTCCTGATATCGCTCCTTCCGGTTGTTGCGGCTATGGTTTTCGGTGGAACGCCCGCGGTTGACAGCGGCCTTCTCTCCTTCTTAACCTCAACCTCAGCCTCAACCTTGATCTTATCCTCAGTCTTCTTCTCCGGAATCTTACACCAGGTGGAGAACGTAAAAGCCATAGAGGCGGGACGCGCGACCGCGGCTATAGGTCCGCGGACCGGAAGTCCGGCTTCCGGGGAAGAAAGAGAGGATGTAAAGAAGACCGCCCTTCAGGAACCGGCGGATCCGGACAGTACCGGGACTTTTTATGACAGCAGGGAACTTACGCTTAAGGCCCTTCGCATGAGTGAAGGGCTTCTTTCCGACCCTCTTTCAACTCCATTTGCCCCTCTCTATGCTGAAGCCAAAGAAATATTTGACAGGCTTTGCGCCGAGGCGGGTGTGGAGGGAGCGGAGCTCTATCTGTTGGAAAACTCATCGCCCGTAGCGTTCGCCATACCGGACAACCGCATCGTATGTGTCTCTACCGGGCTCTTACGCGCGTTATTTTTTGGTGAAGTATCGACCAAGTTGTTGAGTGAGCGGCTTGATCAGGGACTCTACCGCGAAATGGGAAGAGAACTTACCAAGGACTCGGCGGCTTTTATTCTTGCACACGAGATAAGACATTTATGGCAAAAAATGTCTCCTGGAAAAGAAGGAATGATAAGGAGGTATGCGCAGGAAATAGATTCAGACAGGTGGGCCCTTGAGATCATGGATAGGGCCGGATATGATGTGCTCAAAGCCGACAGGTTCTTCACTATCATTTCTGAAGTGAGAGGCAAACCCGGACTTTTTTCTTTAGCGGTCGAGGTTCTGGATGAACATCAGGACACGGACGCCAGGATAAAAGTCCTGCGGGACACGATAAGGTCCACTAACTGGCGTAGCGCCGGAAAGAGCTCACCGTTTTCGGCTGAAGCCCAAAAAGCTGTCCTCGCTTCAAGCGACCTTAAGACCGATTTTTCGAGGCTTTTCGAGGCTGAAAGCTTTGACTCTCTGCTTGGCACGGTCAGCGAGATCGATTCCATAGCGCCTGAATATGTCAGCGGCGCCCTTTATTACGGAACAATAGCTTTGCTTGAACGCGTGCCTTCCGAAAAGGGTTCCCGCAGGGTCCAGGAGGAGTTCATCGCTCTTATGGTGGACGAAGAGGATGTTTTGAGGGTGACAAGTAAAGATGAAAAGAAGAGCGAGCTCGTCAGGAAGGCGGCGAGCGGGGATCTTGATAAAAAAGACCTTACCGGGAGCGACCGGACAATTCTGGAGGTAATGACCCTTTTATTCGACGCTTCCTTCCTGGAGAGAAAGGCTCGATCTACCCGGGACTATAGGATATTCCTCGATCAAGTCGAACAGCGTTATGGGGGCTTTACCAGGGGAATGCTTGATGGGCTCTTGAGGCATGCCGCTTTATATGAGTTGGACTCATTTGACCGGTCGGGATTATCTTTCCTGGAGGGGATGAGGAACACCGGGTATGGTATCCAGTTCCTTGATGGAGAGGTTGGTTTTATTCTTCCAGAGCGGGGGGTTTTTGGAGTTCCGATGATCAGACACACTTCCGAGTTAAGCGCCAAAAAGGCCCTTTCTTCCGCCGCGCGTATGTTCTGGGAAGATCACGCGTATGATGCGATGGCTTTTGAAGTGAGGAAAATGGACTTCAGTGAAGGGCTCAAAACCCTGGAACGTTTTCAGAGGACCGATCACTTTTATTCGCTCTCTGAATATACCGGTATGGTGTTCGGTGATCCCGAAAAGGACCTGTGTAAAGCGGCGGTCGAGGCGATAATACACACGGATATGATAGACGCCGCCGAAAAAGCCCGTATTTTCATGAGCTTTCCGTCGTTGTACAAGGGCTTCCCCAACACGGCTTCAGGGCGCATAGCTGATTTCCTTGTTGAGACATATTTGTCGGGAGAAGCAGGTCCGGAGTTGGAGATGTTCATTGCCGGAAGAAGGAATTTTTTCGAGGAGAAGATACTTTACAAAATGACCGCGAGGTTCATAGACGATCTTATGAAGGGCGACACCAGGATGGTCGAATTTTTCGGTATATCTGGAGCGAGTCTGGCGTTTAATCTCCTCCAGTGGGAGTACGCGGATCCAAGGGCCCAAAGGACCGCCTCCGAAAAAGCAAAGGCTCTAACATTGATCAATCAATATAGCCGCTCTCAGGAAGGCAGGACGGAGATGGGCGGATCCGCCCTGGACAAGGAAACGTTCAGTATCCTTTCCACGTTCAGTTGGGAAGACCTTGAAGAACTGGTTTTGGGTAAATTTGAGGAGGCGGGGATAGAAGTTCCTTCAGGGGTGATGAAGGAAATAACTTATGATGCCCTGGTGCTTATAGCGGGTCTTTCTGCGGGCGCTTTACCCGGAAGGGATTATCTGGAAAGGTTGTCCTTGGACATGGGTATTTCTCAGATGTCCCTTCTTATGCGATTCATTAACAGTGATTATTTACGGGACTTACATGACACGATGGGGGTCCTGAGACAGGATTCAAGACGGGGAAGGTCCTTTTTTGGAGGAGCGGTGGCCCTGGATGCCTTAACACTCGAAAAGGAGATAGACGACAAAGCTGTGAGGACATGGGAGGACCTCGTGATGTTCCTCGGGATGAGGACTTTCCTGTCTGCCGCCGGATTGGATAGCAGGATAGATCCGCTCCTTCCGTTGATGCAAACGCTTTTTAAGGTCCACATGGGAACTGAGAAGCCCGGTCTGTTGAATGACAATTCCAGCTATATCATGAAGTATATGAAAATGGGTATCGAGACAAGTACAACTGAAAAGAACGTTACAGAAAAATATGAGAACCTCCTGGGGGACCTTTTTAAACTGCCGTTTTATGCCGACAGGGCCGATCTTTCCGGAACGCCGCTTGATGAGGTAGTTGAGGTCCTTTTGCCCATACTTGAGAGCACCGGTAAGACTTCGCGCGAACTTATTGAAGCCGCTATCGAATATCTGCCCCCGGGGACGGTCAGGAACTTTGTGATGATCGCCATTCTCGTTATGGCCGCAAGAAAGGTTCGTCCGGGGATCAAGTTCAGCGATGATCTTAAGGAATTCAGGGCCGTGGTGATGTCAAGTCCCGATCTTAGACGCCAGACAGAAGCAGCGGTGAAGAATATGTCGCCGGACATGAGACTGTATTTTGTTAACAGGGTCCTATTGAGCTACATGCTCGCGAGGGTGAGTGCCGCCAAAAAAGGGGGGATAGGGAGCACCGAAGGGGTGTCGAGTTATTTTAAGAGGTTTGATGACATAAAATACGTCCGGGAGACCGGTGATTTGGAAGAAATGATATCCAAAGTTGGAAAAAGGATAAGGAATTATACCGAAACGATCGTTCGTATGATGATGGCAGGATATAACCTCACGCTTCTTATGTTTTTTCCGTCACGATTCAGGATGACACCGGCGTATACGGCCATACTTGAGGAAAGGCATATAGCGGGGGTCAAGGACGGGACTTTAGACATTGGCCTCGCTTCCTCGATATTGCGCAACTACTACGTTGAGGAACTGTACGGCCTCGTTTACAGGAACTCCGATCTTTTGTGGGTAAGAAAGCTTGTAGTAGCGTATCTGGGATACTTAAGGCGCAAAAAGGGGATAGAAAAGACCGATGTGCTTTTCTTTGATCTGGATCATCCCGGGAAAATAGGGCATTATGACGCGGTCCTTCCCGGGATATTCTTCGGTGACGAGTTGGATGGAATGGCCTCCGCCGAGAACATGGCCCCACGCGAGAAAATAGAGCGCGTATGTTCCATCTTTTCAGATAAACAGCCCGCCCGGGACAGATATCTCGAAAAGATCGTGGACGCTCTTCCGCAAAAGTCTCTCGGACCCGAAGAAAGGATGAAGTTTCTCCGTGAAACGGCCCCTCTTTTCAGTAATGAGTACTTCGCGAATAAGTATCTCCTGGAGGCGTTGGGTATCAGTATCTCTCTTGCCGGAGAGGTGTCGCCCCGGGAAGAGACCGCCATTGTCGAGGAGATCTTCCCCGAGAAGAGCTATTTCAGGGATGACATCATTTCATCCATAATGGAGAGGACCACTTCCGCCGAGGACTATGAGGCCATAAGGAAACTCTATCATAGCGATAGGCGCGAGATACTTGACGATGAAGTTCAACAGAAGAAGGTCTACACGGAAGAGAAACTGGGGCTTCTCCTGGAGGAGCTTCCCGCACAGGGGAAGAAAGACCTGGCTCTTTGGATATTCGGGGTTATAGGAAAACCCATTTTTGTCAGGGAGTACGAAGAACTTTTGGGGGTCTCATTTGACAGGATGAAAGAAATGTATCTTATGAGGCTCTCCACCTCAAAGTATCCCCACGCCGGGGAGACCCCCAGAAAAATACTCATGGAGAGGCTCTTCCTTGGAAGGAACGGTATATTGAGGGACGCCCAGGCGTTCGACGGGTTCATCAGGGATATGTTCGAGAGCATAATGAGGAAGATGAAGAAAGGAAGGATATCAAAGAGCCTGATACGAAAGATCTTTAAAGCGGTAGTCGCTAACAGCGGCGAGAAAAAAAGAATGGACATGATCCTGGCTTTGGGGGCCAACTTCGCCGATGTTGTTGCCGGGGAAAAGAACGATTACGCTGACCTTGAAATAATACCGGCCCTGATGGAATCCCTGGGGATCATTGGCATAAAAGTGGCCCAGATACTCGCGTTCTCGGGAGATGTAGACCTTCCCGACGACCTGAAAGAAGCGTTCAGGAGGCTTTCTTCAAAGGCTGACCCGCTCAAGAAAGAAGTTGCCTTTGAAAGCCTCGCTCGTGTCGGAAAGGAGAGTCGGGTAGCTGAGGTCGGAAGACTTCTGGGGTCGGCCTCCATAAAGGTGGTTTTCCTGGCCGCGGACCCGGAAGGGCGGAAAATGGCCCTGAAGATAAAAAGGCCGGATGTCGCTCATGATCTTGCCTCCGACCTGGATCTGTTCAGGAAGGTTTGTAATGATCTCAGGGGCTCGGGAGTTATGGTCCCCGAAGGGTTCGAGAACAGGGCTTCTGAAGGCATATCCAGCGACGCCGACTTTAAGAGGGAGATAGAGAATTCCAGGGTCCTCGCGGAACAGCTCCTCATGATCAACAGCCGCGAACGGTACGCTACATCCTTGGGAGTGCCCGTAGAGTTCTCGGTACCTGGTGTTTTGCCGGGGTCCAATGAAAAGCTGATAATGACCGAACTTGTGGAGGGCGAAGAGCTTGATTCGGCACTTAGCGGCAAAAGCGGACTTCTTTCCAGCGAAGAGAAAAGGGATGTCAAACGAATAGTCTTTGATATGCTTATGACACAACTGTTCAGTGAAGGTTTTTATCTTTCAGACCCGCATGGAGGGAATTTTATGGTCTCGAAAGAGGATGGAAAGATAAAGATACACCTTATTGATACCGGAGCGATGGAGAGGTCCCCGACCGATAAGGAAACTTTCGCTAGGATGCTCGGGGGGTTGGCGCTCCTGCAGAGGGGGATGAAGACCTCCGATGAATTCGTATGGCTCGCGCTTTTCTTCCGTAAAACCGGATACTTGAGAGATGAAATGGATGACGACGAGGTACTTGAAACCATTTTCGCTAAGATACCTGTTCAGGACAGGCCGTTCAGTGACATAAGCCGGATGAAAAAAGGCCTTGGACTTAAGATAGCCTGGGCGTACGCGATGGGCCTTGTGTCAGGATCGGGAATCCCTGCCGGCAGGAAGTTGAGAGCCCGGATCGTCGGTATGGCGGGAAAAGTCGCCGAGCACCTGGCTATACGTGATCTTATGAGAGTTATGCCGACCATCCATGATCCGTCCCTCGCGGACAGGGGTATCATGTGGCTGTTCGGCGCCACTCTGACCTTCCGCGCGGTATTTATGAAGATCGTCGGAGTGATCTACGCGCCCTACATCTTCATTACCGCGGTATTTCCGGAGATATCAAGACGCACGGAATTTGTTGCGTGGCCGGTAATGGTAGTAAAGGCCCTTGTAGACATGGCCATAGACGGACTCTTCGAAGCTATAGCGCGCAGGACCGACAGGCCCGAAGCCGGTGAGGCGGACATAAGCCGGGTCCCAAGAGAACGGCCTTCTGGAACGGAGAATATTTATTCCGGGGTCCGGGCGGCCACCATATCCGGGCTGAAAAAACTTATTGCTCCGGGAATGACCTTTCGTGAGTATGCCGTGAAGGTCGCTCCCTGGGTGGAGGAAGGGCTGTTTTTCGCCCTGCCAATGGGCATAGGGTACGGAGTGCTGGGCATCGGGTCGGTCTGGACGATAGCGCTCATGGTCGCGGCCCGTACAGCGTTCTTCTTTATGCACGAGGGGGCCCGGCCTCACGCCCCGCCAAGCGAATACATCACGCCTTTACGGGTAGCCGTGGGAGGATTCCTGATATCGCTCCTTCCGGTACTCGTTTCTGTGGCTTTTGGGTCTTTGCTGGCCGATGACAGCGTGGTGTGGTCACTTCTCGGGGTCAGCCGCGGACTGAATCTATCCCTCGGGCTGTACGCGCTATCCCTATCTCTTATCGTGATAGCCACGGTTGCTTCATGGCAGATGCATCGACGGCAGAATATCCGTTCCCTTTCAGAGTACTATATGAACGCAGGACGGGAACTCAATCGGAGAGAAGGATGGGACGGGTCAGACGTAACGCTCAATGTGTCAAAACCGATAAACTTTACCCGGAGGCACGTAGTCATAGGCGATGTCCACGCGACCATCGGGGCTCTCGTGCAGAATTTGAGGGATGCCGGACTTATTGATGAAAAGGGCAGATGGGTCGGAGGGGATACCATAGTGGTGCAGATGGGAGACGTGTTGGACAGGGGGCCTCATGGAAAGGAGACTTTCGAATATTTAAGGACGTTACAGGCACAGGCACAAAAGGATGGAGGGGACGTCATAAGATTGATCGGGAACCACGAGCTGATGCTGCTTCGCGGGATACACGGGGATGATGAATTTCTCGTCGCATGGCTGGAGAACCTTCAGGACGCTGTTGAAAAAGGCAGAGAAGTGGATCCTCTTTCACGGACACTGGTCGAGATCTATAAGGTGGAGATGGCCCGGGCTCCGGAAGAAGCGTATTCCGGGGAGATGATGAGTGAAAAGGAAAAAGAGGTCCTTGAAAAGATAAGGCTTTTACTGAAGAAAGACAAGGAGTGGAGCGCGCTTCTTTCAACGATGAAGGAGGATATAGAGGCGAAGAGGATAACAGCCTCTTATGCCCATGGAGGGGCCATTTTTGTGCATGGAGGGATCACGGATGAGTATATTAAGGAGTACGGGATCTCCCCGAAAAAGATCGCGGGAGAGTTGAATGGCCAGCTTGTGGATCTTTCCAAAAACCTTGGGGGAGAGGACTATTCAGAATCGCGTTACAAGACAATGAGGTTTGCTGTGCACATGAGGACCACAACAGGGGAACATCCGGATAGAGAAGATGGATTAGCGTTGGTTACCGGGAAGAATATCCCGTTCGTAGTGGTGGTAGGACATACGCCCACTCCCGATGATATAGTGTACATCGGGGGAGATGGGAATATCGTCAACACCGATATCGACCAGTACAAGGGGAACAGGGGGTATGTCGAATTTAACGGTATTTCAGTCACCGGAAGGAGCATAGTGTCCGAAGTAGAGAAGGCGCGGATAGATATAAGGGGACTTGAAGCCTTTATTGAAAAGAACGTGTCCAGCGTTTACGAAACGGATACTATGTCCTGGCTTATATCGCGGCTATGGGTCAACTCGGGCAAGGTCCTTCTTTCACTTGCTGGGGGAAAAATATCGTTCCTGTATGCCGAGTACCTGGCCGAAAGGATGAAGAAGCTGATCGGCATGGTACGTGCCGGGACCGGGCACATTACGATATTGGATATTGAGAAGCGGATCGGAAGGATAATCGACATGGCGGAAAATATCAGGATAAGTCTGGCTAAAGGCCTGGCAAGGCTCCGGGATAGCGGTAAGATAGGGAGGCAAGACAATGAACTTGTTGTCGGTATACCGTCGGCCCTTTTGTTCCGCATGGATATTTCCGATATATCAAGCATAGATAGCATCGAAGGCATAAAGATCGTAGTGATAGAAGGGGACACTCCGGAAGAGAGGCTTAAGGAGTTGGAGGAGGCCAGGATACGCAACAAGGCCTACGGATCCGCCCTTGTTGACATGGACGCTGACGAAAAGGATATTGCTGACACCATAATGGCCTTCGCCTCCGAAATGAAAGAGAAGATATTTACCTTATCCAGGCCCGACATAGCGGGCCTTACTCCGGAGACCATAAAGAAAGTGGATAATCTTCCGGAGATCCTTAAAACCATATCGAAAGGATATCTTGGGAGCATCAAGTCGCTCGATGTCAGGTCGGAAAGCGTATACAGGATGAGGGTTGAAAGATCGTATCTGTCCTTTGATGAGAAAGTCCCGCTGCAGAGGATAGTGAACGAGGACTTGGAGGGGCAGTTCCTTGTCCATTATGCCGACGGTGACGCGCTTCTCGCCGCCGGGGAGAGAGCGGTGGTCCCGCCGGGCCTTGAGGTAATTGCCCGAAGGGCGCAGATGAATGTGAACGAAAAGGACGATACTAAACTTGATAAATTCATCATAACCCTTCCCGAAGGGGTCGTTACTGACCCGGAGAAGGACGAGTTCAGGCGAAGGGTGATAGAGATGTGGATGCTTGAAGGAGTTGTAGGGGAAGATGATATAATAGTTCTTGACCGTAAGGAAGGCGGGTATAGGACCGCGGAGATATTTGAAAAGTTAAAGGCAATTAACGGGCGTGTATCCGAGATGAATACCGGCTTCAGGTGTGTCGCCGGAAGGTTGGAATATGACAAAGACGCGGAGCGATCAAAGATCGTCCAGGTGGATATGTCCCCGGATGCCTCGAATAATATCAACCAGTACCAGGTCCTTGTCAACCTCGTGGCCTACCGGAACAGGATCATGGACCTCGAGCCGATACCGGGGGTCGAGGCTACCGGAAGGGGTATGCTCTACATATACCTTCCAAAGGTTCAGGCTGTGGACCTTGAGGCCGAAATAAGGAATTACGAGCGTTACATCCGTGAAGTCCTCACAAGAGCGTAATTTCTTTCTTTTTCCACATCGGGAGTGGATCTTCCTCTCCCAGCGTGATGTAGGTTTTAGGTTTTGCGTTAAAGTATAAAATAGTTTGAATTTCGCACATTGACATTATGGTACCGATGTTATATACTTGTTATAGGTGTAAAAGTTTAAAAAGCAAGAAAGGGCACTCTATAGGTGTGCTCTTAATATTGTGTGTTAATTTGAAGAAAGCCACAGTATACAAAGGAGAAAGCCATGACAGGTCCCGCGCCTAAAAGATCCCCATTCTTTAAAGCGATGGCTGTGTTCTTATCCATCGTATTTTCTGTTTACAACCTGAGCTTCGCCGTACCTGAAAAGACGGAAGTTCCGGAAGAATTATCAGCCTTCAAGGAGATCCTGACCGCTGAGGATGTGGGAGTCGCTATAGACGTCGGTACCGTGAAAGAAAAACACAATGGGGATAGCGGTAAGATAGTTGTTCACATACAGGACGCTCACTGCCATTATGAGGCGCAGAACAACATAAACAAGATATTGGACCAGGTTACCAACGAGTGCGGGATAGACATCATATCGGTCGAAGGCGCGGAGGGGATCGTCGACACGACATGGTTCAAGGCTTTCCCGGATTCGGAGATACGCAAGGAAGTCGCCACCTATTTCATGAAGAAGGGGGAAATAACAGGCGCGGAATTTTTCTCCATAACTTCGGATTTCAGCGGGACCATCTTCGGCGCCGAGACAAGAGAACATTACGTCAACAACCTGAGGGCCTTCACGGACGTATATCCCTACAGGGAACCCATAGAGAAGTACTTCAGAGACCTCCGTTCCGTCATAGCGAAATTGAAAAGCGTTATGTACAGTCCCGAACTCAGGGAACTCGATGGGAAGATAATATCCTTCGAAGACAAAGAGATAGAGCTTAGCCAGTTCGCCGAGTACATATACGGCCAGACCTCCAAGCGCAGGATGGACCTTAATGCTTACCCGAATTTCAAAAAACTCGTCGAGACCCTCGAATACGAGAAAAAGATAAACTTCGATATAGTCGACCAGGAACGCTCCAATTACATAGACGCCTTGAGCAAGAAGATAGCCAAGGAAGACATGGCGAAGCTTGTGGCCCAGTCTATTAAGTTCAAGAAGGGGCACATAAAAGCAGTGGATTTCTACTCATATCTCAGGGACCTGGCAAAGGACAATAGCATCGATATGGTCCGAGAGTATCCCAACCTCTTTTACTATTACATATACACGAAACTTTATGACGGCATAGACAATGAGCAGCTTTTCAAGGAACTGGATGTGCTTGGAAGGGAACTTAAGAAGGGACTTTTCAAAGATCCCTCACAGGAGACGCTGGACAGGGTCTCGACCCTTACAGATATGTATTTGAACCTCGCGAACATAGAGCTTACCAACGAATGTTATGATCTTTTTAAGGAATACTCCGTCGACATGAGCCTGGAAAATATGGTCTCTTTCGTGGAGACGAATTGCGAGAAGTACGGCTTTTCGGTGAACGTGGGAGAGGTCCCGGCGCTTATAGGCGATAACATGCCGAAGATGGTCGATTTTTATGAGATAGCCATAAAAAGGGACAACGCGCTTATCGAGAATACCCTGAAAGAGATGGAGAAATCCGGAAAAGAAAGATGTGTTCTCATCGCCGGAGGTTTCCACACCAGGGGTATAAAAGATATTCTCTCGAAGAAGGGGGTTTCCTATGTAGTTGTGACCCCAAAGATAACCAAGGACCTCGAAACGCCCTATATAAAGGTACTGACGAACCAGAGGACCAGCCTCGAGGACATTATTTCGGAGAGCGCGTCCATGCCCGGTATGGGCATAACGGCGTCGCGTGAGGAGATAGTGCAGGCTAAGAGCGACATGTTGGCTCCTCCTGCCAGAGTTTTCTATACGATACCCCTGCTGATAAAGGATCCTAACAGTTTGAGGATATTGGCCGAGACCATGGGAGCCGTAGAGGGCAGGAACGCCTATGAATCGGCCAAGACGACCTATGAAGATGTGGTCAAGGCCATGGTAACGGGGTGGCTGATGAAGGCCAGGGAAAAAGCCGACCCCGCGGTGTGGGAGCAGGCTGTAGGGAACTGGCAGCTTCTTATGAGCGCGTACCTGAAACCATTCGAAAAGAGCGCCTGCGAAGCCGGTATAGCCCTCAAG